>JAILZQ010000082.1 GCA_023512415.1 Geminicoccaceae bacterium | reverse complement strand
CCTTGCCGGCCTCGGCGATCTTGAGCCGCTCGACCGCCTCGCGGGCCGCGATCTCGGCCTGTTCGATGGCGAGCTGGCGGGCGATCTCGCGCTGGCGGATCGCCTCTTCGGTCGCGATCCGCGCGTCGGTGACCGCCTTCTCCTGGGCGATCCGGGCCTTCTCGGTCGCCTCGCGGGCGGCGATCTCGGCCGCATCCAGCGCCTTCTGCCGCTCGATCTCGAGCCTGCGGGTCTCTTCTTCGCTTTTGATCTTGGCCTGCTCGACCTCGAGCTCTTGCGCGATCCGCGCCTTCTCGACCGCCTCCTTGGCGGCGATCGCGGCGGCCTCGAGGGCCCGCTCGCGCTCGATCTCCCGCCGCCTGGTCTCCTCTTCCGAGGCGATCTTGGCCTCGGTGACCTCGAGCTCCTGGGCGATCCGCGCCTTCTCCACGGCCTCGCGGGCGGCGATCTCGGCCGCCTCGATCGCCTTCTGCCGCTCGATCTCCCGCTCGCGGGTGGTCCGCTCGGCCTCGATCCGCGCCTCGGCGAGCGCCCGCTCCTGCGCGATCCGCGCCTTCTCGACCGCTTCGCGCGCGGCGATCGCCGCCTCCTCGGCCTCGGTCTCGCGGCGCGCCCGCTCACGGGCGATCTCGGCCCGCTGGGCGGCACGGCGGAACTCGACCTCGCGCTGCTGCTCGAGCCGGGCCGCCTCGCTCTCCTGCTCGATCGCGAGGGCCTGCTTCTCGGCCTCGAGGTTGCGCGTGCGGATCGCGATCATCGAGTCCTGCTCGATGTCGTTCCGGAGCTTCCGGCGCTCCTCGATCTCCTCGATCAGCCGGGTCAGGCCCTCGGCGTCGAAGCGGTTGGAGGGGTTGAAGAATTCGAGGTCGGTCTGGTCGAGGTCGGTGATCGCGACCGATTCCAGCACGAGCCCGTTCTGGACGAGCGCTTCCTCGCAGGCGGCCTTCACCCGCGCCACGTACTCCGCCCGCCGCTCGTGCATCTCCTGCATGGTCATCTCGGAGGCGGCCGAGCGCAGGGCCGAGACGAGCTTGCCCGAAAGCAGCGCGTGCAGCCGTTCGGGCTCGAGGCTCTTGCGGCCGAGCGTGGCCGCGGCCAAGGCCACGGCCTCCTTGGTGGGCGCCACCCGGACGTAGAACTCGGCATCCACGTCGACCCGCATCCGGTCCTTGGTGATGACCGCGTCCTCGCGCTCGCGCACGACCTGCAGCTGCAGGACGTTCATGTTGACCGGCGTCACCTCGTGCACGAACGGGAAGACGAAGGCGCCGCCGTTGATCACCACCTTCTCGCCGAACAGACCCGTCCGGACGAACGAGACCTCCTTGGACGAGCGCCGGTAGAGGAGGTTCAAGAGATAGACGACGACCGCGATGACGATGATGGCGACGATCAGCCAGAGGATCAGTTGGCCCCAAGCCTGCGCGCTCATCCACCCTGCCTCCCGTTCTCCGCCCGTCCCTCGGGTCGGAGGATCGATTTGAACTTCCGGACTTCCTCGGCGATCGCCCGCTCCACCGGCAGCCGCTCCATCGAGGAAGCGCCGTAGAAGCCGTGGCCATGCCGGCACCGCTCGAGCACGAAGCGGGCCTCCTCGGGCGTGGCGACCGGCCCGCCGTGGACCAGCACGAGCAGGTCCGGCCGGACCGCGAGCGCGGCCTCGGCCCAGCGGTCGACCAGCCCCGGCACCTCGGCGAGGGCGATCGCGGTCCGTGCCCCGATCGTCCCGCCCGTGGTGAGCCCCAGATGGCAGACAAGGAGGTCCGCCCCGGCTTCCGCCATCGCCCGGGCGTCCTCGGCCGAGAAGACGTAGGGGCTCGTGAGCAAGTCCTTCTCACGGGCGAGGCGGATCATTTCGACCTCGAGGCCGTAGCCCATGCCGGTCTCTTCGAGGTTCTGCCGGAAGGTGCCGTCGATCAGCCCCACGGTCGGGAAGTTCTGCACACCCGAAAAGCCGAGCCGGGCGAGCTCGTCGAGGAACAGGTCCATGTTCCGGAACGGGTCGGTCGCGCACACGCCCGCGAGCACGGGCGTGTTCCTCACTACCGGCAGGACCTCGGCTGCGAGCTCGAGGACGACCGCGTTCGCGTCGCCATAGGGCATGAGCCCGGCCAAGGAGCCGCGTCCGGCCATCCGGTAGCGGCCGGAATTGTAGATGACGATCAGGTCGATCCCGCCCGCCTCCTCGCTCTTGGCGGAGATGCCGGTGCCGGCACCGCCGCCGACGATCGGCTCGCCGCGCGCCGCCATCGCCCGCAGTCGTTCCAGGATCGTGGCCCGAGGGATCCTCGCCATGCTCCTCACCGCGTCGCCCGGCGGCGCAGCAGGGTCCCGTGCTGGGCCCGGAAGGCCCGCACCACCGCGTCCGCGAAGGCCGGATCGTTGATGTGCAGCGGCAGCCGGACCAGCCGGCGCTGGCCGGTCGGCCGGACGAGCGCTTCGAGCGTGTCGAACAGCGCCCGATCGGCCTCGGGGTCGAAGAAGGGCTGGCCCGGCGCGTCGAGGGCGGAGAGGCCGCCCTCGGGCAGGAAGAAGGTGACCGGGCCGTCCATCCGGTTGAGCTTCTCGGCGATCCAGCGGCCGATCCGGGCGCACTCCTCGGCCGTGGTGCGCATCAGCGTCACGTTCGGGTTGTGGCGGTAGAACAGCCGGCCCTGGAAAGCCGCCGGCACGGTCTCGGGCGGGCCGAAATTGACCATGTCGAGCGCCCCGGGCGCCCCGATATAGGGCAGCCGGGTGCGGATGAAGGCACCGAGCCGGTCTTCCGTGCAGGCCAGCACGCCACCCACGAGCAGATCGGCGATCTCGGTCGTGGTGAGGTCGATGGCGCCCACGAGCTGGCCGCTCTCGACCAGCTTCTCCATCGCCGTCCCGCCCGTTCCGGTGGCGTGGAAGACGAGGCAGTCGACCTCGCCGCGCAAGGCCTGGGTGATCCGCTGCACGGCCGGGGTGGTGACCCCGAACATGGTGAGGCCCACGGCCGGCAGATCGGGCCGGGCGGGGCCGCGCGCCGCCCGCGCCCGGGCCTCGAGCCGGTGCTTCACCATGCCCACGAGCGCGTGCGCGGCGTTGCCCAGGATCTCGCGGCTCACCCGGTTGAGGCCCTGGACGTCGGTCACCGCCGGGACCAGCACGATGTCGGAGGCCTCGACGAAGCGGCGGACGTCGCCCGCCACCATGGTCGAGACCATGACCTTGGGCACGCCCACGGGCAGCTCGCGCATCGCCGGCGTGGCCAGTGCGGTGCCGCCCGAGCCGCCCGCGGCGATGATCCCGGCGATCCCCTCCTGGCGGCGGATCCAGTGGACGAACGCCTCGGCCATCGCCGCGACCGACCGGCCGCGATCGCCGGTGAAGACGGCGGTCGGCCCCTGCGGGTGGAAGAGCGCCACCTGCTGCGGCGGGACGTCGGCCGAGGAGGGCTTGCCCGAGGTCGAGAGGTCGACGAGCCGGGTCGAAAGCCCGGCTTCGCGGATCTGGTCGCGCACGAAGCGCAGCTCCTCGCCCTTGGTGTCGAGCGTGCCGACCACCAGCACCACGGGCTCACCCGTGGCGGCGAGCGGCCGCAAGGGTGTGGGCTCGCGGGCCCGCTCGAGGGCGGCGAGCCCTTCGCCGGCGGAGAGCAGGCGCGCGGTGGCCTCGATCCGGGCGAGGCTCGCCGGCTGCGACCAGCGGGTGGGTGGTGTGGGGTTGGAGATCCAGACCTTGCGCGGCCCGCGCGCCGCGGCCGGGCGGCGGCCGGCCTCTTGCGCCTCGGCCGCGGGCTCCGTGGCCGTGGCCTCGAGGTCCTCGTGGGCGTGCCGGCCGACGCCCAGCAGGCGCTGCTGCAGGTCGCGGTCGGCGGCGAGCCGGGCGCTCTCCATGACCCGGAACACCCGGCCGTTGACCATGATCGCCACCCGCTCGGCGACCGCGGTGGCGACCGCGATGTTCTGCTCGACCACGAGGACGGCCATCTCGCCCTCCTCGCCGAGCCGATGCAGGAGCTCTTCCACCTGCTCGACGATCACCGGGGCGAGCCCCTCGGTGGGCTCGTCCATGACCAGGAGCTCGGGGTTGCGCAACAGCGCCCGGGCGATCGCCAGCATCTGCTGCTCGCCGCCGGAGAGCTGGGCGCCGCCGTTGTGCTTGCGCTCGGCCAGGCGCGGGAAGGTCTCGTAGATCCGCTCGATCGACCAGGGCCCGCGGCCCCGCCCGGTGCCGGCCACGAGCTGCAGGTGCTCGTCGACCGTCAAGGAGCGCCAGAGCCGGCGGCCCTGCGGGACGTAGCCGATGCCGAGGCGGGCGATCTCGGTCGGGCTGCGGCCCACGAGCTCCTCGCCCTTGAAGCGGATCGAGCCGGCGCTCGCCGGGACGAGGCCCATGATCGCCTGGCAGAGCGTGGTCTTGCCCATCCCGTTGCGGCCGACCACGCCGAGTACCCCGCGCGGCAGCTCGAGGTCGACGCCCTGGAGCGCGTGCGAGCGGCCGTAATGGACGTGCAGGCCGCGCACCACGAGGACGGCCGGGCCCGCGGGACGACGCAGCTCAGCCACGGCCGTGCCCCAAATAGAGTTCTTGGACCTCGGGGTCGGCTTCGATCTCCTCGGGCGTGCCCTCCTTGAAGATCCGCCCCTCGTGCATGAGCGTGACGCTCTCGACCACCCGGAGCGCCACGTCCATGTCGTGCTCGATGATCACGTAGCCCATGTGCGCCGGCAGACCCTGGAGGATCGCCACGAGGTCGGCGCGTTCGGCGGGCGAGAGCCCGGCCGCCGGCTCGTCGAACAGCAAGAAGCGCGGCGCTCCCGCGAGCGCCAAGGCCACCTCGAGCTGGCGCTGTTGGCCGTGGGCGAGCTCGGCCACCTTCTTCTCGGCGACCTCGTCGAGATGGACGGCGTGGACCAACGCCCGGGCACTCTCGACCAGGGCGTCGTCGCGGCGCGGGCGCAGCAGCGAGAAGCGGCCGCGGCTGACACCCAGGCAGGCCAAATAGACGTTGTCGAGGACCGAGAGCCCGCCGAACAGGAGCGAGATCTGGTAGGTCCGGCGCAGGCCGCGGCGGATCCGCTCGTGCGCCGGGAAGCGGGTCACGTCCTCGCCGAAGAAGCGGATCGTGCCCGAGCTCGCCGGGAAGTCGCCGGTGATGCAGTTCAAGAGCGTCGTCTTGCCGGCGCCGTTCGAGCCGAGGATCGCCCGCCGCTCGCCCGGCCGCACGCTCAAGGTCACGTCGTCGAGCGCCAAGAGCGCGCCGAACCGCTTGGTGACACCCCGGAGCTCGAGCGCGTTGACCGTGCCCGTGGCGGAGAGCCGCTCGGCGATCGCCCGGGCCATCAGCGCCCTCCCCGGTTCAGGGGCGCGCTCCAGCGGTGCCGCGCGCGCTCCCACAGACCCAGGATACCGTCCGGCGAGAAGAGGACGGTCACGAGGAAGCCGAGGCCGATCAAGAGTTGGAAGCGCTGGCCGGAAAGCCCGAGGGCGACGAGCGCGTCGAGGGCGAAGATGCGCAGGAGCACGTAGAGGAGGGCGCCGATGAACGGGCCGATCGGCCGGCCGAGGCCGCCCACGACCGCGATCACCAGGATGTCGATCACCGGGCCGATCCCGACCGTGCCGGGGGCGATCTGGCCGTTCATCCAGGTCAAGAGGATGCCGGCCGGGGCGGCCAGGAAGGCGGCGAAGGCGTAGGCCGCGATCCGGTGCGCGGTGACGTCGAAGCCGAGGGCAGCCATCCGCCGCGGATTGTCGCGGATGCCCTGGAGCGCGAGGCCGAAGGGGGCGCGGACCACCCAGACGACGAGCCCCCAGGCGATCGCCGCCCACCCCAAGCAGAGATAGTAGAAGGGCACGGGCGAGCGCCAGTCGATCCCCCAGAAGACCGGCGCCCGCACGCCGTTGAAGCCGAGGAAGCCGCCGAAGACGGTCTCGTTCTGCCGGGTGAAGTAGAAGAAGGCGGCGGCGATCGCGAGGGTGATCATGATCGTGTAGATGCCGGCGGTGCGGACCGCGAGCGCCCCCGAGAGCGTGCCGAAGAGCACGGCCAACAGGATCGCCACCGGCACGGCGAGCCAGAAGGGCCAACCCAAGCTGATCTGGGTCAGGCCCGAGGTGCCGAGGATCGCCACCATGTAGCCCGCGAAGCCGGCCACGGTCATCTGCACGAGGCTCACCATGCCGCCGTAGCCCGCGAGGAACTGCAGCGAGAGGGCGATCGTGCCGAGCACGAGGGCCCAGCCGAACACCTGGACGAGGAAGAAATCCGAGGCGAGCGCCGGCATGATCACGAGGACGAGGGCGGTGATCCAGGCCGAAGGCGGGATCCCGCCCGCGGTCTCGCCCGCGGTGGTGGCGGCAGGCAGGCCCGGGCGCGCCACGGCCATCGTTCAGCGCACCGACAAAAGGCCCTGCGGGCGGAACGCCAGGACCAGGACCATGATCAAGAAGGAGAAGACGATCGCGTAGGTGGGCAGGTAGACCGAGCCGAACTGCTCGGCGAGGCCGATCAACAGGGCGCCGAGGGCGGCCCCGGGGATCGAGCCGAGCCCGCCCACGATCACCACGACGAGGGAGGCCAAGAGGAAGCGGGTGTCCTCGCCCGGCGAGATGGACTGGAAGGTGCCGCCCACCACCCCGGCCATCCCGGCGAGCCCGGCGCCGAAGGCGAAGACGAGGGCGAAGAGGAGCTGGATCGGCACGCCCGAGGCCGCGAGCATCTCGCGATCGTCGACCCCGGCGCGGATCAGCATCCCGACCCTGGTCTTGTTGATGGCGAGCCAGAGGAGCACGCCGATCACCACGGAGGCCGCGAAGATCACGAGCCGGACCCGCGGGTAGCGCAGATAGACCGCCTCGCCGTTCGGCCGGACGTCGAGCACGATCGGCGTGTCGATCGGCCCCGCGAGCCATTCCGGGGTGGGGATCTGGTAGAAGTCGCCGCCCCAGACCCAGAGCATGAGGTCGGCGAAGACGATCGAAAGGCCGATCGTCACGAGCGTCTGGCGCAGCTCCTGGCCCTCCATGTGGCGGAAGACCAGGACCTGGAGGAGGAGGCCCACGATCGCCACCAGCACGAAGGCGACGAGGAAGGACGGTAGCCAGAGGCCGGTCGCTTGGACGGTGCTGTAGGCGAGATAGCCGCCGAACAAGTAGAGCGAGCCGTGCGCCAGATTGACGTTGCGCATGAGCCCGAAGATCAGCGTGAAGCCGGTCGCCACGAGGAAATAGAGCCCACCGAGGGTGATCCCGTTGAAGAGCGCGCTCACGAAGACCCGCTTCCGGCCGAGCCAGCGCTCGAGCTCTTCGGGCCAGTCGGCCAGCACGAGCCAGAGGAAAAGGACGATGGCGAGGGCGAGGAGGAGCGCCGCCAGAGGATGGCGCTCGACCCGACGGGCGAGGCCGCCGCCCTCCGCACCCGGCTCCCCCGTCGCCATCGCGCCCGCCCGCGCCACGTCCGCTCGCCTCCCGCCTTCGCCGGCCGCCGGCTCACTATCGCCCGGCCGCGGCCGGCCGCCCATAGCCTCGAGTCTGGAATTCGCCCGGCTCAGAGCAGCCGCGCCCGGCGGCGGTAATCGGTCGGGACGAGACCGACATGGGCGGCGAAGAAGCGGGTGAAGCTCGACTGACAGGTGAAGCCGAGCTCCTGGCCGATCTCGGTGACCGAGCGGCGGGTGCCGGTGAGCTGCTCGAGCGCGCACTCCACCCGCAGCGTGTTGAGGTAGACGGCCGGCGTGACCCCGAGTTGCGATTTGAACATCTTGTAGAAATGCGGCCGGGAAAGCCCCGCGTCGCGCGCCACCCGGTCGAAGGGCAGCTCACCGTCGAGGCGGGCGCCGATCAGCTTCAAGGCCTTGCGGATGCGGAAGTCGAGCAGCACCCGCTCGGCCCGCGGCGGGGCCCCGGCCCGACTCTCCCAGCTGTGGTCGAAGCAATCCTGGACGAGGGCCGAAAGCTCGTTCGCCAGCTGGCCGGCCGGGCAGGGCTCGACCAGGAGCCCGGCCACCCGGGCGACGCTGCGGACGAGCGGCGGCGACAGCGCGATCCCGTTGGAGCCGAAGCGCAGGGCCACGGCGGCCCGGCGGCTCGCCTCGAGGAACCAGGCCGGGCGGACGTAGAGCACGAGGAACGTCCCCTCGGCCGCCGGGGCGATCGGCCGATGCGCGTGCGGCTGCCAAGGATCGATCGCCACCGCCGTCCCGGGCCCGACCGGGAACGGTCGGCCGTCGACCACGAGGGTGGCCGGTGCGCCGCCGACGTGGAAGACGAGATGGCCCTCACGATGGGCGTGGGTCACGAACGGCCGGTCGATCCGGTAGAGACAGGCCCGGCCGAACGGTCCGTGACAGATCGCCAGCGCGCTGCTCACCCCCAGCCTCCCTGCTCGGCGCTCGCGGTTCCTCGGCGCCCTGGATCGCCGAGCCGTCGGGCCCGCGCAAGAGGTCGCGCCCGCCGGTCCCGGACCGGCGGCCGGGCGGGATCGGTCACGCGGACCGCCCCACGGGCGAAGGGCCGGTCGGTCGGCCGGGCGGCCGACCGACCGGCAAGCAGGTCTCAGTACTTCTTGCACTCCGGGTTGGTCCGGCTCGGCAGCCCGAGCGCCTTGAACTTGTCGAGCGGCAGGCCGAGCGTCTGGTTGACGTTCTCGACCACTTTCACGACCTTGCTCACCAGGTTGCCCTGGGCGTCCTCGACCACCTCGGTCACGAAGTTCGTGCCGATCGCCTGGCGGTTCTCGTCGAGCCGGATCTTGCCGTTCGGCGCATCCAGCTCGAGCTTGGCCATGGTCTCGCGGAACTTCTTGTGGCCGTCGGACAGATCACCGTTGATCTTGTCGAGCGTGGTGAACGTGGCCGAGGCCGAATTGTAGTAGTTGACGGCCAACAGCGAGGGCGAGGCGAACCGCTTGTCCGGCGGGAAGGCGTCCTGGTAGGCCTTCACGAAAGCCTGCCAGCGCGGATCCTCCCAAGTGTCGGCCATGCCCGAGGCGGCCACCGCCCCCTTCAAGATCTCCTTGGCGCGCCCCTTGGAGGACAGGACCGTCTGGTCGACCATGATCGAGCCGCCCACGATCTTGGCGTTGCCGCCGGCCTGGGCGTACTGGTTCAAGAAGTTGACGGCATCGGCGCCGCCCAGGCCGAGATAGACGGCGTCCACGTCGTCCGGCAAAGCGGCGATGATCGAGGCGAAGTCCTTGGTGCCGAGCGGCACCCAGAAGCGCTGGGTGATCTGGCCGCCCAGGCCGCAGAACTCGACCGCGAGGCCGAACACTTGGGTGTAGACGAAGGAGTAGTCCTCACCGACCGTGGCGATCTTGCGGTAGCCCTTGTTCTTGTAGATGTAATCACCGAGACCGGCCTGCCACTGGGCACCGTCCATGTTCCAGCGGAAGAAATTGGGTGCCGGGTTGACGAAGGTCGTCTCCATCGCGCCCGAAGCGGCGTTGACGAAGGTCATCTGCGGCCGGGTGTGGGCGTAGTCGCGGACCGCGATGCCCTCCGAGCCCGAGAGCGGGCTGATCACGAGATCGACCTTGTCCTGCTCGACGAGCTTCCGGACCGCGCGGATCGCCGAATCCGGCGTCGCGTCGGTCGAGGCGACGACGATCTCGAGGTCCTTGCCGCCGGCCTTCCGGTTCCACTTCCGCAGCGCGAGCTCGAAGCCGCGCATGCCGTCCTCGCCGAGCACCGTGTAGGTGCCCTCGAGCGTGGCGGTCACACCGATCTTGAGCTTCTCGGCGGCCTCGGCCGCGAGCGCGAGGGCGAGCGAGGCGAGCGCGGTCGCCCCCAACAGGATCCGTTTCATCGACACGACCTCCCTGCAGATCGCGGGACGCACCGTCGGTGCGCCCCGCCGGTCCCGGCGGTCGAGATACCCCCTCGCCCGGTGCCCCGCCAGCGCGCCCGGCGGCCCGCCTTGGCGCCGGGTCTGATTTTTTCGCGGGCGCGCTCCGGCTCAAGCGCGGATTGCTAAGCGGCCGGCGCTGCGCCATCTTCCCCGGACGAACGGACGCCGGGTCGGCCGGCGCTACCGTCGCACCGACCTTGGGGGGCGAGCGAAGATGACGAGCTACACCCGCCGCGACGCGCTGATCTTGAGCGCCAGCGCCGTCGCTCTCGGCAGTTTCTGGAACCGCGACGTGCTGGCGCAATTGCCGATCAAGGACGTGCCGGCACCCGACTTCAAGATCGAGAAAGGTGCCACGCTCCGGCTCATGCGGCCGTCCAAGTTCATCCAGCCCGACGAGGACATCTGGAAGGCGAACACCGCCAAGTTCACCCAGAAGACCGGGGTCGAGGTCAAGATCGACTGGGAGAGCTGGGAGGACATCCGCCCGAAGATGGCGGTCTCGGCGAGCATCGGCAGCGGCCCCGACATCGTCATGGGCTGGTACGACGACCCGCACCAGTATCCGGACAAGGTGATCCCGCTCGACGACGTCGCCAAATATCTGGGCGAGCGGAACGGCGGCTGGTATCCCACGCCGACCAAATATTGCATCCGCGACGGCCGCTGGCTCGCCGTGCCGGTGGGTGTGGGCGGCGGGGCCATGAACTACCGCATCTCCTGGCTCAAACGGGCCGGCTACGAGAAGTTCCCGACCGACTTCCCGGGCATGCTCGACATGGCCCGGAAGGTCAAGGAGGCCGGCAAGGCGGGCGGGCTCGCCCTCGGCAACGCGGTCGGCGACGGCAACACCTGGCATTGGATCCTCTGGGGCTTCGGGGGTGCCGTGGTCGACGAGAAGAACCGGGTGATCCTCGACAGCCCGGAGACCGTGGCCGCCCTCGAATATGCCCGCGAGCTCTACCAGACCTTCGTGCCGGGCACGCTCGCCTGGCTCGACCCGAGCAACAACAAGGCCTTCCTCGCGGACGAGATCAGCTGGACGCACAACGGTATCTCGATCTACTTCGCGGCGAAGAACAGCAAAGACCCCAAGGTTCAAGCGATCGCCGAGGACATGGACCACGCGATCCCGCCGATCGGTCCCTCGGGCAAGCCGACCGCCACGGCCGCCGTGGTCTCGGCCTTCGTCTTCAAGCACTGCAAATATCCGAACGCGGCCAAGGTCTACATCACCCACATGCTCGAAGCCGAGCAGTACGGGGCTTGGCAGACCGGCTGCATCGGCTATTGGCAGCCGACCATGCAAGTCTTCGAGCAGCTGCCCTTCTGGGACGCCGATCCGAAGCTCGCGCCGTTCAAGCGGATCCCGGCCAACCTGCAATATTACGGCTGGCGGGGCACGCTCGGCTACGCCTCGGCCGCCACGCTCGCCGACTACGTGGTGGTCGAGATGTTCGCGAATGCCGCCTCGGGCAAGATGAGCCCCAAGGACGCGGCCAAGGCCGCCGCCCGCCGGGCCGAGCGCTACTACCGCGAACGCGCCTGATCGACTGCGCGCGATCGACGCCAGGGCCGGCCTCCGGGCCGGCCCTCTACTTTTTCCGGGGCGTCGCGCGGGCCGGCCATCGGCTCGCCCGCCTCACGCAGCGAGCAGCCGGGTGACCAGGGTCTGGGCCCGGGCGGCGAGGACCGCATCGGCCAGCGCCTCGCGGATCGCCCGGCGCTTGCGGGGCGAACCACCCTCCGGCAGCACAACTTCGGCCGCGGTCCGCTCGCACGCCGCACCGAGGGCGGCGATCTCCCGGTGCAGCGCGTTCTCCGGGTCGAACTCCGGGATCGGCAGCTCCCAGACCAGCATGTCGAAATGTCGGCGGCCGATCGAGCCTCTCGTCTGCATGGGCGCGACGAAGTCGAGCAAGACTCGCGCATTCAGCACGGCAAGAAGATACGCGGCTTCGTCCTTACTCCGACATTGCGTGACATAAGCTTTATGCTCAACTACAATGGATCGATCCAATAACGAGGCGGCACTGATCAAAGTGCCCGACCCGTTGTAAACGACCCGCGGCCCGGCGACGGCGAGCTGGTTGCTCAGCCCTCGCATGTGATCGAGTCGTTGGAGCAAGGTCATCCGCGGGCGGCCGTCGGTGCGCCTGCGGGCGTGGCGGTCCCACTTCGCCTCGCAATCGCGCAGCCAGGCGGCCAGATGGGGAAAGCCGGCCGCCGCCGCGGCGGCGGAGTCGAGGAGCCGGCCGTCCTCGACCGGGATCACGGCCAAGGGCGTCTCCAGCAGGCGGAAGGGGGCGACGCTCTCGCCCAGGACCACGGGGCGGAGGAACCGCCGCTCGACCGGCCCGCGCGGCGGCTCGACCGCGTTCCAGGGCGGCTTGTCGAGGGCGCCGGGGCGGCCGCGCAGGAGCGGTGCGGTCGGGCTCGTGCCGAGCCGGCCACCCTCCTCCCGTTCGACGAAGAAGAAGCGGCGGGGAAAGATGGTGGCACCGTTCCGGAAACGGCCCCGGTAGGGCGAGAGTCCCCGCATCTCGCGGATCGGCGGCCAGGGCTCCCGGGCGACGCGCAGCACCGCCTCTGCCTCGGCCTCGCTCGCGTCGCGGCGCGGCAGGTCGCCGCGGAAGCGCAGCACGGTCGCGGGCAAAGGCGCGGGCGGGGCGTCGCGCTCGCCGATCAGGACGCAGGCGGAATTGGGGAAGAGCTCGCGCAGCTCCTCGAGGCTCCAGGCCGATCGGACCGTCACGCGGACGGCGCCGAACTCGCCATTCCGCACCGGGGCGAAGGCGGGTCCGTTGAGCGCCTCCCAGGGGAGCACGAAGGCGATCGTACCGCCCGGCGCCAGGTAGCGCTCGGCGGCGCGGGCCCAGAAGAGCGCCGCCACGTCCTGCTGGGTCGCGAGCACGCCGCCGACCCAGAGGCCGTAGGCCTGGCAGGCCTCGCGCATCCGATCTTTCAGGGTCGGGCTCAGATGGCGGTAGGCGATCCAGGGCGGGTTCCCGATCACGATCTCGGCACGCTGGTCGGGTCGCGACAGCCAGACCGGGCGGACGAGGTTGCGCAAGACGAAGGGCCAGATCCGATCGCGGTCGGCACGGGCGAGGGCGAGCAACCGCTCGTAGGTCCGGGCGAGCTCCGCACGGTCGCGCTCCGACAGTCCCGGCAAGCGCTCGAGCTGCCGGCTCACGAGGTCGACCGGATCCTTCCGCTCCTGGGCACCGGCGAGCACCGCCAGCACCGTCTCGAAGCGCTCCTGGTCGGCGGCCACGTTCGCCGGCACGTAGAGAGGCCCCTCGCCCGGGACGGGCACCATGACCTCCTCGACCTCGCCGAGCCGGGCGAGGTTCCACTGCAGCGCGTCGCCCAGATAGACCGGAACGTGCAGGTCGCCCTCGCGCTCGCGGACCGCCTCGCCGAGCGCCAACAGCCAGGTGACCCGGGCGATGATGACCGCCACCGGGTGGACGTCGAGGCCGCGGACGCGCAGGGCGGCCTCGCGGACCGCCTGGGCGGGGGGAAGACCCGCATCCTCGGCGGCCCGCATCAGCGCGCGGACGGCGTGGAAGAGGAAGGTGCCGGAGCCGCAGGCCGGGTCGAGCACGCGGGCGGCGAGCGGCTGGGAGACGACCTCGCGGACCATCCGGGCGGCGAGCCAGTCGGGAGTGTAGTACTCGCCCAGATCGTGGCGCTGGGCCGGGTCGATCAGGCTCTCGTAGAGCGCCTTCAAGACGTCGACCTCGAGGTCGTGCAGGCGGAAGCGGCGGACCTGGCGGGCGACCCGGGCGACGAGGTCGGCGCCTTGCGGGTCGAGCAGGAGCCAGTCGAAGAAGTCGCTCTCCACAGCGCCCAGGATGCCGGCCTCGCGGAGCGCCCGGCCGGAGAGGATCGCCTCGGGATCGTCGGCCGGCAGGTCGAGGACGCGGGCGGCCAGGGTCTTGGCGACGATCGTCAGGTAGGTGTGCTGGAGGAAGAGCGGGTCGTCGCCGACCTCGGCACCGTAGGCCTCGCGCAGGAGGCCGTCCCAGAGACCGCGCTTGACGGCGACCTCGGGATGGTCGTGCAGCTCCTGCCAGAGGGCCTCGAGGGTGGCGCGGGCACGCGCCCAGGTGAGGCTCTCGCGGCCGAGCTCGCGGCGGACCCGCAAGGCGTCGGGGACGAGGTCGTCGCGCTCCGAGAGGGCCGGCTCGAGCCAGGCGAGGAGCGCCTCCGGTGCCTCCGGATCGGTGTCGTGGCGGGCGAGCTCGACGAGCCGGCCGTCGCGCAGCTCGAAGGCCAGGAAGGTGGCCCCGTCGGTGGCGAGGCCCAGATAGCGGCGGCCGGTACGCCGCTGCCGTTCGGCCAGATAGTCCGGCAGGCGCGCCTCGACGTCCGAGCGCTCCCGGCGCAGGTCGGACTTGAGCTCGATGACGGTGGCGCCGAACAGCATGTCGGCGCGGCCGCGCACCTCCGGCAGGCGCAACTCGTGCTCGACCTCGGCGAAGGTCGCACCGAAGGCTTCGCGCAAGAGCTCCTGGACGAGCACGCGCAAGCGCTCGTGCCCGGGCCGCGCGGCGAGGGTGCGGACCAGTTCGGGAAGCCGCTCGGTGCGCCAGCGTTCGTCCACGGCCGGAGTGTCGGGGGAGCTGCGCCCGGGCGCAACCGGTGCTAGAGAAGCGCGGCGGATGCGGAGGCGGGTGTGGCGGGGCGGCAGCTCGAGCTGTTCGGGCAAGATGTGGACGCGGCGCGGGCCGAGCCCTCGCGCGACCCCGCGTTCCTCGAGAGGGTCCGGCTCGACCTCGACCTCCTGCTCGAGGAGTACCGGCGCGCCGAGCGGCTGCCGGGCGGCGACATCACCCGCGCCACCGTGGCCGAGCTGCGCTTCCACGGGCTCGCCGCACTCTTGCCCGAGGCCGAGGCGCGGAAGCTGACCGAGGCCTTCGACGCCGAGCTCGACCGGCTGTACGCGGTCGAGGAGCGGCTTTCCGGCCGCGGCCCGGGCTGATCCGGGATGCGGATCCGCCCGATCCAGGACCGCGACGTTCCGGCGGTCGTGGCGCTCTGGGAGACCTGCGGGCTCACCCGGCCCTGGAACCCGCCCGCGGCCGACATCGCCCGCGCCCGCGGACGGCCGAACAGCGAGGTGCTGGTGGCCGAGCGGGCGGGGCGCATCGTCGGCACCGTCATGGTCGGCGAGGACGGGCATCGGGGCTGGGTCTACTATCTGGCGGTCGAGCCGGCGGCGCGCGGCGGCGGGCTCGGGCGGGCTCTCATGGCCGCCGCCGAGGCCTGGCTCGTGGCGCGCGGCATCCGCAAGCTCGAGCTCCTGGTGCGCAGCACGAATGCGGCCGTGAAGGGCTTCTACGAAGGGCTCGGCTATCGCGAGGAGCCGGTGGCGGTGCTCGCCCGCTGGCTCGACGGGACGGTGCCCGGGGAGACCGGCGGGCCGCGTTGACAGGGCCCGGGAGGCGGCTGGCATTTCTTCCGGAAATCCGGGCGGGCGGAGCCGTGGGGGCGCGTCGACGGGCCCCGGGCGCCGTCCGGGGCGACGGCGTGCAGCCGCACCCGATGGCCGGGCACCGTCCACGCACCCGGCTCGCCGTCACCCCCGCCGGTCCCCTCCGGAGCCCGGATCGACCGTCCCCGCGCTCGTTCGCGTCATCCCATCCGACACGAACAGGCGGCCCGGTCGACGAACGGCCCGGCGGCGGGCGACGGATCACCGCGCTCGGGACCGCCGCGCCACGCCTCGGGAGCCGCGTCCTCCGGCGCCGGCCCGGGACCGTTGTGCGGCGCTGCCGGCTCGGGAC
>JAILZQ010000081.1 GCA_023512415.1 Geminicoccaceae bacterium | reverse complement strand
ATGTCCATCCGCTGCGTGCCTCCTTGGCTTGCGCCACGCGGTTGCTCGCGCCGTCACGATCAATTGCGCAGCCAAGCCATAATTGATGCCCAGTTGCATCCTGAAGCAAGCAAGCGAGAGAGCTGGTCACAACCGTAAAGCCCGGCTGGTTCCGGAACCCATTGAAAAGTGGCCCGTTCGCGGCGCTTAACGAGCGAGGTGCCGGTTAAGTCGGAAAGAGACGGAGACGGCAAAATGGACCTGCCGGCCACGGCCGGCCGGTCTCCGCGGTAAACCCGATTTCGGCAAAGCCCTTTGAACGCGAAAGAAAAATGGCCGCGCTGGCGGCCATGGCGTCGGTTCGTGCGAGTGAGTTGGCGGAGGGGGAGGGATTCGAACCCTCGGTACCCGTCGCCGGGTACAACGGTTTTCGAGACCGCCCCGTTCGACCGCTCCGGCACCCCTCCGCGAACGGGCCGCCAGCACATAATCGCCCCCGCCGCCGGCCGCAAGCGTCCCGCGCGCCGCCCGTGAGCCGGTCGCCCGCGCCTCGACGCGTGGGATGCGCCCCGTTAGGCTCCGACCATGCGCGCGGACGTCGCGACCGGGAAGGGCGGCCTCGAGGCCGCGCTCGCCGAGCGGCTCGAGGCCGAGGCGGCGCTGCTCGCCTCCTCGCTCGCCGCGGCGACTGCCTGGGCGGTGTTCGGGCTCGTCGGCCGCACCGAGGTCGGGCGGACCCTCGTCCTGCCGCTCGCCCAGCTCGGTCGCCTCGACGGGGCCCCGCTCGCCGAGCTGATCCGACTGGCCGGCGGGGAAGCGAGGCCGGTCGGCACCGTCCGCGATTGTCCGGATGCCGCCATCGCCCGCGCCCTCGACGAAGCGCCGGCGGGGGCCGCGCTGGTCGTCGACCCCGAGCTGCCCGAAGTCCTGCCACCCGCCTCCTTCCTCTGGCTCTGCCGGCAGGCCCGGGTGCCGGCCCTGATCGTCGATCCCGCCTCGGGGCGCTGGGCCGCCTGGGCCGACGGCGGGGCGGCTCTCGTCGTCCTCGACTGCCGCACGCTCCTCGGCGTCGAGGCCGGCATCCTGGCCGGCACCGCCGAGGCGGTCGCCGCCTGCCGCGCGGCCGAGGCGGCTTCGGCCGCGTTCCGCGCTCCGACCGCGCTGCGCGCCGCGCTAGGGGCGGCGCTCGCCGCGGGCGAGCAGGGCCAGGGCCAGGGGCCCTAGGAGCGCCCCGGCCGCGACGGTCGCGAGGGCCGCCGCCCAGCCCGCGCGGGTCCCCGGGCCGAGCAGGTCGAGCAAGAAGCCCGAGGCCAAGGGGGCGAGCATCGCCCCCACCGAGCCGAGCAGAGTCTGGACCGCGAGGGTCGCGCCCTTGAGCTCGGCGGCGGCCGCCTGGACCGTACCGACGGTGATCGCCGCGCTGTCGACCATGACGAGGCAGCCGTAGAGCAGCGCGAGCGCGAGCACGACCGGGAAGCCCGCGTCGAGCACGAGGCCGAGCGTCGTCCCGAGACCTGCCGACGTGAGCATGAAGGCGCTCACCACCGCCGCCCGCGGCAGCCGTCCGGCGACCTCGTTGCCGAGCAGCGATGCGGGCAGCCCCATGAGCAGCACGAGCGTCGCAAAACTGGCGATCGTCGCCCGGTCGACCGAGGCCCCGGTCTCGGCCGCGGCGAAGACGAGGAACGCCACGAGCCAGGTGCGGAAGCCGAAGAGCTCCCAGCAGTGGGCGCCGTAGGCGAGCGCGAAGCCCATCGCCCGCCGTTGACGCAGCGCGGCGGCGATCCCGCCGGTCCGGCCGACGCCTGCGCCGCGCGGCCGATGCGGGGCGAGCGGCAGGAGGAAGAGTGCTGCGAGCGCCGGCAAGAGCCCGCTCGCGGCGAACGCGGCCCGCCAGCCCGTGGCCACGAGCAGCAGCCCGGCGAGCCAAGCCGAGAGGGCCGTGCCGACCGAATAGACCGCGGTGTAGAACGCCTGCAGCCGAGCTTGGCCGGGCCCGGCGGTGCGATCGGTCAAGGCCTTGAGGCCCGGCATGTAGGTGCCGGCGATCCCCACCCCGGCGAGCCCCCGCCAGAACAAGGCCGAGCCGAAGTCCGCGAGGAAGAGTGCCGAGCCGAGCCCGGCCACGACCGAGACGGCGAGCCCGACCGCCATCACCAGCCGCGCGTCGACCCGATCGGTGAGGCCCACGAGGAAGGGCGCGGCCGCGGCGTAGGCCAGATAGTTGACGGTCGAGACCCAGCCGATCTCGGTCTTCGACAGCCCGAGCGCGGTCGAGAGTTCCGGCACGAGCGCCTGGAAGGTCATGTTGCCGGCGAGCCCGAGGACGAGCGCGCCGCACAACGAGAGCGCCGCGCCGCGGCCGGGTCTCACGGCGCCGGCGAGGCTCACCCGCCGGCGAGCCGCCGCCGGATCGTCTCGACCGGCACGTCGTGGAAGGTTTCGGGCAGCCGGATCGCCCGGGCGCGGAGTTCGTCGACGATTGTCGCCACCTCCTGGGCCGCCGCCTCGAGCGCCTTCTCGCCCTTCTCGGCCGTGGCCTTGGTCGGATCGCCGCGCACCCCCGAAAGCGAACCGGTCGAGAAATATTCCATCATCACGAGCGGCGTGGTCGAATCCGGTTCGGGCTTCTTGCCGATCAGCTCGGCCCACACGTGCGGGCTGCGTCGGAACGTCTCGTCGCGCACCGCCTGGTCCATTTTGACCGCATCCGGGTCGATCGCGAGATAGGCCGAGGTCTCGAGCTCGCAGGCATGGCTCGTGAACCGGCTCTCCTGCAGCGGCCCGAAGACTTCCGCGACCTTGGCAAGCGCGAACCAGGATTGGCCGGCCACGAGCGCTTCGGGATGTTTCACTTGCGCGAGGCGGACGATCATCTCCATGATCGGCCGGTTCGAGCCGTGGCCGTTGACGATCAAGATGCGGCGGAAGCCGGCGCGAACGAGGGAGGAGACGACGCAGACCCCGTAGCGGATCAAGACGTCCCAATCGACGTCGATGGTCCCGGGCCAAGCCATGTGGTGCGGCTCGAAGCCGAAGGCCATGGGCGTCATGACGAGCGTGTGCGGGTTCTTCTTCGCCGCCCGGATGCAGACCTCCCGCGCGAGACGCAGATCGACGTCCACGGGGAGATGGAAGCCGTGCTGTTCGATCGAGGCGAAGGGCAACAGGATGACGGTGTCCCGACGGGCCGCCTCCCGGATCTCCGGCCAGGTGAGACGCTCGTAGAAGATCTGCCGCTCGGCCATGGACGTACTCCCGCGCTGCTGCCGGGCGGCTCTAGCCGGCACCTCGAGCGCCTACCAAGCGGCCGGCGCGCAGGCCCACCCCGCGCAGACGCCCGGTCTCGGCCAGGCTCAAGCGACCTCGACGATGCACTCGATCTCGACCGAGATGTTCCCGGGCAGGCTGCCCATGCCGACCGCCGAGCGGGCGTGCCGGCCGCGCTCGCCGAACACCTCGACCATGAGGTCCGAGCAGCCGTTGATCACCTTCGGGTGTTCGGTGAAGCTCGGCGGGCAATTGACCATGCCGAGCACCTTGACCACCCGTGCGACCCGGTCGAGGTCGCCGAGCTCCGCCTTCATGACCGCGATCAGGTTGAGCCCGACCTGCCGGGCGTGGCGATAGCCTTCCTCGAGCGAGAGATCCGCGCCGACCTTGCCGATTCCTTGCGTGCCGTCGGGGAAGCTCGGCCCCTTGCCCGAGAGGAACAGCAGGTTGCCGGTCCGGACCGCGTTGACGTAGTTGGCGACCGGTGCGGTCACCGGCGGCAGGACGATCCCCTTCTCGGCGAGGCGCTTCTCGACCTCCATCGCTCCCTCCCCTGCAACCCTGGCTCGCGCCCGCCCCCTCGGCCGGCGCGCGCGGGAGGCTATATCAGGAAGGAACCCGCGAGGAGGGCACGCCCGTCATGCATCGCCGCCTTTTGCTTCTCGCCCTCGGCGCCGCCGCCCTGCCGGGGACCGCCCGGGCCCATCACGGCTGGGGCTCCTACGACTCCGACCGGCCGCTCACGCTCACCGGCACGGTCGAGCGGGTGAGCTTCGAGAACCCGCACGGGATCTTGATCCTGAAGACCCCCGAGAAGGTCTGGGAGGTCGTCCTCGCCCCGCCCTTCCGGATGATCAATCGCGGCCTGCAGGAGGAGATGATCCGCCCCGGTGCCGTGGTCGAGGTCATGGGCTATCCGCACCGGAGCCGTGCGATCGAGCTCCGCGCCGAGTGGATCAAGGTGAACGGCGCGATCACCCAGCTCCGCTGAGCGTTCCCTCGTGGAGCACGAGGCCGCGGGCCTGCTTTCGCCCTTGGGCGTCTGGCTCGAGGGCACGGCCGCTTCGGCCGCGATCCGCCGCTCGCTCTGGGCTTACCCGCTCGCGAGCGTGCTGCACGTCTTGGGCCTGGGGCTCCTGTTGGGCTCGATCCTGGCGCTCGACCTCCGCCTCTTGGGCTTCGCGCGCGCCCTTCCCGCCCGCCCGCTCGCCCGCCTGCTCGTGCCGATGGCGGCCACGGGCGTGGCGCTCCAGATCCCCACGGGTGCCGTGATGTTGCTCGCCGACGCCGCGGCCCTGCTGGGGCACCCGCTGATGCTCGCGAAGCTCGCGCTGGTCGCCCTCGCGCTCGCCAACGTCGTGCTCGTCCATCGTGCGGCCGGACCCGGCCTCGCCGCCCTCGACGGCCCGCTCCCGCCCGCCGTCCGCCGCGGTGCGCTGCTTTCCCTCCTCGCCTGGCCCTCGGTGGCCGTGCTCGGCCGGGCGATCGCCTATCTTTGAAGGCGGTGGGCGGCCGCTCAGCGGCCGGCGAGCACCACGTCGCGCAGCACGTTGGTCTCGAGCTCCATCTCCTCGAGCCGGTTCTTGACCACGTCACCGATGCTCACGAGGCCGATGAGCCGGCCCTCCTCGACCACCGGCAGGTGGCGGACCCGGTAACGGGTCATGGTGTCCATCAGATGCTTGACGCTGTCGTGCGGACCGCAGGTGCGGACCGCTCGGGTCATGATCTCCGCCACCCGCCGCCCCGGGCCGAGGATCGCTGCGCCTTCGCGGGCGAGCGCGTGGAGGATGTCCCGTTCGGAGAGGATGCCCTCCAACGCCTCGCCGTCCTCGCTCACCACGAGCGCCCCGATCCGCTCGAGCGCGAGCCGGTGGACCGCCGTCTCGATGCTCGCGTCCGAGCGGATGGTGACCACCCGCCGCCCTTTCCTGTCGAGAATGTCGCGTGCCTTCATGGCCCCCTCCCCGAGCCGGGCCTCCCCCGTAGCTTCCATGATCCAGACCGGCGACGAGGTCAACCGCGCCCGACCGCCAATGGCGCGAAGGGGTCGGGCCCTGTCAACCGCCGATCACTCGAACGGCCGCCGCCGCGTAAGGGTTCCGGGGGGTCCGCCGCTCGCGGAAGCCGGCAGCGAGCAGGCCCCGGACCGCCGCCTCCGGCAAGGGACTGGTTGGCACCACCACGGCCACCTTGCCGTAAGCCATGAGGCCCAGCCGGGCGAGCAGGTCCTTGGCTGCGACCCCGGCCCGCTCGATCCCCGCGGCGAGCCGGTCGGCGACCGGCCGGGGGCTCAAGTGGGGATGGTAAAAGTCGTTGTGGTAGGCCACGAAATAGCGCCCGATCTGGAGCGCCGTGAGCATCCGGTGGAGTTCGGGAAGGGAGAGCCGGAAGATGAAGTTGCCCCAGGGCTCGAACAGCAGGTCCTCGGGTCGGTCACCGCGGATCCACCGCTTCGCCAGCGTGCGCAACGCCTCGAGCGGGAAGGTGCGTCCCGTGTCGAGCGGCTCGATCAGCACCACCGCGCGCCGGGCGGTCTCGAGGAAGCCGTAGAAGGCGAGCGGCGCGCGCGGGAAGTGGTGATAGGCCTCCTTGCAAAGCAGATAATCGACCGGGCCCTCGAGCGGCCCGAGCCGCTCGGCGTTGAGCTCGGCGATCGCCACACCGTCCAGCAGCCCGCGAGCGGCGAGCCGGCGCAGCCGAGCCGCGCTGATACAGGAGGCCACGACCCGCTGGGCGCCCATCCGGCGCAGCGCCGCGGCATCCCCGCCCGAATCGCCGACCGTGAGCCACTGCCCTTCGGGATCGGCCCGGACCAGCGGCTCCGCGAACGCGTACATGCGCCAATGTCGGCGTGCGTCCAGGCTCTCGGGCGCCCCGAGCACCGCCGGAAGGTCGTCCGCGCCCTCCTCGCGGGCGATGTGGGTGGCATAGCTACGGGCGACTTCCGCCGACGCGCCGAGCAGTTCCGGCTCGGTGGCAGGATCGGAGCCTGCGGTCCCGGCCGGTGGCCGGGCCGCGGCCGAGGGCGATGCCCACGCCATGCCGCCGGCTCCCCCCTACTTCTGCCGATCGAGGCCTTGCGAGCCCGATGGATGTCTTTTCGTTGAAACTAGCGCAGCACCGTACAGCTCGCAAGCACCCGACTATCGTCGTCGGTCCGCCCGAGGTCGTGCCCGCCCCGTTTCGATCGGCGACGCCCGAAAGGCCCGTATCTTGCGCGCCACCGGCGAGCGGTTCGCCGTGCTCCGCGAGATCGAGCACGCCTGGCGACCTCTTCTGGCACGCCCCGAATACCGCCCCGAGCTGGCCGACGACCATTACGGGCTCCTCTATCTCGTGGCACGGCGAGGCTGTCGGCTTCGGACGGTCGCCGATCGCTGACGGCAGGTCGAGCCGGCGCGGCCGACGGGCGCGCGAGGATTCCCGAGCGAGCGGGCGGTGGGCCGACCGACCGTGCGGGCCGTCGAAGCGCGCGCTTGGCAGGGCGCGCGGATCTGCTAGGAGCGCGCCTCGACCCTCGCCGGACGTTCCCTTTCGATGACCCTCCTCGCTCCCGATGCGCCCGCCGCCCGCCTGCGGCCGTTCCGCGTCAAGGTCTGCGGCCTGACCGATCCGGATTCGGTGGCCCTCGCGGTCGAGCTCGGCGCGAGCTTCTTGGGGTTCGTCCTCTACCCGCCTTCGCCGCGCTTCGTCCCGCCGGAGCGGCTCGGCGAGCTGCTCGAGCGGGTGCCCACCGGCGTGCGCACGGTCGGGGTCACCGTCGATCCGACCGATGCCTTCCTCGAGCACCTGCTCGCCCACGCACCGCTCGACGTCCTCCAGTTGCACGGCACCGAGACGCCGGAGCGGGTGCGCGCCGTGGCGCTCCGCACCGGCTGCCGGGTGATGAAGGCGATCCGGGTCGGCGAGGCGGCCGACCTGGAGGGCCTCGAGGCCTTCTTCGAGGCCGCCGACCTCCTCTTGTTCGACGCGCGGCCGCCGCGCGATGCCGCCTGGCCCGGCGGCCACGGTCTGCCGTTCGATTGGCGGCTGCTCGAGGGCTTCACGGCGCCCTTGCCCTGGGCCTTGGCGGGTGGCCTCGATGCCGGCAATCTCGCGGCCGCCGTGGAGAGTCTCCGGCCGCCGATCGTCGACGTCTCGAGCGGCGTCGAACGCGGCCCCGGGATCAAGGATCCCGAGAAGCTCCGGGTGTTCATGGCGGAGGCGCGGCGGCTCGGGGCGCGCCGCGCGGAGGAACCGGATTGACGATCGCCAACAGCCTGCGGACCGGTCCCGACGAGCGCGGTCGCTTCGGCCTCTACGGCGGTCGGTTCGTGGCCGAGACCTTGATGCCCTGCATCCTCGAGCTCGAGGCGGCTTGGGAGGTGGCGCGGCGCGATCCGGCCTTCCAGGCCGAGCTCGACCTCTGGCTCGCCGATTATGTCGGCCGACCCTCGCCGCTCTACTTCGCCGAGCGGCTGACCGCGGAGCTGGGTGGTGCCAAGATCTATTTGAAGCGCGACGAGCTCAACCACACCGGCGCCCACAAGATCAACAACTGCATCGGCCAGGCCCTGCTCGCCAAGCGGATGGGCAAGCGGCGGATCATCGCCGAGACCGGTGCCGGCCAGCACGGGGTCGCGACCGCCACGGTCTGCGCCCGGCTCGGGCTCGACTGCGTCGTCTACATGGGCGAGCGGGACATCGAGCGCCAGCAGCCCAACGTCTTCCGCATGCGCCTGTTGGGCGCCGAGGTTCGTCCCGTGAGTTCCGGCTCGCGCACTTTGAAGGACGCGATGAACGAGGCGCTGCGCGACTGGGTCACGAATGTCGAGACCACCTTCTACCTGATCGGCTCGGTAGCCGGCCCTCACCCCTACCCGGCGATGGTGCGCGACTTCCAAGCCGTGATCGGCCGCGAGACGCGGGCCCAGATCCTCGCGAAAGAGGGCCGGCTGCCGGACGTGCTCGTCGCGGCGGTCGGGGGTGGCTCCAACGCCATGGGTCTCTTCCACCCCTTCCTCGACGATCGCGAGGTCCGGCTCGTCGCGGTCGAGGCGGCCGGCGAGGGGCTCGACACCGGCCTGCACGCGGCGGCGATGTTGCGCGGCCGGCCCGGGATCTTGCACGGCTCGCGCTCCTATCTGTTGCAGGACGAGGACGGCCAAGTGATCGAGCCGCACTCGATCTCGGCCGGCCTCGACTATCCCGGGATCGGCCCGGAGCATTCCTGGCTCAAGGACATCGGCCGGCTCGAGGTCACGGCTGCGACCGACCGCGAGGCGCTCGACGCCTTCCGCCAACTCGCCCGGCTCGAGGGCATCCTGCCCGCCCTCGAGCCGGCCCACGCACTCGCCGCGACCGCCAAGCTCGCGCCGCAGCTGCCGAAGGACACCCTCCTCGTCGTCAATCTCTGCGGCCGCGGCGACAAGGACATCTATACGGTCGCCCGCCATCTCGGAGTCGCGCTTTGACGACCCGCATCGAGCGGCGCTTCGCCGAACTGCGCGCCCAGGGCCGCGCCGGGCTCGTGACTTTTCTCGTAGCCGGCGATCCCGACATCCCGACCTTCGAGCGGCTGCTCGCGGGCCTGCCCGAGGCGGGGGCGGACCTGATCGAAGTCGGCATGCCGTTTTCGGACCCGATGGCCGACGGCCCGACCATCCAGGCGGGCAATCTGCGCGCGCTCGCGAACGGGATCTCGCTCGCCCGCACGCTCGAGATCGTCCGCCGCTTCCGCGACCACGATTCGACCACGCCGCTCGTCTTGATGGGCTACTACAATCCGATCTGGGCCTACGGCCGACTACGGTTCCTCGACGAGGCGGTGAGTGCCGGGGTCGACGGGCTCATCGTGGTCGATCTGCCGCCCGAGGAGGACGAGGAGCTCTGCTTGCCGGCCCTCGAGCGAGGCCTCGACTTCGTCCGCCTCGCCACGCCGACGACCGACGAGCGACGGCTGCCCAAGGTCCTGCAGAACGTCCGCGGGTTCCTCTACTGCGTGTCGTTGACCGGGATCACCGGGGTGAAGGAGGCGGTGGCCGAGCAGGTCGCCCCGCAGGTCGAGCGCCTGCGCCGGCACACCGACCTGCCGATCGCGGTGGGCTTCGGCATCCGCACGCCCGAGCAAGCGGCAGCGATCGCCCGGGTCGCCGATGCCGCCGTGGTGGGCTCGGCCCTGGTCGCGGAGGTGGCGGCCCACCTCGACGAGGAGGGCCGGCCGGGCAAGGGCCTCGTGGCGGCGGTGCACGGTCGGGTGCGGGCGCTCGCCGAAGCCGTCCGGACGGCCCGCTCGTGAACTGGCTCACCTCTTATGTGCGCCCGAAGATCCGGGCGCTGGTCGAGCGCGGCACGCCCAAGCCCGAGGTGCCGGAGAATCTCTGGCACCAATGTCCCTCCTGCGAGCGGATGATCTTCCACCGCGACCTCGAAGCCAACCAGCGGGTCTGCCCGCATTGCAGCCACCACATGCGGGTCGGCCCCGAGTTCCGCTTCAAGACGCTCTTGGACGAGGGGAGCTGGCAGCGGCTCGAGCTCCCCAAGGTTTCCGTCGACCCGCTGCGCTTCCGCGATTCCAAACGCTACACCGACCGTCTCAAGGAGGCCCAGGCCAAGACCAAGGCGCAAGACGCGCTCGAGGCCGCGCAGGGCACGATCGGCGGTCTGCCGGTGGTCCTCGCGGTCATGAACTTCGAGTTCATGGGCGGCTCGATGGGCAGTGCGGTGGGCGAGGCGTTCGTCGCCGCGTCCGAACGCGCTTTGGCCTCCCGCGCCGCCTTCGTCGTGGTCACCGCCTCGGGCGGGGCGCGCATGCAGGAGGGCACACTCTCGCTCGTCCAGATGGCCCGGACCACGATCGCCGTCGAGCGGGTGAAGGAAGCGGGTCTGCCCTACATCGTCGTGCTCACCGATCCGACCACCGGGGGTGTGACCGCCTCCTTCGCCATGCTCGGCGACATCCACATCGCCGAGCCGGGCGCGGTGATCGGCTTCGCCGGAGCGCGGGTGATCGAACAGACCATCCGCGAGAAACTGCCGCCCGGGTTCCAAAAGGCCGAATATCTCTTGGCCCACGGCATGGTCGACATGGTGGTCCACCGGTTCGCGCTCCGGGCCACGCTCGCCCGGTTGCTCGACCTGTTGCTGCGGCCGGTGCCGCTACCGGCGCCGGTCGAGCCCGCCGAGCCCGCGCCCGCGGCCGAGCCGGTCGAGGCGACAGCCGATGGCGAGCCCGGCTGAGCCGATCCTCCGCCGCCTGGCGGAGCTCCACCCCAAGCGCATCGACCTCTCGCTCGGCCGGATCGAGCGGCTCCTGGCCCGCCTCGACCACCCGGAACGGCGCCTCCCGCCGGTCGTCCACATCGCCGGCACCAACGGCAAGGGCAGCACGCTCGCCCTGCTCGATGCCATGCTGCAGGCTGCGGGGCGCCGCACGCTGCGTTACATCTCGCCGCACCTCGTCCGCTTCAACGAGCGGATCCTGATCCAGGGGGAACCGGTCGACGACGCCCGGCTCACCGCCGCCCTCGAGGCCTGCGAGCGGGCCAACGGCAGCGAGCCGATCACGTTCTTCGAAATCACCACGGCCGCAGCCTTCCTGATTTTCGCCGGGACCCCGGCCGACATCGTCCTCCTCGAGACCGGCATGGGCGGCCGCCTCGATGCGACCAACACGGTCGAGCGGCCACGCCTCGTCCTGATCTCGCCCGTCTCGATGGACCACGAGGCCTTCCTCGGCAACACGCTCGCCGCGATCGCCGGGGAGAAAGCCGGCATCATGAAGCCGGGAGTCCCGGCCATCCTGGGCCCGCAGCGGCCGGAAGCCCTCGCGGTGTTCGAAGGGCGAGCCGCGGCACTCGGCTGCCCCCTGCTCGTCCACGGTCGCGACTGGTCCGCCAGGCGCGAGGGCGAGCGTCTCGTCGTCGAAGACGAAGGGGAACGCCTCGAGCTCCCGCTGCCTTCGCTTCCGGGTGTCCACCAGATCGACAATGCCGGTCTCGCGGTGGTCGCGGCCCGCCGGCTGGATGAGCTCGCCCCACCCGGCGCGGCGATCGCCCGCGGTCTCGTCGAGGCTCGTTGGCCCGCACGTCTGCAGCGGTTGATCGAAGGACCCATGGTCCGAGCCCTCGGCCCGGGCTTCGAGCTCTGGCTCGACGGCGGCCACAACCCCGCGGCGGGCGAGGTCCTGGCGGCGAGCCTGCCGGCCCTGGCGCGGGGCCGGCCCGTGCACCTGATCGTGGGGATGCTCGCGAGCAAGGACCTCGAGGCCTTCCTCCGCCCCCTGGTACCGCTCGCCGCGAGCCTCAGGACCGTCGCGGTGCCCGACGAGCCGGCGACCCGCGACGCCCGTGACGAGGCGGAGGTCGGCCAGCGGCTCGGGCTGCGCGCCGAGCCCGCCGGCTCGCCGCTCGAGGCCGCCCGGGCGATCACCGCCGCCGAGCGGCCGCCCGGCCTCGTGCTCGTGTGCGGCTCGCTCTACCTCGCGGGCCACGTGCTGCGCGAGCATCGCTGAGCCGCCCGGTCGACTCGGTTAACCCCGTGTCAACCGAAACGCGGTAAAGGCTCGGTTCGGCGGAGCCGAGCGGGCAACCGGCGATGGGAAGCAGCGTACAGCGAGCCGAAAGGGATGCCGGATCGGGACCGACGGGGTCGCGGGAACCCTCCCCGTCACCCTCACTCGGCGCAGGAGCGACCGAAAGCTGCGAGACCCTCCTCCAAATAATCGCTCAACATCGGCATGCCGAGAAGATATTCCGCGGTCCGGTCGTTGTGCGCGCGCCGCGCCTCGGCGACCGCCTCCGGCCACTCCTCGGCCGAGAAGCTGCCGCGGCCCACCCAGGCAAGCGCCACGAGCTCGACCTGCTCGTCCTCGTTGAGGCTGTCGATGAAGGCCTTGAGCTCCTCTTCGACCGTGTCCTCGGGGTAGGCCTCGAGAACCTCGCGCATGTCCTCGTCGATCGGGTTGGAGCCCGGCTCCTCCTCGACCGGCGCGGTCTTGGCGTCGAACTCGCGGGCCTTGAGGATCACCCAGCAGACCTTGTCCAGGTCGATCGTCGGCATGGCGTTCTCCCGCAACTGGCGCGCCGGCATGCTGCCACGCGACGGCCGGCGCGGCCACCACCGAGACGTTCACGACCGGTTCTTCGGCCCGTGGCAGGGCGCCGCTCCTGGGCTAAAGTGTGAACGCCGCGCGACGATCGCCGGGAGCCCCGATGTCCGACCCGCAACGCTTCCTCTACCGATCGATCGGCTTCCTCGCGGTCGCCCTCCTGGTGGCCGCGGTGTTGTTCCCCGTGATCTGGCGGGCGTTCCTGTTCAATCCCTGGCTCAACGGCCTGATCCTGGCCGTCCTGGTCACCGGGATCGTCTACAATCTGCGCCGCATCCTGGCGCTCCGCCCGGCCCTGCGATGGATCGAGGCCTACCGGATGGGTGCCTCGCTCGGCCGCCTCGAGCCCCCGGCGATCCTCGCCCCGATCCTCGCGGTGCTCGGCGAGCGCGACCGTCGTGGCCGGACCCAGCTCGCCCCGCTGACCGCCCGCCATCTCCTCGACAGCACCTCGGCACGGCTCGAGGAGAGCCGCGACATCGCCCGCTACCAGACCAGCCTGCTCATCTTCTTGGGGCTGCTCGGCACCTTCTGGGGGCTGATCGAGGCGATCGGGGCGATCGGCAGTGTGATCTCGGGGCTGTCCATCGGCGGCGGTGATTTCGTCGCCCTGTTCAACGAGTTGAAGGAAGGCCTGCGCAAGCCGATCGGCGGCATGGGCACGGCCTTCGGCGCCTCGCTCTTCGGTCTCGCGGGCTCGCTCGTCGTGGGCTTCTTGGACCTCCAAGCGAGCCAGGCGCAGAACGGCTTCACCAACGAGCTCGAGGAATGGCTCGGCGGCATGACCCGACACGGGACGGCCGAGGCCGTGCCGACCGACCTCGCCGCCGGGCCGCCTTTGCCCGCTTACGTGACGGGCCTCCTGCAGCAGACCGCCGAGAGCCTCGACCGGCTCCAAGCGCTGATGGCCCGCGGCGAGGACGGCCGCGCCCAGCTCCACGCGGTGCTGCACCAGCTGGCCGAGCGGCTGGCCCTGCTCAGCGAGGGCATGCAGCGCGAGCAAGAGCTCTTGGCTCGGCTCGCCGAGGGCCAAGCGGCCATCGCCCGCGAGCTCGCCCGACCCGCCGCGGGGCTCGCCGACGAGCAGATCCGCAACCACGTCCGCAACCTCGACCTGCAGCTCGGCCGGCTCGTCGAGGAGCTCGGCCGCGGCCGCAACGAGCTCGCCCGCGAGATCAAGCACGAGCTGCGGGTGGTGGCGCGCACCGTCGCCGCCGCCGCCGGCCAGCCCGTGCTGGTCAAGGATTGACGATGGCCCGGGCCCGCCGCGAGCTGCGTCAACCCGAGATTTGGCCGGGCTTCGTCGACGCGCTGTCGACGCTGCTCTTGGCGATCATCTTCTTGCTCGTGGTGTTCGTGCTCGGCCAGTTCTTCTTGAGCCAAATGCTCGAGGGCCGCGACGAAACCGTCGAACGGCTGGAGCAACGGCTGAAATCGCTGAGCGAGCAGCTCGACCAAGAGCGGCTCGCCGGCCAGCGGTTGCGCGCGAACCTCGCCGAGGAGAACCGGCGGTTGCAGGCGAGCGAAGCCGAGCGGCGCGACGTCGAGGACCGACTCGCCCGGCTCGAAGGCGAGCGCGCCGAGCTCGACGCGGGGTTGCGCCGCCTCACCGTCGAGCGGGCGGGCCTCGAGCGGCAGATCGAGGAGGGCCGGTTGGCGCTGCGGGAGAGCGAGCAGCGGGCACTGCGACTCGGCCGCGAGCTCGAGGAGACGCGCCGCGCGCAGGCGGCCGAGGTCGAGCGGCTGCAACGGGAGATCGCCGCCCTCACCGCGGCGCGAGATGCGCTCTTGGCGGCACGCGACGCCGAGGCCGCCGGCCGCGGCGCGGCCGAGGCCGAGGTCCGCCGCCTCGCCGAGCGGATCGAGACCCTGGGCGTCCAGCTCGGCCTGCTCGATCGGGTGCTGGCCGGCCGGCAGGCGGAGATCGACCGGCAGGCCGCGCGGATCGCCGAGCTCGGCCAGCGCCTCAACCAGGCGCTCGCCAATCGGGTCGAGGAGCTCGCGCAGTACCGTTCCGACTTCTTCGGCCGGCTGCGGCGGGTCCTCGGCGATCGCGAGGACGTGCGGATCGTGGGCGACCGCTTCGTCTTCCAATCCGAGGTCCTGTTCGCGCCGGGCGAGGCCGAACTCGGCCCCGGGGCCGCGGCCGAAATCGCCAAGCTCGCCGCCACGCTGCGCCAGCTCGCGAACGAGATCCCGCCCGAGTTGCCCTGGGTCCTCCAAGTCGACGGCCACACCGATCGACGACCGATCGCCACCGCCCGCTTCCCGTCGAATTGGGAGCTGTCGACCGCCCGGGCGATCACCGTGGTCCGCCAGCTGATGGCGCTCGGGATCCCGGCCGAGCGGCTCGCCGCCCGTGGCTTCGGCGAGTTCCAACCCCTCGACCCCGGCGACAGCGAGGAAGCGTATCGCCGCAACCGCCGTATCGAGCTCAAGCTCACCACGCGCTGAGGAGGGCGCCACGGCCGGTTGCAATTCGCCCGGGGCCGTGCACTCTGCCGCGGCGGTGCGGTGGCGCCCGGTGGTGCCGTGCCGGTCGAACCGGGCCGGTGGGCGCGGACGGGCCGGGGGCTCGATCGGGGCGGTGCTTCGGCGATGAACCAGAACGAGGCGTGGGCGCAACCCCATCCGCGATCCCGTGTGCCCGGCACCATCGTCTTCGAGAGGATGGCGGCCCTGCTCGCGCGGAGTGCTCGGCAGCATCGAGCCTGGGCGATCACGCTCGTGGCAGCGGGCGTGGTGCTCGTGCCGGCCGGGCTCTTCCTCGATCATTTGGCGCCGCTCGCGGCCGGAACCCTCGCGATCGCCGTCGCGGTCTTCGCCTGGCTCGGCGCGGTCGAGCTCGCCGAACGGGCCGAGGGCCTCGCGGTGCTCGGCGAGGACTGGGCCGACCCCGGCCCGCCCGAGCTCGCCGGTCGGCGGCGCGCCGGTCTGATCGATCTCGTCGAGCGTCTCTATGCGCCGGAGCGGAGCGGCTGAGCCCATGGCCCTGGACCCTCGCATCGCCGAGCTCGAGGAGCATCTCGCGAGCTGGAACCGCCGGCGACGTTGGCGGACCGGCCTCGCCACGCTCCTGCCGGTGGGCGTCGCGGCGGGCCTCGGCTGGCTGGCCCAGGAGCGGATCGCGACGAGCGAGCGGACCGTGGGCGAGGCGCTCGATCGGCTCGGCATCACCGCGCCGTCCGGGTCGTCGGAGCTCGTGGCTCGGCTCGCCGCCCTCGAGGGATAGCTGCGCGCCCTTCGCCCTTTGCCGGGCGAACTCGCGAGCCTGGAGGCGGCCCGCCGCGCGCTCGCGGCCCGACCCGCGGCTGTGTGTTTTAAACAAATCCCCGCCC
>JAILZQ010000080.1 GCA_023512415.1 Geminicoccaceae bacterium | reverse complement strand
CGGCCGGCTCACGGTCGATGCCATCCTGCGCCGCGACTATACGATGATCCAGGGGGTCATCTTGATCTTCAGCGGCGTCTACGTGCTGATCAATCTGGTGATCGACATCGTCTACACGTTCCTCGATCCGCGGATCCGCTATTGAGCCATGGCCGCGGCGAGCCCCCTCGAGAGCACCTCGCGGCCCGGGACCGGGGGCTTCCGGCTGTTCGCCCGCCGCTACCCCACCGTGGTCGTCGGCGTCGCGATCCTGCTCCTCATGGTCGCGATCGCCATTTTAGCCCCCTGGATCGCACCCGAGGATCCGGCGCGCATCAACCCGCGCCTGCGCCTGCGCCCGCCCTCGGCCGCCCACTGGTTCGGCACGGACCATCTCGGCCGCGACGTCTTCTCGCGCACACTCCACGGCGCCCGGGTCTCGCTCTTCGTGGGCTTCACGGTGGCGCTCTTGAGCACCGCACTCGGCCTGGCCATCGGCCTCGTCTCCGGCTTCTTGCGGCGGATCGACGCCGTGGTCATGCGGATCATGGACGGGCTCATGGCGATCCCCGCGATCCTCTTGGCGATCGCCATGATCTCGCTCTCCCGCTCCTCGATCCGCACCGTGATCGTCGCCATCACGATCCCCGAGATCCCCCGCGTGGTGCGGCTCGTGCGCAGCGTCGTCCTGACGCTCCGCGAGCAGCTCTTCGTCGATGCGGCGATCTCGCTCGGCGCCCGGCTGCCCCGCATCCTGGCGGTCCACATCATGCCGAACACGATGGCACCGCTCGTCGTCCAGGCCACCTACGTGTGCGCCTCGGCGATCATCATCGAAGCGATCCTTTCTTTCCTGGGCGCCGGCACCCCGCCGGACATCCCGTCCTGGGGCAACATGATGGCCGAGGGCCGGACCTACGTGTTGGTCGGCTGGTGGCTCTTGGTCTTCCCGGGCCTGTTCCTCTCGCTCGTGGTCTTGGCCGTGAACCTATTGGGCGACGGTTTGCGCGAGACCCTCGACCCGCGCCTGCGGCGCAGCGCCCGCAACCTCTGAGCGCGATGGCGGGCGAGCCTCTCCTCGAAGTCGACGGGCTCGTGGTCGAGTTCCGCACGATCGACGGTACCATCCGCGCCGTCGATCGGGTCGGCTTCCGCATCGACCGAGGTGAGACGCTCGCGATCGTCGGCGAGTCCGGCTCGGGCAAGTCGGTGAGCGCGCTTTCGATCATGCGCCTGGTCGAGCTCGGCGGCGGGCGGATCGTCGACGGTGCCGTGCGCTTTCGCCGCCTGGACGGCTCGACGGTCGATCTCGTCCGCGCGCCGGCTCCCGTGCTGCGGTCGATCCGCGGCAACGAGATCTCGATGATCTTCCAAGAGCCCATGACCTCGCTGAACCCGGTCCTCACGGTGGGCGAGCAGATCGCCGAGGCGATCGAGCTGCACCAGGGCAAGAGCCGGCGCGAGGCTCGGGCTCTCGCTCTCGAAGCGCTCGAGCGGGTGCGGATCCCCGAGGCCGCGAGCCGGCTCGACGCTTACCCGCACCAGCTCTCGGGCGGCATGCGCCAGCGGGCGATGATCGCCATGGCTTTGGCCTGCCGGCCGGCTCTCCTGATCGCCGACGAGCCCACGACCGCCCTCGACGTCACGATCCAGGCGCAGATCCTCGACCTCATCAAGCTCTTGCAGCGTGAGATCGGCATGGCCGTGCTCTTCATCACCCACGACATGGGGGTGGTGGCCGAGATGGCCGACCGCGTGGTCGTCATGTGGCGCGGCCGGAAGGTCGAGGAGGGGCCGGTCGAGCGGATCTTCGAGGCCCCGGAGCATCCCTACACGCAGGCTCTGCTCGCTGCGGTGCCGCGGCTCGGGAGCATGCGCGGCAAGGACCGGCCCGAGCGGTTCCCGCGGGTCGAGCTCGGCGGTGAGCCGGCACCCGCTCCGCGCCCGCCCGCGCCCGCGACCCGAACGGTCGCCGCGGCGGACGGGCCGCTTCTCGAGGTCGAAGCCTTGACTACCCGCTTTCCCGTGGGCGGCGGCTTCCTCGGCCGGCCCAAGGCAGCCGTACACGCCGTCGAGGGGGTTTCGTTCACGCTCGCCAGAGGCGAGACTCTCGCGCTCGTGGGCGAGTCGGGTTGCGGCAAATCGACCACCGCGCGGACCATTCTGCGGCTGCAGGAGCCGACCCGCGGTCGGGTATCCTTCGTTGGGAGGGACATCACGGCTCTGCCGCGTGCCGCCATGGCTCAGATCCGCCGGCGGATGCAGATGATCTTCCAGGACCCCTACGCGTCGTTGAACCCGCGCCTCTCGGCGCTCGGCCTCGTGGGCGAGCCCTTGAGGATCCACGGGCTCGCGCGCGGATCCGAACTCGAGGACCGGGTGGTCGCACTCCTCCGTCGGACCGGACTCGGGCCGGAGCATCTGCGCCGCTACCCGCACGAATTTTCGGGCGGCCAGCGCCAAAGGCTTTGCATCGCCCGTGCCCTCGCCCTCGAGCCCGACCTCATCGTCGCCGACGAGCCGCTTTCCGCACTCGACGTCTCGATCCAGGCGCAGATCGTCAACCTGTTGATCGACCTGCAGGAAGAGCTCGGGCTCTCCTACCTCTTCGTGAGCCACGACCTGGCGGTGGTCGAGCGGATCGCGCATCGGGTCGCGGTGATGTATCTCGGTCGGATCGTCGAGATCGGGCCGCGGGCGGCGATCTTCGAAGACCCTCGCCATCCCTACACGAAGAAGCTCTTGTCGGCCGTGCCGATCGCCGACCCCCGCCTCAGGCGCAACGAGCTCAGGCTCGCCACCGACGAGATCCCCTCGCCCTTGCGCCCTTGGGACTTCGAGCCACCACCTCCCGTCTACGAGGAGGTAGCCCCGGGCCACCGCGTGCTCGTCGACTGAGGCCGGCGCTCAGTCCGGCACGTGGTCGAGGCCGCCGTGGCGAGCCGACCAGCCGACCGGGTCGGCGAGGAAGGCCTCGACCTCGCCGAGGACGGCCGTCGGGAAGCGCTGCTCGCTGCGCGCCACGGCGAGCACGTCGCGCCAGGTGCACAGATGGTGCAGCCTGATCCCGAGCTTCTCGATCGTCGCACGGGCGTGCGGGAACACGTCGTAATAGAATACGACGAAGGCGTGCTCGCAGCTCTGGCCGGCATCCCTGAGGGCACCCACGAAACCGACCTTGGAGCGGCCGTCGGTCGCGAGGTCCTCGACCAAGAGGGTCCGCCAGCCTTCCTTGACCGCGCCCTCGATCCGAGCGTTGCGGCCGAAGCCCTTGGGCTGCTTGCGGACATATTGCATCGGCAGCATGAGCCGCTCGGCGAGCCAGGCGGCGTAGGGGATCCCGGCGGTCTCACCACCGGCCACTGCGTCGATCTGCTCGTGACCGATCGCGTGCAGAACCGTCTTTTCGGCGAAATCGAGCAGCGTGCGGCGCAGCCGTGGGTAGGAGATGAGCTTCCTCACGTCGATGTAGACCGGGCTCGCCCAGCCCGAAGTGAACACGAAGGGCGGGTCGGGTCGGAAGGCGACGGCATCGACCTCCCAGAGCATGCCCGCCACGGTCGAGGCGATGAAGGAACGGTCGAACGCGGTCATGGTCGCCACCTCGTTGCACCCGTGCTAGCGGCTCGCCGCACCCCGCGGAAGGGTGCCCGCCGCCGCACCGGGAAGCCGCCTTGGACGCCGCCCTCGCCAACCTGCTCTCGCCGCCGGTCCTCTGCTTCTTGCTCGGGCTGCTCGCCGGGATCGTCCGCTCGGACCTCGAGATCCCGGAGGCCGTGGCCCGCTCGCTCGCGCTCTACCTGATCTTCTCGATCGGCTTCAAAGGTGGGGTCGAGCTCGCCGCCAACGGCGACCTTCGGCCCCTCCTCGCCCCGCTCCTGGTCGCGGCCGGGCTGAGCCTCCTCCTGCCGCTACCGGCTTTCGGCCTGTTGCGGCTCCTGACCCGGGTGAGCCGCGTCGATGCCGGGGCGATCGCCGCGCATTACGGCTCGGTCAGCATCGTGACCTACGTCGCCGCCACGAGCTTCCTGCAGAGCCGCGGCATCCGCTTCGAGGGCTTCTTGGCCGCGGTGGTCGCGGTCATGGAGACACCGGCGATCCTCACGGGCCTGTTGCTCGCCCGCGCCGGTGAGACCACGGGCCTCGACGCCCGCCGGCGGCGCGAGTTGGTCCACGAGATCTTGGCCAACGGCTCGGTCGTGCTGCTGCTCGGCAGCTTCACGATCGGGATCCTGACCGGGGCCGAAGGCATGCGGCGGCTGGAGCCCGTGGTCGCCTCCGGCTTCCAGGGCGTGCTCTGCTTCTTCCTGCTCGACATGGGTCTGTTGGTCGCCCGCCGGTTCGCGGGCTTCGCGACGATGGGCGCGGGACTCCTGCTGTTCGGCTTGCTCATGCCCCTCCTCGGCGCGAGCGTGGGCCTCGCGGCCGGCCGGCTGCTCGGCCTCTCGGTCGGCGGGACCGCGCTGTTCGCCACGCTCGCGGCCTCGGCCTCCTACATCGCCGTGCCGGCGGCCATGCGCCTGGCCCTGCCGCGCGCCAATCCTTCCCTCTCGCTTTCGCTCGCCCTCGGCATCACCTTCCCCTTCAACCTCGTCGTCGGCATCCCGCTCTACGTGGCGGCGGCCGGTCGACTGGTCGGCTGAGGGGAGGCTCCCTTGCAGACCTACAAGCGCAAGCGGCTCGAGATCGTGGTCGAGAAGCGTCGTGCGCCCGCGGTGCTCGATCTCTTGGACCGGGAGCCCGGGATCACCGGCTGGACCATGCTCCCATGCATCGGCGGCCGTGGTCACACGGGCACACGGCTCCCGGAAGGAGCGACCGACGCGCTCGACACGGTCCTGATTCTGGTCGTGACGAGCGAGGAGGTCGCCCACCGAACCATGGCGGCGGTCCTCGAGCTCTTGGAGGAGTTCGTGGGCGTGGTGCTCATGGGTGAGGTGGAAGTCGCCCGGCCCGCTCATTTCTGAGCCGGCTCGACCTCGGCGACCGCCTCGTCGCGAGCGAGCCGCTCGAAGGCCCGGACGAGCTCGTAACAGAGCACGATCCGCCGCTCCGGCGGCATCCAGCCGGCGTTCTCCTCACCGCAGCTCGTCACCCGCAGGGTGAGGGTCCGCGGCAGCACGAAGGTCGAGACGATCTCGGCTGCGGCCGCCTCGAGCACGCCCGCGCTGCGGAGCCGATCGCGGAGCGGCCGGAACGCCGGCACGTCGTCGTAGACGACCCGGATCGTGCCACCGCGCGCCCGCCGGCGCTTGGCCCGGCCGTGCGGCTCGAGAAGCGCGGTCCAGCTGGCGAGAACGCGATCGTACTCCTCGATACAGCGGTCGATGTCGGCGGCCTCGAAGCCCAGTTCCTCGGCGAGGTCGCCGAAGCTGCTCGGATCGCTGCCCACCAGAAGGCAGGCGAGCCGGGCGAAGCGCTGCTCGTCGACCCCGTGCATCACCCAATAGACCGGCTCCTCGGGCTCGCCGCGCCGGTCGGCGGCCATCGCCCAGCCCTCGGCGGCGGCGCGCACGAGTTCGTCACGCGAGGGATCCGGCTCGGTCGGCAAGAGCAGGAGGAGGGCGAGTTCGTCGACCGCCTCGAAGGCGAGCCCGGGCGGGTCGAGGTCGAGCTCGGCGATCAGCGCGCGCGCGAGTTCGGTCATGAAGGTCGCGAGCGTGTTGCCGAGCACGAAGGTCTCGACCGCCGCCTCGTCCTCCTCCTACTCCGCGGGCTCGATGTCGCGCGCCTCGAGCGCCGCCGGTGGCGGAGCGGCCGGAGCCGCCACCCCGGGCGGCACCGTCGCGGAAGCGAGCGTCAGGAGGAGCACCCCCCGCAGGATCGCGGTGGAAGCGGCGATCATCGGTCCCAGCTCGGCCGGCTCCGCGGGTCGCGTTCTTCGCGGTCGCCGCCGCCTATGTGGCGATCGCCGGACGGCCGACAACGGCTTCCCGCTGCGGTGCAACGAAGATCCCGCCGGCGGCGCGCACCAGCACCACGAGCCGGGCGAGCTCGGCGAACGAGCGGGCGAGCGCGCAGCCGATGGTGGACCCGGCCAGGAGTGCCGGGGCGAGCGCCGCAGCGAAGGCCGCCGCCATCGCGAGATTGGCGAGGACCAGCGGACGCTGGCCACGGGCCCCGGCGAGCGCGCCTTGCAGTACCGCGCTCGGGTGCTGGAGCAGGAGCCAAGGCAGGAGTGCCGAGAAGATCGGCTCGGTCTCGGCGAAGGCCGGGCCGAAGAGGCGGGGCACCAGCGCCGGTCCGAGGAACGCCCCCGCGAGGGCCAGACCGAGGCCGAACCCGGTGGCGATCCGCAGCTGACGGCCGAGTTCGGCGCGAGCAGCCGGCGGGTCGCCGCGCACGGCGCCGATCCGTGCGGTGGCCGCCTGGTTGGCGGCGTTGGCGAAGACGAGCCCGGCCACGACGAGCGAGGCGGCGAGGTAATAGGCGCCGGCGCGTTCTGCGCCGAGCACCACGCCCACGAGGAAGAGGTCGGCGGCGAGGAGACCCTGGTTGCCGAGTGTCACCAGAGCGAGCGGGAAGCCGAGACGGAGCATCCGTGCGGCCGTGAGGGGCGGAGCCGAGCCGTCGGGAACGGGAGCTCCCCGCAGGAGCGGCCAGGAGGCGAGTGCGGCGAGCGCCCAGGCGAGCGCGAAGAGGGCGGCCAGCTGGTCGAGCTCCAACGGCGCGCCGGCGAACGCGAGCAACAGCAACCAGGCGGCCGGGCGGACGAGGAGGAGGGCGCCCGCGAGGACCGGTCGGTCGTCGACCAGCGCGAGCCAGTCGAGCTGGAGGGCGATCGCGACGAGGCTCGTGAGGACGAGTGCGAGGGCCGGCAGGGTCTCCGGGGCGAGCCGAAAAGCGGCGGCCAAAAGGGCGCCCGAGACCGCGCCCGCGAGCAGGAGTCTCGTGCCGAGATAGACCGGTAGGAGGCGGCGGGGCCCGCCCGCGGTCGAAGCCCCCTCGGCGGTGACGACCGAGCGGAGCCCGCATTCGGCGAGGTGGAGCGCCCAGCCCTGGACCGCGAGGAGCATCGACCACTGGCCGAGCACCGAGGGACCGGCGGCCGGGGCGAGCTGGAGCATCGCGAGGAGCCCGAGCACGGCAGCGAGCGCACGGGCTCCGCCCAGGGCGGCGAGCCGGAAGAGCCCGCGGCGGGCCTCCGTCGGGAGCCGTCTCAAGCGCTCGCGAGCCGCCGGTAGAGGCCGAGGAGCCGGTCCATGATCGCGGCCTCGTCGAGGCCCGAGGGCTCCGCGCAGCGGCAGCGGCCACTCGCGACGAGTGCACTCGCCGCGCGGACCGCCTCGGCGAGCTGGCCCACCTCGGCCGGCCGGACGAAGCCCGTGAGCCCCTCTTCGAGCCAGTGGCCGACGTCCCCCACGTCGGTCGTCACGACCGGCCGGCAGGCTCTCAGCGCTTCTTTGACCACGGTCGGCGAAGCCTCGTAGCGGCTCGTGACGAGCAGGATCCCGTGCGCCGCCAGGAGTTGCGGGACCCGGTCGTGCGGCTGGCGACCGAGCCAGCGGATGCGCTCGCGGGCCGGGCTCGTGGCGATCCGCCGGACCAGTGCCCGGGCATCCTCGCCGTCGCCGGCGATCGTGAGGGTGTAGTCGCCGCCCTCGGCGACGAGACGCTCGAGCACCGAGACGGCGAGCGGCACGTTCTTCTGGTGACTGATGCGGCCCAAGAACAATAGACGGGTGGCGAGCTCGGGAGCCGGCGGGCCGACCGGCCCCTCGGCGAACAGACGCGCGTCGAAACCGGCCGGGATCACCGCCGCGCGCTCGAAGGGGCCCGGCTCGACTTCGCGGGCGAGCACCTGCCGGTCGCGGTCGCTCACGCAGACGATCGCATCGGCGCGTCGCACCACCCGTCGCTCGAACAGCAGCATGAGCGCGCGCAAGGGCCGCGCCAGTCGCCCGAACTTGCCTTCGAGCACCCGGCCCGTGACGTTGTGGTAGCTCACGACCACCCGCCCACGGCGCGGCGCGAGGAGGAGCTTGGGCCAAGCCGCGTAGTTGCGGTGGAAGTGGAGCACGTCGCCGGGTCCGAGCCGGTGCCGGTTCCGCCAGAACCAGAGCCAGAGCCCGAGCCAGAACCGGAGGAAGTTGGAGCCGTCGGCGACGTACGTCACGCGCGGGTCGGTTCGCTCGCGCTGCAGACGACAGCCGACCAGCCGGAAGGGTTCGCCGGAGCGGTCGAGGGCACGGAACAGGCCACGGAAATGCTCGGCCCCGCCGCCCAGGTCCTGGGCCAAGGGGTCGTTGTTGTAGAAGACGTAGATCATGGCCTCCTCGCGAGCTCGGCGCGGCCGCCCGCGACCGCCTCGAGCACGGCTTCGACGGTCGCTTCGATCGGCCCGTCGTTGTCGATCAGCGGCAGGTCGAGGTGGGCGGCGAGGCGCTGGTAGAGGGCCCGGCGACGCGCGAAGTTGCGATCGGCAACGGCGTCCGGTCGCTGGGCGGCGATCAGAGCCGGGCTGCGTTGCACGACGACCGCCGCGGCGGGCCGCGGAAGGAGCGCCAGGATCCTGGGGCCCAGACGGTCGAGCACGAGCTCGTCGAGCCCGGTGTCGACGCAGAGATCGACGAGCGTGTCGAGCGGACAGCGGTCGGCCAGGATCAACGCCGGCCCGCGGAACCGGCAGAGCGTGTCGAGCGCGAGGTCGACGGCCTGGAGTGCCAGGAACGGTCGCGCCCAGAGGGTCCCTCGGAACTCGTGGTAGCCGATCGTGAAGCCCGGATGGCGCTCCTTGCGGTTGTGACCGGTGAGCCGGGCGGCGGCGAGGAGCGGCTTCGAGAGATAGTTGCGGAAGCGGCTCCAGACGTGGCGGGTGGCGATCCCCTCGGTGGCGAGCCGGGTGGCGAGTCGCGCGAGCAGGAGGGTCTTGCCGGCACCGTCGACCCCACAGATCGCCAGGAGGCGGTGGCGGGCGAGTGGGTGCGGGGCGGCCAAGAGCACATCGACCGCGCGATCCCAACGGGTCCATCCCGCCGGGGCAGGGGGCGGGCTCGGTGGCCGGCGCAGGGCATGCAGGAGGGCGTGCGGCAGATCCTCGGGACGGCCGGCCACGATCCCGCCGAGGGCTGCGGCGTATTCGCTCACGCCGGGCGCCTCGAGGACCACGACCGGTCGGCCGGAAAGGGCCGCCTCGATGACGACGAGGGGCACCTCCGAGACCGGGGCGCGGAAGGGCAGGAGAAAAGCGTGGCAGCGGGCGAGCCGGTCGCGCAGCTGCTCTGGCGCGAGCATACGCGTGTCGAGGTCGATGCGATCGCGCTCGGGGCTCGAGGCGAGGCGGCGTTCCAGCCAGGCGAACGCCCGGGGCCCGCCATCGGGACGGATCAAGAGCTCGAGGCGCGCGTCGAGGCCGAGAGCTGTCGCCCGCTCGAAGGCCTCGATCGCCAGATCGACGCCGCGCAGCGCCAAAGCCGGACCCAGATAGGCGACCCGCGGTCGACCGGACGGTGGTGGGAGCCCGGTGCACGACGCGGCCTCGACCTGCGGCCGCAAGAGCCGGCCGCGCGGCAGGCCGAGCGCGGTGTATCGACTGCGGGCCGTCTCGCTCAGATAGAGCAACTCGTCCGCGCCCGAGCGGACGAAGCCGCGACGCAGTAGGAAGCCCGGCAGGAGTGCGTTGACGGCCGGCAACGCAGCGACCGCCCGCTCGCGCCAGAGCGCGCCCGGGCCGACCGCGAGCAATTCGCGCAATCGCGCGCGCGGGCTCGCGAGCAGGATCGTCACGGCCGCGTCGAGCCCGAGCGGTCGCATCCGGGCGAGCCCGAAGGCACCGCACACGAGGAACACCCGCTCGAAACCGCCAGCGGCGACCGTCCGGCGCAGCGCGTCGCTCGCGCGACCGGCAACCAGCAGCGCGGGCACGGTCGCGACCCCGAGCCGCGGCTCCTCGGGCGGGTCGCGCGCGTCGGTGACGAGCGTCACGCGGTGACCCAGGGCGGCCAGGCCGCGGGCGATTCCGAGGGCGACGTGCCAGGGCTGGCGCCGCGCGCGGTCGCGCTCGAGACCGAAGCAGACGACCGCGAACCGGCGTGCCGGCGCGCCGGCCGGCGGCGAGGAGGGGGCGGCGCGGGAGACAGGACGGCTCATGCCGCCCGTCTCGCGCAATCTCGGTAGAGCGCGGCGAGCTCGCCCACGATCCGCGCCCAATCGAAGCGCGCGCGTACGAGGGCCTGCGCCCGTCTCGCGCGGGCCGCGGCGGCCACGGGATCGGCGAGCGCCGCTTCGAGCCCCGCGGCGAGCGCCTCGACCGTGCGCTCGACCACGAGGAGCGGCGGATCGTCGCCGAGTTCGGCCACGAGCCCCGTGCGGGTGGTGACCACCGGCGTGCCGGCCGCCATCGCCTCGAGCAAGGTCAAGGGCCCGCTCTCGTAATCCGCCGGGTTGACCGCCACGGCGGCACGGGCGAGGTGGGCGCGCACGCCCTCGCGGTCGGTGAAGCCCGCGAAGTCCAGCCGCTCGGCGATGCCGAGGGTCCGCGCGCGGGTCAGGAGCTCGCGCTGCAGGGGGCCTTCGCCCACGAGCACGAGGCGACGGGCGAGCCGCTCGGGCAGCCGGGCGAAGGCTTCGAGCAGCCGGTGCAAACCCTTCCGCCAGCCGAGCCGGCCCACATAGAGGATGTCGCGCTCGCGCGGACCCGCCGGTGCGGCCGCGAAAAAGCCCACATCGACCCCGTTGGTGAGGACGAGAGGGGTGCGGCCGCGCAGGCGATAGAGGGCTGCGAGCTCTTCGCGGACGCCCGCCGAGACGGCGATGACCCGATCCGCCCGATCGAGCCAACGCTGTTCGAGGAGGCTGCTGAAGAGCCGGGCGTAGGCCTTGAGGGCGAGCGGCTCGAAACCGTGCTCGGGGATCGCTGCGCTGTCGGCGAGCATGGGGCTGTGAACGGTCGCCACCACGGGCAGGCTGGTCCGCAAGGTCGGCACGAGCGGCAGGTGGACGTGGAGGAGCTCGGCGCCGTCGGCGCCCCGGGCGAGCCAACACTCGAGGGCGCGGCGGGCTCGCGCGTGGCCGAGCGGTGGCGGGCCCGACCAGGCGACCAGCCTGGCCCGTAGGCCGTCGACCGTGGTCGGGCCGGCCGGGATCCCGGGGGGCGCCCGACCGAGCAGCAAGGGCTCGACCCCGTGCGCCGGCAGACGCCGGGCGAGCTCGACCAGATGGCGGCCGATCCCCTCGCGCGGGGGGAGAAGATTGTTGGTCAAGAGGGCCACGCGCACGGCGACGCTGCCTCAGACGCCGGCCGCGGCGCGCACGATACCGGGTGCCGGACCAACCCAGAAAAAGTCCTGCCCGGACAGGTGGCGGGCGAGGTGCGCCGGCAGATGCGCAGCGAGCCGGCCGGCGCGGTAGCCAGCGAGGCGCACGGCGGTGTCGAGAAGCGCCAAGGGCAAGAGATGCGGTGCCTCGGCGAGCACGGTACGGACGAGGCCCCGGGCGTAAGCGAGGCCACGTGCCTCGTCGGGGCCATGGGTCAAGAGGAGGTGTCGCCAGGTCTCGCGCGTCCAGCCCACGTCGAATTGGCGGCGGAAACTGTCGAGGAGGCGTGTCGGGTGGCTGTGCTCGACCACCGCCTCGGCCACGTAAGCGATCCGACCGCCGGCCTCGAGCAGCTCGCAGACCGCGATGGTCTCCTCGCTCACGAGCGTCGGCTTGAAGCCGCCGATCCGGTCGAGCGCGTGGTTCGACCAGGCAGCGCAGGCGTTCGAGCAGAAATGCACCGCACTGCCGAGCCGTGCCGCGTCCTCCTTGCTGCGGAGTTCCGAGCGCTCGGGGTAGCAGAAGGCGCGGCCGAAGCGGGCCAAGAGGTCGGCATCGTCGGCTGCGACCTGGCGAGCGTAGGCGACCTCCGCGTGACCGGTGGCGATCGGTTCGACCAGGAGTTCGAGGAAGGCGGGGGAGCGGGCGAAACAATCGGGCGTGAGCATGACGACGATGTCGGTCGCGAGCTTGCGCCGTGCGGCCTCGCGCGTGAGACCGTGGTTGAAGCTCCGCCGCGGCACCACCCAGGTGCGGGCACCGAGTTCGCGGGCGAGTTCGACCGTTCCGTCGGTCGAGGAGGAATTGACCACCAACACCTCGGGGCGGAGGGGCGAGGCCAAGACCGGGGCCAAGCAACGCTCGAGCATCGCTCGAGCGCGATAGGTGATCACCACCACACCGACCGTAGGCGAACGCTGACGCGCGCTGGTCCCGGCCATGGCTCACCTCCCTCGCCCCGTTCGTGCGGGCGCGACCGAAGGCCGACGGTGCGATCCAGATACTAGCATTCAGAGGTAATTTTTCAACCATTAATAGAGAAAGCCACCGCGTGATCGCGCCGCTCCGGGTCGAGCCCACCCGCGAGCGCGTCCCAGAACCGTCCCTCGTCCCAGTCCGGGACCAGCCCACGCAAGGGGTCGACGCCGATCCGTTCCGGGGGTTCGTCGGTCGGCTCGGGTGGATCGGCGAGGCGGACCGCGCAGGCGAGGCCGGTGCGGGGGGCGATCGCGGCCGCGAGCCGGTGGGCGAAAGCGCCGACGGACTCGGGCCAGAAGCTCGGGGTGAGATGGACCGGGCGGCCTTTCTCGAAGAGGACGCACGCCGCTCCCGCATAGGCTGCCGCCAGCGCGTCCACCGGGAGGAAGTCGCGCACGAGCTGCGGCCTTCGGATCCGCGCCGGCTCGCCGCGGCACCAGCCGGCCAAGAGGTCGGTGACCAACCCCGGCTTGTCGAATGGACCCACGGGGTGGGCGACCGTGAACTTGCCGAGCAAGAGGCCGCGGCGCTCCGCCTCGAAACGGATCGTGTGCCAGATCAGAGTCTTGGCGAGGCCGTAGGGGTTGAAGGCGCGCAGCGGGGCGGGGCCTCGGCCTTCGTCGGCCTCGAAGATCGAGCCGGTGACCAACACCGCCCGGCCGCCGGCTGCGGCGAAGCGGTCGAGCAGCGGGCCGAGCCCGGCCGTGGTGGCGGTGAGGGCGCCCGTGACGTCGAAGTCGGGGCTGCGGTGATCGCCGACCTCCGCGCCGTGCAGGCAGAGCAGGTCGAACCGCTCGCGCAGGAGGAGGGTTGCCGTCTCGGGACTCGCGAGGGCCGGCAGTCGGACGAGCCGAACGCCGCGCTCGAGCCGGGCGAGCCTTCGGCGGGCGAGCGCCGGATAGGCTTCGAGGGGCCGGCGATGCACGCCGGTGACGGCGAAGCCGCGGGCTGCGAGCGCCGAGGCGAACCAGGTGCCGGTGAAGGAGGAGGCGCCGGTGAGGAGCGCGCGCATCGCGCCCTCAAGCCGCCAGGTGGAAATTCGGGGCGAAATCGGGGTGGGCGCGATCGCGGGCGCTCACGACCCTGGGCTCGAACGGCCAGGCGATCGCGAAGGTGGGGTCGTTCCAGCGGACGCCCCGCTCGCGGGCGGGATCGTGAGCCGCCGAGACGAAGTAGAGGACGAGGCTGTCCGGTTCGAGCGTCAAGAAGCCGTGCGCGCAGCCCGGCGGCACGAGCATGGCGCGGTGGTTCTCGGCCGAGAGTTCGGCCGCGGTCCAGCGGCCGAAGCTCGGCGAGCCCGGGCGCAGGTCGAGCACGCAGTCCCAGATCGCCCCCGTGAGGCACATCACGAGCTTGGTCTCGGCGGACGGCGGCAATTGGTAATGCATCCCCCGCAGCGTCCCGCGCGCTCGGCTGCGCGACAGGTTGGCCTGGACGACCGGCAGATCGACGTCGAGATCGGCGAGCGTCGCGCGACAGAAGGCGCGGGCGAAGAAGCCCCGCTCGTCGTAGCGCGGTGCCAGCTGCAGAAGCCGCACGCCCGCGAGAGGCTCGTCGAGCCCGTGCATCACGCCGCTCCCGGGCCCTGCCAGGGGGGCGCACCCGATTCGCACAAGGCGTGCAGGAAACTGCGGTCTTTGAGCGTGTCGACACAGGACCAGAAGCCCTTGTGGCGGAACGGGCGAAGTTGCCGCTCGGCGGCCAGCCGGCGCAGGGGGGCGCCCTCGAGGACGCAATCTTCGTCGGTCGAGAGATAGTCGAGGAAACGGCGTCGGAAGAAGAAGAACCCGCCACTCACCCAGGTCTGTGCGAGCATCGGCTTCTCGACGAAGCCCGCTACTTCGTCCGCCTCGTCGAGCTCGAGGTGGCCGAACTGGGAGACCGGGTTGATCGCGAGGACGGTACCGATCCGGTCGTGTGCGAGGTGGAATTCGAGCTCGGCCGCCAGGTCGACGTCGGCGAGGCCGTCGCCGTAGGTCACCGCGAAATGCTCGGCATCGCCCAGATAACGCGCGGCGGCGCGGGCGATCCGCGCCCCGGTCATCGCATCCGCCCCGGTGTGCGCGACGGTGACCTGCCAATCTGGCCGCGGGCCGCTCTGGTGGAAGGTGATCTCGCCGGTCCGGGTGTCGATCGTGAAGTCTTCGGTCATCGCCCGGAAATATTGGAAGAAGGTTGCGATCACTTCCGCCCGCCAGCCGGCGCAGAGCACGAAGCGCCGGAAGCCGGCCCGTGCGTAGCTCTCCATGATGTGCAACAGGATCGGCCGGTCGCCGATCTCGACCATCGGCTTCGGCCGGCGGGCGCCGATCTCGCCGAGACGGGTGCCGCGACCGCCGCACAGGAGGAACACGGGCACCTCAGCCGGACGCGGATGCAGCATGGGGAACCTCCAGCTCGAGTTCCGCCGGGGCCGAGAAGGGACGGGGTTCGCGCTCGCCGAGCCGGGCGCCGTAGCGCCGGATCTGGTCGAGGAGCCAAGCGGCTCCCCCCGTCTCGAGTAGGTGTCGGTAGCCGTCGACGGTCCATTCGACCGCCTCGGCGGTAGGGAGCAGCGGCCGCCAGCCGAGGCGCTTCTTGGCGCGCTCGATCGACAGCCGCTGCAAGGGGGCCTCGATCGCCGGGGGCTGGGCCTCGATCTGCCAGGGGCCGGCGCCGAGCCGGCGCGAGACCGCGGCCGCGACCTCCGCCACCGTCCACTCGCCGCCCGGCTCGGGGCCGAAGTTCCAAGCGCCGGCGAAGCGCACCGGGTCGGCCGCGAGAGCACGGGCGAGGCGGAGATATCCCGCGAGGGCGTCGAGCACGTGCTGCCAGGGCCGGATCGCCCCGGGCCGGCGCAGCACCGGCGTCCGCCCGGCGGCGAAGGCGCGGACCAGATCGGGAACCAGACGATGCGCCGACCAGTCGCCGCCGCCGATCACGTTGCCGGCTCGTGCCGTGGCGATGCCGATCCCGGAGCGCGGCGGCAGGAAGCTCGTCCGCCAAGCGTGCGTGACGATCTCGGCGCAGGCCTTGCTGGCCGCGTAGGGCTCGTCGCCGCCCAGCGGGTCGGCCTCGCGGCAGGCCTGGTGCGGCTCGCGATAGCATTTGTCGCTCGTGACGATCACCACCGCCCGCACTCCCGGCGTGACGCGGACCGCCTCGAGCAAATTGACCGTCCCGAAGAGGTTGGTCTCGAGCGTGCCGAGTGGATCGCGGTGTGCCTCGAGGACGATCGGCTGGCCGGCAAGGTGGAAAACGATCTCGGGCCGGACGGCGGTCAAGGCCTCGCCGAGCGCGGCCCGATCGCGGACATCGCCCTCGATCACAAGCGAGCTGCCTTCGAGGCCGGCGAGCTCGAGCAGCGTGGGGGTGAAGCGGGGGGGATGCCCGAAACCCGTGACCTGCGCGCCGAGCTCGGCGAGCCACGCCCGGAGCCAGGTACCCTTGAACCCGGCGTGGCCGGTGATCAACACCCGACGACCCCGCCAGAATCCCGGATCCAGCTGCAT
>JAILZQ010000079.1 GCA_023512415.1 Geminicoccaceae bacterium | reverse complement strand
CAGTTGTCCGCCTGGTGCCGGCAACGCACCGCCGCTGGCCGCGCCCGCTTCGGCCGGGGCCGGTTCGGGCCGCATCATCTTCAGGGCCGGGCGCACCATGCCCAGGAAGAGCAGCAGGCCCAGGGCGAGCAAGCCCAGTTGCGGCGCCAGGCTGCGCAGCAGGTCTTGCGTGTCCGGGTTTTGGTACCACGGCACCTCCACCGGCTCCACCTTGGGCTGGTTGAACGGGGCGTTGACCACGTTAACCGAGTCGCCGCGCTCGCCGTTGTAGCCGATGGCCTCGCGCACCAAGGCTTGGATCTGCTCCAGCCGCTCCGGCGGCAGCGCGGCGGTGGCCGGCCCCTTCTTGGCGTCCGGGTTGGGCAAATGGTTGATCACCACGGCGGCGCTGAGACGGCGTACCGTCCCCGTGGCCCCGCGCGTAACCGATATCGTCTTGTCCACCTCGTAGTTGACCACCTGCTCGCGCCGGCTCGTGACGTTGGCCCGCATCTGGTCGAGCTCGCGCAGGAGCGTGTTGTTCTGCCGGGCGGTCAGATGCCGCTCGCGCGGCCGGGCCGGCCCCTCCTCGAGCGGTCGCCCCTCGGCCCGCCAGCGCTCGAGCCCGCCGTCGAGCACGACGACCGCCTCGTGGCCGAACAAGCGGAACATCCACCAGACCCGCGCGGAAGCGCAGAACCGGTTGGCGTCGTAGGCCACCACCGTCACCCCGTCGCCGAGCCCGAGCTTGCGGACCTTGGCGCTGAACTTGGCGGCCGAGGGCACCATGTGCGGGTAGGGGCTCGTCTCGTCGCAGATCTCGTCGATGTCGAAATGGACCGCACCCGGGATGTGGGCGGTCTCGAACTCGGCCCGGGCGTTGCGGCCGGAATCGGGCATGAACCAGGTGGCGTCCACCACCCGGATGTCGGGGGCGGAAAGCCGCTCGGCGAGCCAATCGGTCGAGACGAGGGCGCTCATCGCGGTCTCCGAGGCGGGCGGCGTCGGGCTCAGGCGAGCCAGGAGGGCACCGGCAGGCCCTTCTCGCGCAAGAAGGTGGGGTTGAAGAGCCGGCTTTGGTAGCGCGTGCCGTAATCGCAGAGGATGGTCACGACCACGTGCCCGGGGCCGAGCTCGCGGGCCACGCGGATCGCGCCCGCGACGTTGATGCCGGAGGAACCGCCGAGCACGAGCCCCTCCTCGCGCACGAGATCGAAGATGATCGGCAGCGCCTCTTCGTCGCGGATCTGCACCGCGTCGTCGACCGGCGCGCCTTCGAGGTTCTTGGTGATCCGGCTCTGGCCGATCCCCTCGGTGATCGAGCTGCCTTCGGCCCGGAGCTCACCGTGCTTGTACCAGTGGTAGAGTGCCGCCCCCATCGGATCGGCGCAGACGATCCGAACCGCGGGGTTGCGCTCTTTGAGGAACATGCCCACCCCGGCGAGTGTCCCGCCCGTGCCGACCGCGCAGGTGAAGGCGTCGATCCGCCCGCCGGTCTGCTCCCAGATCTCCGGCCCCGTGGTACGATAGTGGCCCTCGCGGTTGGCGACGTTGTCGAACTGGTTGGCCCAGATCGCCCCGTTGGGCTCGCTCCGCGCGAGCTCTTCGGCGAGCCGGCCGGCGACCTTCACGTAATGGTTCGGATCCTTGTAGGGCACGGCCGGCACCAGCCGCAGATCCGCACCCAGGATGCGCAGCATGTCCTTTTTCTCTTGGCTCTGGGTCTCGGGCATGACGATCACGGTGCGATAGCCGCGCACGTTGCCGACGAGCGCGAGCCCGATCCCGGTGTTGCCGGCCGTGCCTTCGACGATCACCCCGCCCGGCCGCAAGAGCCCCTTCTTCTCGGCGTCCTCGACGATCGCGAGTGCGGCCCGGTCCTTCACGCTGCCGCCCGGGTTCGAGAACTCGCACTTGCCCAAGATCTCGCAGCCCGTGAGCTCGGAGGCCTTCTTCAGGCGCACGAGCGGGGTGTTGCCGACGAGCGCGGTGAAATCGCGACGGATGTCCATGGGCTCTCGTCCCGGATCGGGCCCCCGCCCGCCTCTAAGCCCGCCCGCGCCGCTCGGCAACCGCCGGCCCACGGGACGGCGGGCCTCACCCTCCTCCGATCCCGAGCGCCCGAAGGAGCTCGCGCAAGCGCGCGAGCCCTCGGTCGAGTTCCGCTCCGGCCTCGATCGCGAAGACCGCGAAGCCGCGCCGTTCGAGCGCGCCGCGGAGCGCCCGGTCGCGATCCCGCAACGCCGGATCCCGGTGCACCGGGCCGTCGACGAAGAGGCAGAGCCCCGGGGCCGGACCGCGAGCCCAATAGAAATCGACCTGCACCGGAACGTCCGGGGCGGGGCAGAACTGCGCCCGGTCGGGCAAGGGCAGGCCCGCCCGGTCGATCGCCTCCAAAACCTCCCGCTCGAAGGGCGAAGCCGGGTCGAGCGCACGCAACAGCTCGGCCATGCGCTGCGCCCGTGCCCCGCCATCGTCCGATGGGCCTTCGAGTTCGGCCAACCGGCCCAGCCAGGGCACGACGAGCCGCCGGTCGAGGGCCGGATGATCGCGCTGGTTGCCGTAGCTCAACAAGCAATCGTAGCAGGCGGCGCCGCAGCCCGCGGCTTCCTACCGCTCCTCGCCCGTGGACGGGTCGAGGTGGAGGACGGCGAGGGTGGCTCGGGCGAGCTCCCGCAAGGTCGCGACATCCTCGAGGCGCTCGACCAGGCCGAGCCCGCCTTCGGCCGCCTCCCAGAGCAGGATCGAGGGCTCCGCCCCCTCGTCCAGGACCTCGACGGCGATCTCGTGCTCCTCGAGCTCGAACAGCCGCTGCAGGCCCCGCTGCAAGGCGTAGGCGAGGGTGCGCAGAGGCGCCACGGGCTCGCCCGGGAGGCCCGCCGGCCGCAGCCAGAGGAGATTGCGCGTGTCGAAGACCGCCGGGATGACGCGCCGCTCCGCCGACCCCGCCTCCGCCGGCGCCTCGCCGTCCCCGGGCTCTCTGCGCGCCCAGCGGCCGCGCACCGGGTCGAGCCGGAAGCCGAGCAGCGCCCGCTCGCGGCTCCGTCGCCACCCCCGGTTCACCCGCCAGAGCTCGGCGCGCGGCACGGACCGCAGCTCGCCCAGGGGCACGCCGCTCGGGCCGGTGAGCCGGCGGGGCTCGGGAACCGGTCCCGTCGGGCGCCAGGCGGTCACGACGTCGTAACCTTCGCGCGAGCGCTCCTCCTCTTCGCAGGTGATCCGCACCACGGGCCAAGCGCGCGCCGCGTTCTGCTCCAGGAGATCGAGCCAGAGCTCGGCCTCGCCCCCGAGCCGCGCCCCGCAGCCGGCGCAGAGCTCGCGGTCGAAATCCTCGCGCAGATGCAACCGCGCGCACGCGCGACAGCGCTTGCCGTGCCGTAAGACCTGCTCGATCCCGGCCGAGGGCAGGACGACCCCGCCCACCCGATATTGCCGCCCTTCGTGGTAGAGCAGGTTGTTCGGCCCGAACTCGGCGAGACCCAGAAAGCGCGGCCGATCGACCTGCTCGCTGCGGTCGGCCACCGGCAGCAACAGCCGGACGGGCAGCCGCGGGAAATTGTAACCGGGTACGAAGCCTTCCGCCGCCAGGTAGCGGTAGGGATAGTAGTCGGAGTGCAGCGTGTCGTCGGCCTCGTTCAGCAACAGGGCGAGGTCGCGCTTGGCCTCGCGCTCCTGCCGTTCGGCCTCGGCGCGCTCCCTCCTGTCCAGGCGCGGATCGTCGATCACCCGGCGGGCCTCGTCGCGCGCCCGCAGGGCCGCCCGGTAGAGCTCGCGCCAGCGGTCGAAGGCGCGATCGAAGCGGGCGGGCGCTTCCCCGACGAGCCGCTCGACCCGGGCCCGCTCCTCCGCGCTCGCCTCCCGCCCCCGCGCCTCGCCGAGGAGCCGCAGCATCCGCTCGACGAGCCTCGCCCGGCGCTCGGGCGCGAGCTCGCACTGCGTGCGGAGATGTTCCACGAGCGGCAGCTCCGCAGCCCCGAGGTCGAGCACCTCGCGCAGGCTCGAGCCCAGGCCGATGCCGGTCTCGGCGAGCCAAACCGCGTGCAGGTGCGCTTCCAGGAGCTCCTCGTTGTCGAGGGCGTAAAGGGGTGGGGCCACCGCACCCGCCACCATCCGCACCCGTTCGGCGAAGAAGTAGCGGTCGTGCGCGCTGCCCGAGGAGGCGAAGGCGAGCACGAGCGCCGGCTGGCCGCCGCGCCCGGCGCGACCGGCGCGCTGCGCGTAACGCGCCGGGTCGGGCGGCAGGTTGCGCAGATGCACGGCCGAAAGGTCGCGGATGTCGATGCCGAGCTCCATGGTCGGCGAACAGCACAGGAGCGCGAGCCGGCCCTCGCGGAACGCGTCTTCGCGCTCGAGCCGCCGCTCGCTCGCCACCTGGCCCGTGTGCTCGGCCGCCGAGAGACCCGTGATCCGCTCCGGCCCCGCGCGGTAGAGTTCGGTGAAGTACCGGTTCGGTACGCGCTCGACCGCCTCGGCCGAGGCGAGGCGGCCCGCCGTGCGGACCGGGTCGGGAGGGGGCACCCGCCCGTCGCCCTGCCCCCAGCGCATGGCCTCGGCTTGCAGCCGGACGCCGCCCTCGCCGACCGGCACGAGGAAATGGCCGAGCAGCCGGTCCACGGTCGCTTCGACCACCTGCTCCACGAGCGCCGCCGGCCAGGGGACCTCGGGCCCGAGGCCGCGCAAGAGCCGGAGATAGCGGCCGAAGGCCGAGAGCGCCCCGAGCGTCGGGCCCTCGGCGCGCCGCCCGCGCCGGTGGCCGGGGAGGAACGCCGTCCGGGCCCCGGGCGGCTCGTCCTCCTCGATCGCCCAGCTCGCGGCGAGCAGCCCGCGGCTGTCCGCGGCGAGCTTCGTGAGCTTCTGCGGCTCGAGCGCCTCGGCCTCGATCGCGAGCGCGCGGCGCAGATGGTCGAGCAACGGGCGGACGATCTTCGCCCGATCCTCGGGCCCGAGGGCGTCGAGCACCGGCACCTCGCGCCAGTGCGCATCGTCGGCCAACAGCGCGTCGAGCCCGTCGTAGCCGATGCGCAAGAGCCCGCAATCCTCGAGGTTCGGCTGGGTCACCCGCCAGCTCCGCGCGAGATCGGCGAGCGCGCGATAGGCCAGGACCTTCTCCATCACCCGCCGGGCGCGCTCGAAACCCGAACCGGAGTCGACCGGGGTCTTCATCCAAGCGGGGGCCGGGAGGGCAAGGGCCTCGAAGATCGCCGGGCCGAGCCCCGCGACTTCGAGCGTCGCGCCGCGGTCGAGCGCCCGCACGAGCCCCGAGCGGACCAGCACCGTCTGCACGAAATCGTTGGTGTGCCCGGCCTGGAGCGCGGCGTCTTGCCGGTTGTCGGTGAAGCTCAAGAGCTTGGCCGCGCCCGCCTCGCCCGCGAGCGCGCGCAGCCCGCGCACCGTTGCGGCGGCGAGCACCGTGCTCGCGGTCGACCGGCCGATCTGCGCCAAGGTCACGAGCTTGCCGAAATCCCGCTTGAAGCGGCGGTCGAAGCTCGTCCGGCAACAGGGGCAGATCAGGAACGGCCGCTTCTGCCAGAGCACGGGGAGCGCGCCCTCGCGCGGCTCCGTGCTCGCCCGCCCGTCGGGCGTGACGAACAGCCGCTCGGGCCGGTAGGCCTCGTAGTCGGCACGCGGCCGCTCGCGGCCGTTGCGCCATTCGAGCCAATCGTCCGGCCAGCCGTCCCGCTCGGGGTCCCAGAACCCCTCCTCGGCGGCCACGAGGAAGCCGGGTTCGCCCGCCGTCTCCTCGGCCGGCGCGTCGAGCTCCGGGGCGCGCGGCTGGAACCCGTCCGCGGTGCGGGCGACCAGGTGGAAGTCCTGGCCGCAGGTCCGGCAGAAGGCCAAGGGCGTCAACAGCCGCAAGGGTTCCCCGGGCAGCCGATGCGCGGGCTCCGCCTGCAGGTGGCGGCGCTCGGCGGGCTCGAGCGTGGCGTAGAAGCTCGCCCCCGAGGAGAAGAACCGGTGCAGGCGGAAGGCGAAGAACGGCCCTTCCGCCATCGCCGTCCGGGCGCCCGCCTGGAGCACCGCCCTGAGCGCCGCAGCGCAGCGCTCGCGCTCGAGCCCGCTCTTTTCCGCGAGCTCGCGCACGCCTTCGTCGAAGGCGAGCGGCCGGGCGCGTTCGAGCCGCCCGCCGCGGTCGGCCACACCGAACCGGCTTTCCACCCAGGCGGCGAGCGGATGGCCGGCGAGTGCCTCCGGCCGCGGCTCGGGCGGCGGCCTCTCGATCGCCGCGCGCGAGGCCGCGGCATCCTCGGGCGGTGCCACCCGGCAGCGGCGCACCAGGCTCTCGCCCACGACCTGCTCCGGGCCGATCCGGACGCCGAAGAGCCGGCTGCCCACCCGGGCGATCACCGCCTTGCGGGCCTCGCGGTCGCCGCCGCTCGCGATCGTGGCGGAGGTGCCGATGCACACGGGGTCGCGGCCGATCCGCTCGCGCAGCCGGCGCAAGAGCATGGCGACGTCCGCCCCCTGCCGGCCGCGGTAGACGTGGAGCTCGTCGACCGCGAGCACGGCGAGCTCGCCCCCCACCCGCTGCACGAGCGTGCGGTCGCTCGGCCGCACGAGCGCGAGCTCGAGCATCACGTAGTTGGTCAACAGGAGGTGCGGCGGGTTGCCGAGGATCTCGTTGCGCAGCGCCGTGTCGCGGTCCTGGCCGGTCCAACGGGCGAAGCGCAGCGGGCAATCCTTCCAGTTCTTCCTCTCGAACGCCCGGAGTGCCTCGAGCTGCGAGCCCACGAGCGCGTTCATGGGATAGACGCACAAGCCCACGACCCCGGGCTTCTCGATCCCGGCGCGGAACGCGGCATCGACCATCGGCACGAGGTAGGTGAGGCTCTTGCCCGAACCCGTCCCCGTCGAGACGACGACCGACCGGCCGGCGCGGGCGAGGCGGATCGCCTCTTCTTGATGCCGCATCAAGACGAGGCCCTCGCCGAAGAACCGGGCCGTCTCGGGGCGGATCACGCCCTCGCGGGCGAGCTCGCCGAGGCTCTTCGTGCGCTCGAAGGCGGGGTTGAGTTCCAGGATCGGCTCGGGCCAGAGCCGGCCGCGGGCGAGCTCCTCCTCGACGAAGCGCCGGAGCCGCGGCTCGCGCACCTGCACGAAGCTCGTGACGTAGTCGCGGTACTCCTCGGCCACGCGGCGATCGAGTGCGAAGATGTCGAAGGTCACGGCCGGCCTCCCTTCCTCAGCCGGAACCGGGGATCGGCGGTGGGTTCGCAGGGTCGATCACGCCGTCGCGGGCGAGCCGGTCCCAGGCCTCGAGGACGAGCCTGCGGGTGCGGTACTCGCCGTACTTCCGCGTCTCGTTTTCCGCGAGGACCCGGAAGGTCTCGGAGGGGTGGTCGGGGCCGAAGACGTCGGCCGGGTCGAGGACGTAGCGGAGCTCGTCGCGGGAAAGCCCGTAGGCCCAGGCGAAGAAGGCATCGAGCTCGGCGCGCAAGCACGCGCGGCGGTCCTCGTCCCAGGAGAAGGGCGGGCCGTCGTGGCCCAGGTCTTCGGCGAAGGGCCGCATCGCGTGGCTCGTGTAGGTGAGCTCCAGGACCCGCGGGACGATGAAGGCGAGCTTCTCCTCGGAATAGCAGCCTGGTGGCACAACTGGTAATTGCTTGAGGTAGAAGTTCGTGACGTGTGTTCCGCCAATTTTCAGTCGTGCGCAGTAATCAAAGACGAGTGAGTTGAGGTTAGCTGACGCAGACGCAATGTGAGTGGGCCCGACAGATAAGAAGATAAGTCGCGTATTGTCCGCGACGCCCACCCGCGGCACCACGCTCGCGATCACGGTCCGCTCGTTGGTGGCGTTGGTGATGTCTCGCCAGCCGAGGAGCCAGCCGCGCTCCCATCCTTTCTTCGCGAGCCGTGCTTCGACCTCGCTCTCCGGCACCCAATAGCGCGGGGTGGGCTCGAAGTCCGGATCGGCCTTCTCGCCTACCATCACGTCGCGCGTGCTCCGGCCGTCCTCCTGGTACGTGGCCCAGCGATGGTCGAACTGGTGGATCATCTTGCCCTCGTAGAGCGGCAAGAAGCGCTCCCCGCCCTTCTGCCACACCGTACCGCACCGCTCGAAGCCTTCCGCGCGGAGTTGGGCCGCCGTGCGGAACAGGTGCGAATCACTCGTCATGTTGAAAAGACCTTGCCGGAACGAGACGCCCCAGGGGTTACCGGCCTCGCCCTTGCTCTCGTCGATCAGGACCGGGACGCGCGCGTAGATCTTCTTGGTGAGCTCGGCATCGGCCCGCGAGCGGAAGATCGGCGCGGTCTTGGTGTTCGGGTTGATCCGGGCGATGTCCTCGGCCGAAAGCGTGAACCGACGCTCGGCGTCGGAAAGCTCGCGCGGCTCGGTCAAGAAGAAGGCGAATTCCGGGGCGGTCGCGGTCCGGCCGAGCGTCACCAGGGCAAATTTCGTCCGGCTGTCGACAGCGGGAAAAAGCCCCTTGCGATTTTCGAAGTCGACGAGCCGGACGAGCCGGCGCTCGCGGACCAATCGGGCGAAGAAGGGTGCCGTCGTGGCATCCGTGGCGATGCCGGTCGGGACGATCAGCCCGGCCCGGCCGTCGGGGGAGACGAGTTCGTCGAACAACTCGGCGAAGAGCGCGTAGGTGTTGACGTCGCCCGTGCCGGTCAAGGGAAAGCGTCCGCCCTCTTCGCCCTTCGTCCGCACGAAGCGGGAGGCTGCCTCCGCCCGCCGCTTGGCCTCGGCGAAGGCGGCGAAAAGGGCCGGGTTCCGCTCGGCGAGGCCGCGGATCAGCCGCTGCCGCGCGGCCGCGTTGGGTGCGTTCGCGATCTCCGGGTCGCGCGTCGCGAAGAACTCCTGTTCTTGGAGCTTGATCCGCTCCCAAGGCGGGTTGCCGAGCACGACGTCGAAGCCGCCCCGGGCGAAGGCGTCCGGGAAGGCGAGCGGCCAGTGGAAGAAACCCTCCTCTTCCGCGATCTCCTCCACCCGGGCGAGCATCGGCGAGGGCAACCGCGCGCGCTCGCCCGAAAGCGCTTCCGCGAGATGCCGGCTCGTCGGCACGAGCTTTTCCGTCGCCGCCCGCTTCGGCAGGAAGAAAGCCGCACACCAGAGATCGCAGGCGAGCTTCAGACGCTCGTGCTCCGGGCTCGCCTGCCAGGCGCGGAAGGCTCCGCGCTTCGCCTGTACCTGCGCGAGCGTGGCCTCGGGCATGGCGGCGATCCGCTCGAGCCCGGCTGCGAGGGTGCGCAGCAGGTCCGGCACGTCGTGGAAGAAGAGGTCGTTCCGGTCCTCGCCGCGTTCTTTCCGGTTCCGCTCGAGCAGCTTCCGGGCCACCGCCCGGTCGTCGCCTTCGAGCGGGGCGTAGGCGGCATCCGGGATGCCGCGGGCGAGCGGCTCGAGCGCGAACATGCCGAGGAGGCTGTCGCCGCGGCGCAGGTGCGGGTCGAGGAAGGAGAGCGGCACGCCCGGCACGAGGCTCTCGATCCAAAGCGCCACTTTCGCGAGGTCGACCGCGCGGGGGTTCTTGTCGACCGCGTAGAGGCAGGAGCGCACCACGTCGCGCAGCGCCTCCCGGCGGGCGGCGGGCGGCGGCTCGCTCTCGCCCGTGCGGACCCGGGCGAGCTCCTGGGCGAGCCTTCGGGCCGCGGCCAACAGGAAATGGCCCGAGCCCGCGGCCGGGTCGATCACCTTGAGCGAAAGGATCGCCCGTTCCCGCTCGGCCGGGGTCTTCGCCTTCGCGAGGCGGGCCTCGAGCACCGGGTCGAGGGCGCTTTCGACGAGCGCGCGGACGAGCGAGTCGGGGGTGTAGTAGCTGCCGGTGCTCTTGCGCTCCTGGCCCGCGACGAAGGCGAAGCGGGGCACCTCGGGGTCGACCACGGGGTGGAGCTCGAGCAGCGATTCGTAGACCGAGCCCAGCTCCTCGACGTCGAGGGCGGAAAAGCGCACCCGTCGCCGCGGGCCGCGCCGCGTCCGCCGGCCGCGGCCCTCCTCGGGCTCGAAGGTCGAAAGGTGGAAAAGCGCCTCGAGCAGCCGGTCGTTGGCGATCCGCGCCTCTTCGAGGTCGGCGCAGGTCCGGGCGGCGAAGAGATCGCCGTCGAGGGCGTAAAGCCCGAGCTTCGGGGCCTCCTCGGGCTCGTCGAGGGCGCGGAAGAGGACCGTGAGCCCCATCCAGAGATCGGCCCAAGGGTCGGGCCGGCGCCGTTCGGCCCGCTCGCGCAGGCGCGAGATCCCGTACCAGCGCTCGTAGATCGGATAGCGCCGGGCGGATCCCTCGTCCGGGTTGGCCAGCAGCCTCCGTTCTTCCGCGGTGAGCAGGAAGAGGAGCCGGTAGACGAGCACCAAGAGCTGGTCGCGGAAGGCCTCGGGCGACAGTCGACGCTCGCGCAGTGCGGCGCGCAGCTTCTCGCTCTCGGGATGGGCGAGGAAGCCCGTGCCCAGGATTTCGAGCGCCTTTTCGACACCTTCGCGGAGCTTCTCGCGGACCCGGCCACCTTCTTCGATCGCCTTCTGGTACCAACGCTCGAGCAGGCATTCGTGCGCCGCCCCGGGGCTCGTGGGGAAGCGCGAGCGGTGCAGGAGGCGGAAGAGCAGCGCGAAGTCGGGGTAGAGCTCGTCGCGGGCGATCGCCTCGAGGTCGACCTCGAGGAAGGCCTGGCGGGTGGTCCGGGCGCTCGCCCGCAAAAGGCGCAGTCTGCGGCCGTTGCTCACGATCCCCCACAAGAGATCGGTGCGGTCGAGGCAGTCCTGCAAAAGGCCGTGCGGCGAGCGGCGTCCTTCGCCCCGGGAATCGAGCTCCTGCTCGAAGGGGGCGAGGTGGATCGGCACGAGCGGGGCCTCCTCCTCGCCCTCGCCGTGCGAGATCGGGAAGCTGCCGTCCCCGCCGCCCAGGGCCTGGCGTCGAAAGCGCGGCTCGAAGCCGAGCTCGCGCAACAAGGGCAGCACCCAGCCCTCGCGGGCGATCCGCCCGATGGCGCCCTCGCCGGCCGCGAGCCGCCGGCGCTCGAAGCTCCGCCAGTGCGAGAGCACCCGGCCGAAGGCCTCCTGGATCTCGTCGGCGAGCCGCACCCGCGGCTCGAGGCCGAAATCTCGGGGCTTTTGGCCCTCGACCTCCTCGGGGGCGGTGGTGAGCCGCTCGAGCAGGTCGGGGTCGAAGAGGCCACCTTCGATTACGATGGTCGAGCTCACGGCCGCTCTCCCAGGGTCGGGAACAGGACGAACAGGCCCAATAGATCCGGGGGCGGGTGGGGCGTGACAGCGAGCCGACCCCCCTCGCCCGTGAGGGCGCGGATCCGCTCGTGCTGCTCGACGAGGGCTGCGCGCCGGGCCCGGGTCACGGGCTCGTGCCAAGAGGGCGCGTCGCGGACGGCGCCGAGGAACCGCTCGAGCCAGAGCCCCCGCTCGAAGGCGGTGGGCTCGGGAGCGACGGGTGCGGCGCCTTCGAGGAGCGCGAGGCCCGCGGTCTCGAGCGTCTCGGCGAAGGCGAGCCGGTCGGCCTCGTCGAAGGTCGCGGCCACCACCCGCACCTCCTCGGCGAAGCGGGCGGCAGCACCCTCCTCGAGCGTGTAGCGCAGGCGCAGGAGGAGAAGGGCGGTGATCTCGCGCACGCGCGGCGTGCGCAGCGCCCCGCAGCGGGCGAAGAGGGAATCGTCCGGGCCCTCCAGCGCTTCGCCCAGGACGCGGGCGGCGAGCCGTTCGACGAAGGGATGCGTGCGGCCGAGGTGGAGTGCTTCGGGGTCGGCGAGACGGTCGAAGCAGACCTCGACCGGAACCTGCCCGCCCAAGAGCTCGGCGAGCGCGCGCTCGCCCTCGCCCGGGTGGAGGAGGAAGCGGCCCGGCCGCGCGGTCGGCCGGAGGAAGCCTCCGACGCGCGGCAGGGTCGTGCGCAGGAAGCGTTGGAGGGCGGCCGGGCTCGCGAGCACGCGGTCGAGCTCGCCGAGCTCGCGTTCCACCTCCTCGGGGCGGATCCCCTCCTGCGCGAAGTAGGTGCGGTCCTCCGCTTCGGCCGCAGCCGCGCGGTCCCAGGCCTCGAGGAGCGGGCGCGCGGCATCCTCCTCGAGGGCGAGCCGCAGCTGGCGGCCGCGGCGCAGGAGGACCGAGGAGACGACCGCATCGAGCACCTCCTCGGCGCCGGCCGGGACCGGGACCGCCACGCCCAGGACCTCGCGGATCCGCCGTGCTTTGCGGATCAGGACCTCGAGGACCGCGCGGTCGACCTCGTTGTCGGCACCGTAGAGGACGACCGCCTCGACCCGGGGCTTCGGCTGGCCGAAGCGGTCGACCCGGCCCTCGCGCTGCTCGAGCCGGTTCGGGTTCCAGGGGAGATCGTAATGCAGGACCGCATCGAAATGGTCCTGGAGGTTGATCCCTTCCGAAAGACAATCGGTGGCGACGAGGATCCGCCGCGGCGCGCGGGCGAGCTCTTCCACCCGCTCGCGGCGCAGCTCGTCCGGGAGCTCGCCCGTGACCGCGGCGATCGCCACGTCCGGCATGGCGCGGGCGAGCTGCTCGGCCAGATAGGCGGCGGTGGGTACGAAGCGGCAGAAGACGATCGGCGAGCAGCCGCGCTCCAACAGCCCGCGCAGTTCGCCCACGGCGGCTTCGAGCTTGGGGTCGGAGCCGGGCCCCTCGAGGGAAGCGGCCCGGCGGGCGAGCTCGCGCAGCCGCCGCCGGTCGGCCTCGGGCAGGGTGGGCGCCTCGGCCTCGAGCGGGGCCGAAGGCGCGAGGTCGCTCGTCGGTGTCTCGTCGAACGCATCGAGGAGTTCGGGCCGGAAGCGGGCGTCGATCGCCTCCGGGTCCTCGTCGCCCGAGAGGAGCTCGCCGGGTCCGGCGCGGCGGGCGAGCACGGTCGCAGCCGCGCGCGGGCTCGACAAGACGCAGCGCAGGAGCGCGATCGCCGCCCAATGCCGGACCCGCTGCCGCGGGGCCGCGCGCTCGCCCGGTCCACTCACCCGCGCCCGGCAATAGTCGAGCACGTCCTCGAACAAGCGGGCCTGCTCGGGGCCGAGCCGGTAGGTCGCCTCGCGGGTGTGGCGTTCGGGGAAGGGGGTTTCCGGGCCGAGCCAGCGGGCGACGTCGCGGCGCCGGCGCTGGACGAGGAAGGGGCGGAGGCGGCGGCGGTCGAGCCGGCCCTCGCCGTCGAACTCTGGGCGCAAGAGGCCCAGGAGCGACCGGAAGCTCTCCTCGATCCCGGCGTGCGGCGTGGCGGTGACGAGCACGAGGTGCATCTTGGGCCGTCGTTCGACCAGGCGCGCGAGGAGGTCGAAGCGCTGTTGCTGGCCGCGGCTGCGCGCGCCCGCGGGTCGGGCACAGCCGTGCGCCTCGTCGACGATCACGAGGTCCGGGGCGTCGCGCAGGAACGGCTCGCGCCGCCGCTCGCCCTTCACGAAGTCGATCGAGGCGACGAAGCAGTCGGAGTAGGCGAAGACGCTCGCATCCGGGCGCGGCAGCCGGCGCTCGAGGGCGGCCATCGTCGCGGGCTGGATCCGGTCGGGCCGGAAGGCGAACTTTTCCTCGAGCTCGCGGGTCCACTGCTCGACGAGGTGGGCCGGGCAGAGGACGCCGAGCCGGCGGGCGAGCCCCCGATCGACGAGCTCGCGGGCGACGAGTGCGGCCTCGATCGTCTTGCCGACGCCCACGTCGTCGGCGATCAAGAGCCGGGGCCTGGGCTTAGCCAGAATGCGGAGGACCGGGGCGATCTGGTAGGCCTCCAGATTGACGCGACCGAATCGCGCTCCGGACAGCGAACCGTCCTGGAACGCGGTCAGAATGAGGGCCTGGTGCGCCCGGAGCCACGGCGCAATGGGAGCGATCTCGTCGGGGTCGAACCGAAGTTCTTCCGGCGGCAAACGGACAACCCGCTCAGGCGGGCAGACGACAGCCAGAGGCGAAGCACCGTCGCCGCTGCAACGTGCCGCAGCAGTCCTGCGCCGCCTTGGCCTGCTGTGGCCGACCATCGCGCTGGTGGCGGGACTAGTCTGCTTGCCCGCCTTCGCCGGCTCGTATGTGCTAGCCCGCGATAGGGGATTTGCCATCCTGACTGCAGCGGCTGGGCTGGGCGTGGTGTTGGCAGGGGTAGCACGCCTGGGTGCACCGGCCGAGGTCGGACTGACAGCGACGCTGCCGCTGCTGGCGGGCTACACCTGCCTGGCCTGGCGCCTGGCCCCCTCGCCGCTACGCACCGTTCTTGGCTGGACCGCCCGCGTGGGTGTGCAGGCCGTCCTTCTGCTCCTACTGCTAGAAAGCCTGGCACTACCGCTCTGGGAGCGCCTCACCGGCGCGTCCCGTGATGCTACATTCGCGGCAACGGTAGCGCTCGCCTGGTGGCTGGGTGTGGCCACCTACGGACTGATCGCTATCCTGGAACACCGCCGGTCCGCCCGCTACCTACTCGCCTGGGACGCGCCGATCGCCTTGTTGCTCACACTGCGTGTCGCACCCTGGCCACCGGCCTGGCACCTTCTCCCACTGGCTGGGCTGGCTGCCCTCTACGCGTTCCGGGCCAATAGCTGGGCTACCCGGCCCGTGGCGATTGCCCTCACCGCCCTCGCGCTCTTGCCAATGTTCGGGCTGGTCAGCGCCCCCCTGCCCCATGGTCTAGCGCTGCTAGTGCTCATTGTGGCCTTCGCCACCGCCGCGCACTTCCGACGACAGCGGGGCTGGGCCTACGGGGCCGGAATCGCGCTACCGTTCCTTTTCAGTCGCTTGATTGCTGGGATCGGGCTTGCATCGGCGCCAACCGCCCTCGCCTGGGCGCTTTTCGCCGTGGTGGTGCTGGGCATGGCCGAGGCGGCCGCCTGGCTTGCGGGGGAAGGCCGTCGCCACTGGCTGGCAACGCTCACGGGCTGGGGCACCTGGCACGCCGGGTATGTCCCGCCGCTATTCATCGCCGGCCATCTCGCCTGGTGGGCCGCCATGGGATTCGCGCTCGGCCTGGTAGCGAACGCACCCAACCTCGGGCTCGCCCCACGTCTGGATGGTCGGGTCAATTTCGCGCTGGTACTGCTGCTGGCCGCCTACGCGGCGCTGGCCGCTAGCCGCCGCACGAGCGGGCCGCTCTACGTGGTCGTAGCCCTGCTGCCAGTGGCCCACGTAGCCATCGCCGGCGCCATTTTCCAGCTCTGGCGGGCGGAGATCGGTCCGGCCGAGCTGGCACGACTGCTAGCCGGTCTGGCTATCGCCTATGCGCTCACGGCGCTAGCGCTGGAATGGGGCGCCGGGCGCTATGCGGTGCCTTTCCATCTCGGCACCCTGGGCCTGGTCAGCGCAGCCTTCCTCTTCGCGGCGGGCAGCGATCTACCACTAGCGCCCGGCGAGACACGCCAGCTGGGCTTCAGCCCCAACACCTTGCGGGGGATGATCGAGGTCGGCGGGGTGGGTCTACTGCTCGTGGCGGTACAGGCAGTGCTGGCCGGGTTCGGCCGCATTGCCGCTTACCAATGGCTCTATGACCGGCTAACTGCCGACCTGGACAACCGCTCGCGGGGCCGGGCGCCGAACATCTTCCTGCTCGCAGCAGTCTGGCTATGCCCGCTCTGGCTGGGCCTGATCGAGCTCTACACGGCCCCGGCGGAACTGCCCGGGGCATTCGCGCTGACGCTGGTCCTGCTGAACCTGGTCTACCTGGTGGCTGGCTGGCTTTTCGCCCGGCGTAACTGGCGCGGCCGCTGGGCCTGGTACAGCGCCGGCTTCTGCTATGGCCTGGTTGGCCTGCTGCTGACCACCGGCACAACGGGCTGGGACGCAGCCACCTATTGGCTCGCCTGCACCGTGCCGGTTATCGCGGCGACTCTCTGGCGCCGGCCCGCCTGGCTCTACGGCACGGTGCTGCTGCTGCCACGGACGCTGGGCGTGGTCTTCAGCTGGCTAGACTGGCCGGGCGCGGCCATGGGACCCGCGCTAGTC
>JAILZQ010000078.1 GCA_023512415.1 Geminicoccaceae bacterium | reverse complement strand
CCCCCGGTCGGTGCGCGGCGGCGCCGGACACCCCGCCGATCATCCTTCGTCGGCCGCTCGACCGTCCGCGTCGATCCGGGCGCGCTGCCCTCGTACCCCGCGTGCGTCCCGCTCCCCGGGGTCGATGGGATCACGGTCGGTGCGCTTCGCTCTCGTCCTCGCCTTCCCGGCACGCGCCATCGGGCTGCCGGAGGCGCTCGTCGCGGGCTCTTGAGCCGTGGCCGACCGTTCGCCCGCCGCTTCCGGCCTCGTTGGCTCGCTCTGGGCCGCGACCGCACCACCGGCCCCCGTGCTGCCGGTCCTGCGCGGCCCCGTCGAGGCCGACGTCGCGATCGTCGGCGCCGGGTTCACCGGCCTTTCGACCGCGCTCCACTTGGCCGAGGCCGCGCCCGGTCTCACCACTATCGTCCTCGAGGCCGAGGAGCCCGGCTTCGGGGCCTCCGGCCGCAACAACGGGCAAGTCATCCCGACGCTCACCCGCCCCGACCCGGACGATCTCGTGGCCCGGCTCGGGCCCGAGCGGGGCGAGCGCTTCGTGGCGCTCGTGCGCGATTCGGCGGCGTTCACTTTCGCGCTGATCCGCCGCCTCGGCATCGATTGCGAGGCGGTCCAGGCGGGCTGGATCCAGCCTGCCCACAGCCCCGAGCGGTTCGAGCGGGTGAGCCGCAAGCGCTTCGAGCAGTGGTCGAGGCGCGGCGCCGAGGTCGAGCTCCTGGAGCCGAGGCGGCTCGCCGAACGGCTCGGAAGCGAGGCCTGGTGCGGCGGCTGGGCGGCCCGCACCGGCGGGCATCTGAACCCGCTCGCCTTCGCCCGCGGCCTCGCCCGTGCGGCCGTGGCGCGCGGCGTGCGCCTGTTCGCCCGCTCGCCCGTGACCGGGCTCGAGCGGCGTGGCACGAGCTGGCGGCTCGCCACGCCCTCGGGCAGCGTCGAGGCCCGCCGCGTGCTGCTCGCGACCGCCGCCTATTCCGGACCGCCGACCGGGGCACTCGCCCGCACCTTCGTGCCCTTCCGGCCCTGGATGCTCGCGAGCGAGCCCTTGGGCGAGAACGTCCGCCGGTCGGTCGTGCCGGGCGGTGAGGCCGTCTCCGACACCCGGGCCGATCTCCGCTTCCTGCGCTGGACCGTCGAGGGGAGGCTGGTCTCGGGCGGCGCGCTCGCCCTGCCGCTCCACGAGCGGGCCCGGCTCGGGCGACGCGTCGGCGAGCTCCTCGCCCGGGCCTTCCCACCGCTCGCCGGGCTGCGCTTCGCCTTCGCCTGGACGGCGGAGATCGCCCTCACCCCCGACCGCCACCCGCATCTCTTGGCGCTCGGCCCGGAGCTCTACGCCTGGATCGGCTGCAACGGCCGCGGCGTGGCGCTCGCTACGGCTCTCGGGCCGCATCTCGCGGCCCTGCTCACGGGCGGGGACGAGCGGGCGCTGCCCCTGCCGCTCGAGCGGCCGAAGCCGATCCCCCTGGCCGGGCTCGCCGCCGTCCTCGTCCGACTCGCGCTGCCCTATTATCGCTGGCTCGATTCGCGGCCCTGAGCCTGCGGACGGTCCAGGTGGGCGAGGACCACGCCACCGAACGCCTGGTCGGTCGGCACGATGTCGATGCGCGCGAGATCGAGGTGCGCCGGCAGCCGCAGCGCCTCGACCAGCACACGGGCCACCTCCTCGGGCTTGATCGAGCGGAAGCCCTCGTAGAGCCGCTCGCGGACTGCCGCCCGGTCGCCACCCATGGCTTCGAGGTAGATGTCGGTCTCGACCCGGCCGGGGGCGAGCTCGGTCACACGGATCCCGGTACCGACCAAGTCGAGGCGGAGGTTCTGGGCGAGCATCGAGACCGCGGCCTTGCCGGCGGTGTAGGCGGCCATCGCCGGATAGGCGTGGTGGGCCGAGATCGAGCTCACGAGGAAGAGGTGGCCGGAGCGCCGGGCGACCATCCCCGGCAGGACGACGCGGACCGTGTGGAACGCCGCCTTGACGTTGAGATCGAGCATCGAATCGAGCTCGTGCCGGCCCATCTCGTGCAGCTGCTTGACGGCGCTCACCCCGCCCGCGTTGACCACCGCCACGTCGATCGCGAGCGGCTCCAAGGCCGCCTCGAGTGCTGCCGTGTCGGTGACGTCGAGCGGCAGGGCCCGGCAGCCGGTCTCGGCGGCGAGCGCCTCGAGCCGCTGGGCCGAGCGGGCGACCGCCCAGACCTCGAGCCCCTCGGCGCGCAGGGCGCGGACGATCGCCGCACCGATCCCACGCGAGGCCCCGGTCACGAGCGCGGTGCGGAAGGGCGGGGTGGTGGTCAAGGGGGATTCCTCCTGGAGCAGGCGGCCGAGCTGGCGGCCCGGCCGTTCCGGCGCCACCACGGCGGCATCGAACGTGCCGGTCAAGTCCGGGCGGTCGTGGGCGAGGCCCCGCAGGGGCATGAACTCGTGCCGAACCCGGGGCTCGGCGGGGGCCCGACGGCACCGACCGGGGCGCGTGTCCGGCCGCGCCGATCGGGCTCGGCGGCGGGCCGGCCAGATCGGTTGCGAGCAGCCGGGCCGGGGGTCGGCGCCGTCGCGTCGGCCGGGCTAGCAGGTACCCGCCCCGGAACCGGCCCGGCGGATCGGGCGGCAGGAGGAATCAGGGATCGGCGGATCGGGCCCGCGAGCCGCCCGCCAACCGCCGGCCTCCACGGGCGAGGGCCGCGGCCCTCGGCAGGAGCTGCCGGTCGCGCGGCGCGAGCGGCTCCGGTCGAACCGGCGCCCACCGCGGGCCACTTTGGAGCGAGGCCGAGGGCTCCCCGGTGCTCCGGGGAAGCGCCGTGTGCCGATCGAGCCTTCCCGCGTAGCCGGGAAGCGTCCTGCCGGCGCGAGCCGGTGAGCGAGGGCGAGCGACCGGCAGCCCCTCGCGATCGCGCAGCCTTCGCCGGGCCCGGGCGGAGAGGAGCCCCTCCGCGCCCCGTCGACGCCGGGCCCGTCTCGACCCCGGGCAGCAGCACCCGAAGTCCTTCCTGCAGTTGCGCGCCTCGGCCTCGGCGACGGGCGGCGACCCGGCCGGGGGCGGAGCCCGTGTCGGCTGAACGGCGCGCCGCTCGGCACGAGCGGTCGGGGCCCGGCGGCCCGACCCTGGGAAGGTACGTTCCGCCGGCCGTGGCTCACTCGCCGTAATAGCCGGCGAGGACGAGCCGGGCGCTGCGACTGCCGGGGCGCTCCCAGAGTGCCGCCTTGCGCAGGTCGACCCGGTTCAGCACCGCACCGGCGAGCTTGCCCTCGAGCTCCGGGGCGTCGGCCAGGGCTGCGGCGGCGAGGTCGCGGGCCGTGGTTCCCCAGCGCACGACGAGGAGGGCCCGGTCGACCGAGGGCGCGATCAGCCGGGCATCCGCCACGGCGCGCAAGGGTGCGGTGTCGACCAGCACGAGGTCGAACCGTCGCCGACAGGCGTCGAGCAGCCTGCCGAGCCCGTCCGGCCCCAAAAGCCGCGTCGGCTGGGCGAGCCGCCGGCTGCCGGGCAGCACGACGAGGCCGGTCGCCGCGTCGACCGCGAGGAGGTCTTCGAGCGTGCACTCCCCGCGGAGGAGCTCGACCAGGCCGGGGCGTGGCGCGGCGCCGAGCAGCTCCCGAACCCGCGGTCGGCGGAGATCGGCATCGATCAACAGCGTCCTCAGGCCCTCGGCCGCAGCGAGCCGGCCGAGACACATGGCGAGCGTGGTCTTGCCCTCGCCCGGCAGGCAGGAGGTCACGAGCACCACCCGGCCGGGGCCACCGCTCGGCGAGCCGAGCAGGCTCGGCAGGACGGCGCGGATCCCTTCGGCGAACCGACCGCCCGGCCGCTCGACGATGTGCGTTTCGGGCCCGTGCGCACCGCGCCGCGGCAATTGCGGCAGCACCGCGAGTGGGGCGAGACCCAGCCCCTCGCGCAGATCCTCGGGCGTGCGGAAGCCCTTCTCGGCGAGTTCCGCGAGGTAGACCGCGACCAGGGCCACGATCGTCGAGACGGTGAGCGAAACCGACAGGACGAGGCGCGGACGCGGGAAGTCGGGCGCGGAAGGCGGCACCGCCTCGGAGATGATCCGCGCATCCGGCCGCTGCGCCGCCTCGCCCTGGGCACTGCGCTCGACCTGGCCGAGATAGGACTCGTAGAGCCGGCGGCTGATCTCGGCTCGCTGTTGGAGCGTCTGGAGCTCCTGCTCGGCTCGCTCTTGCTCGGCCGCGCGGGTCTTGACCCGGTCGAGCTCGCGCTGGAGGGCCTGCTCCTTGGCCCGTGCGACCAGCAAGAGCCCCTCCTGCTCGCGCACCAGCGCCGCCTGCTCGGCCTCGATCCGAGCCTGCAGCTCGGCCACTTCGCGCCGGGCGTCGACGATCTTGGGATGCCGGTCGCCGTATTCGGCCTTGAGCTCGGCCTCGCGCCGCAGGCTCTGTGCCTTGAGCGCGTTGAGGTTCTGCAGGAGCGTCGAGGAGGCGAGATCCTCGACCGGAGCGATCGGCTCGCCGCGGCGGATCTGCTCCTTGAGCCGAGCGATGCGCGCTTCTTTGGCGGCCCGCTCGATGCCGGCCGCCACGAGCTCGCGCTCGAGCTGGACGAGCCGCTCGCCGTCCCGGCCGCTGCGTTCGGGCCCGGCCGACACGGCGCGCTCGCGGAAGGCCGCGAGCGCCGCCAGATCCGCCTCGTGCTGGGCTTTGGCGGCGGCCAGCCGCTCGCCGAGCCAAGCCGCCGCCCGCTGCGCGCTCTCGAGTTTGCTCGCGAGCTGCCCCAACACATAATGCTCGGCCACGGCGTTGGCGATCCGTGCCGCCTTCTCCGGATCGGTCGCCTTGAAGCTCACCGCGATGACGTAGGTGCGGCCCTCGCGGGCGACCTTCAGGCGTTCGAGGAACCGGTCGACCAGCTCGGCGGTCGGATCGTCGGCCGGCTGCTCCCCCGAGTCGGTGTCCGCACCGGCCTCGGGCGCACCGGCGAGGCGCTGCCAGAGTGTGCCGATCAGGCGGTCCGGCGACGGCAGAGGCGCGCGCAGCTCCGGGTCTTCCATCAGCCCGAGGTTGAGCACGATCTCGCGCGCCAACGAACGAGAGGCGAGGATCTTGGCTTGGCTGTCCACCAGCGCGCTGTCTACCCCGCCCGGGGCGAGCCCGGCCGCTTCACCCGGCCGGCCGCGATCGGGGTCGAACAAGACGAGCGTGCGGGCGACGTAGATCTTCGGAACGAGGCTCGTGACGCCGAGGCTCGTCCCGCAGCCGACCAGCAGGATCGTGGCGACGAGCCCGATGCGCCGGCGCAGCACGAGCAGGAGCTCGAGCAGCGTCAGTCCCCTCCGGGCGGGAGCGGCCGGGCTCACGGCAGGGGCAGCCGAGGCGGCGGTCGGCCGGGCTCCGGTTCGCCGCCGCGCGCGAGCCAGTCGAGGGCGAAGATCGGATTGCCGCCGAGCAACCGGATCCGCAGCCGCTCGACCGGACCGAGCTGGCCGGCTCCCACCCCCGCGTCCTCGCCGGCCCCGCTTTCGGCCGCGAGCCGCGTCCTCTCCGCTGGGTCGGGCTGAGCGACCGCGGGCGGCTCGCCGGCGCCGCGCTCGCGCCCGCCATCGGCCAGGGCGGCCGTGCCCAGCGCGAGGAGCAGGACCAACACCGCGGAGTGGGCGGCAGTCGGCTGCGGCAGGGCGGGACGGACCGACACGGCTTGCCATCTCCAGTTGAACCAGCACCAACATATACCCGAAAAGTTGATAAATCCTCAACGTCCCGCGCGGTCCCTCCCGCCGACCGGCGGCACCCAAGGCCACGCACCCCGCGCCTCGGCGACGGACCGCCGACGGATCGTCCCGTCCGGTTCGAACCATATCGCCATGCCGCCGCTCGCCGCGAGCGCGCGCGGGCCCGCGAGCTCGGCCGGCCCGGGCGGGCAGCGTTCGGGGCCGAGGCGGGCGATCACGAGGCCGGGCTCGCGGCAGGCTTCGAGCAGCGCGTCGAGCCGGCGGGCGAGGGTCAGCCGCGTGCCGTTGCGTTCGAGGACGCAGCCGGCGCGGTCGCAGCGGAGGTCCCCGGCGGTGGCCTCGGGGGCCCGCCCGCCGAGCGTTAGGGCGAGCGCCTCCTCGACCAGCTCGTCACGTTCGAAGGCGAGGATCCGCGCACCGGCGGGTCCGGTGACGGCGAGCTGCGCGAGCCACGGCGTGACCACGACGTCGGGCGGGCGCGCCCGGGCGACGAGGAAGGCAGCCGGCAGGATTGCGAGGAGGCCGAGCCAGCGCCAGGGGCGTCGCCAGAGCGCGAGCCAGAGCCCCCCTGCCCAGAGGACCGCGAGCGCCGAGGCCGGCCACAGCGGGACCGCGAGGGCCGCTCCCGGCAGGTCGGCCGCTGCGTGGGCGATCGCCAGGAGGAGCTCGATCCCGGTTCCCATCGCCTGCACCGCCGGGCCGTCGAGGCCGAGCGGTGCGAGCAGCAGCGCCGAGAGGCCCGCCGGCATGATCCAGAAGGTCGTGAGCGGCACCGCGAGGAGGTTCGAGACCACGCCCCAGCCGGCCACGGTCTGAAAATGGAAGGCGGTGAGCGGCATCGTGGCGAGGCTCGCGACGAGCGTCGTGGCGGCCACGCCCAAGGGGTAGCGGGCGAGCCGAACGAGCCCGTTCGGCGCGCCCTCGCCCAACTTCCGGCCGAGCTGCTCCCAGACCGCGATCAGCGCCAGCACCGCGGCGAAGGAGAGCTGGAAGGAGGGACCCGTGACCGCCTCCGGCCTGAGCAGCAGCACGACCGTGGCGGCCCAGGCGAGGAGCCGCATCGACAAGGGCTCGCGGTCGACCAGGATCGCGAGCAGGGCCACGGCGACCATGAGGAAGGCCCGCTGGGTCGGCACCGTGGCACCCGAGATCAGCAGGTAGAAAAAGGCCGCCGAGAGCGCCAGGACGGCCGCCGGCTTGCGCGCCGGCACCCGCTCGGCGATCGGCGGGACGAGGGCGAAGAGCCAGCGCCCGACGAGCAGCACGGTGCCGGCCACGAGCGACATGTGCAGCCCGGAGATCGCCAGGAGATGGGCGAGGCCGGAACGTTGGAAGTCCTGCCAGGTGGCATCGTCGATCCCGGCGCGCACGCCGGTCACGAGGGCGGCAGCCACCGCACCCGTAGGGCCGGGCAGGGCCTCGACGAAGCGCTCGGCGAGCCGCGCGCGCAAGCGGGCCAGGGCGAGCGCAAAGCCGCCTGCGGGAGGGGCTTCGAGCAGCGTGGGCCGGCCGAGCGCCCAGCCCACGCCACCCAGTCGCTCGAACCAGGCGTGGCGAGCGTGGTCGAAGCCGCCCGGCACGAGGGGACCGCGGGGTGGTTGCAGCACGGCCTCGAGGCGGATCCGCTGGCCGACCTCGAGCGGCTCGGCGCCGTGCCGAAGGGTGAGCCGGACCCGTTCGGGCGTGGCCGCCGGCGCGAGCCCCGCGACCGCCAGCCGGTCGAGGACGAGCCGCACGCGCGGCTCGCGCGGCTCGAGCTCGGCGATCCGTCCCTCGACCGTCCAGACGCCGGCGCGCGGCAGAACCGGGGCCTCGACCGTGGCGAGCCGAAGCGCGGCGGCGAGGAGCCCCGTGGCCGCGGCGGCGAGCCCGGCGAGGGGCAGGGCGAGCAGCGGCCGGCTGCGCCGGAGCGCGGCTGCGGCCGTCCCGGCGAGCAGGCCCGCGAGCGCGACCGCCCCGAGGGCGGCGCCGGGAAGTGGCGCGGGCCGGCCGAAATAGAAGAGGATGCCGGCGGCGAGGGCCACCGGCAGCCACAAGAGCCAGCGGTCCGATTCGGCCGCCAGGGTGCGGCCGAGCGCGCCCGTGAGGCCGAGGATCCGACGGCCCGAAGCGCCCGCGGCCGAGGGGGGAGCGAGAGGCGGGCTCGCCGCGGCGTGCATGCTGCCCCCGGAGCGTGCTAGAGGCCGGCTCGGCCAGTCTCCCCCGAGCCGGCGGAAAATTCAACCATGAGTGTAGTCGTCCGCTTCGCGCCCTCGCCCACGGGCTATCTGCACATCGGCGGCGCGCGGACTGCGCTGTTCAATTGGCTGTTCGCTCGCCACCATGGCGGCCGTTATCTCCTGCGCATCGAGGACACCGACCGCGCGCGCTCGACCGAAGAGGCGATCCGGGCGATCCTCGACGGTCTGCATTGGCTCGGCCTCGACCCGGACGAGCCGCCCGTCTTCCAGTCGACCCGCTTCGCGCGGCACCGCGAGGTGGCCTTGCGGCTCTTGGCCGAAGACAAGGCCTATCGCTGCTGGGCCACGCCCGAGGAGCTCGAGGCGATGCGCGCGAAGGCGCGCGCCGAGGGCCGACCGATGCGTTACGACGGCCGCTGGCGCGACCGCGACCCCTCCGAGGCGCCGCCGGGTGTCCCGCCGGTGATCCGCCTCAAGGCGCCGCTCGAGGGCGAGACGGTGATCGAGGACCTCGTCCAGGGGACCATCCGGGTAGCCAACGAGCAGCTCGACGACATGGTCCTGCTGAGATCCGACGGTACGCCCACCTACATGCTCTCGGTCGTGGTCGACGACATCGACATGGGGATCACCCACGTGATCCGCGGCCATGACCATCTGACCAACACCTTCCGCCAGAAGCAGCTCTACGACGCGATCGGTGCCTCCTGTCCGGCCTTCGCCCACATCCCGCTGATCCACGGCCCGGACGGTGCCAAGCTGTCGAAGCGGCACGGTGCCCTCTCGGTCACGGAGTATCGCGAGATGGGCTTCTTGCCCGAGGCGATGCGGTGCTACCTGCTGCGGCTCGGCTGGTCGCACGGCGACAAGGAGCTGTTGACCGACGCCGAGGCGATCGCGCTCTTCGACCTTTCCGGCGTCGGCCGCTCGCCGGCCCGCTTCGACATGGCCAAGCTCTTGAACGTCAACGCCCACTTCCTGCGCCTGCGGAGCGACGCCGAGTTGATCGAGCTCGTGCGCCCGTTCCTCGCCAAGGAGGGGCTCACCGTCGAGGGCGAGGGGGCGCGGCGTCTGCTGGCCGGCATGGCCGGCCTCAAGGCCCGGGCCCGGACCCTGGTCGAGCTCGCGCGGGGTGCGGCCTTCTATCTCCGGCCGCGGCCCCTGCCGCTCGCCACCGAGGCCGCGGCTCGCCTCGACCCCGCCGGCCGCGCCGCCCTCGCCGCGCTCGCGCCGATCCTGGCCGCCCACGAGCCCTGGGAGGAGGCGGCGCTCGAGGTGGCCTGCCGCGGCTTCGCCGAGGGCCGCGGGCTCGAGTTCGCGCGCCTCGCCCAGGCGCTCCGGGTGGCGCTTACCGGCTCGACCGTCTCGCCCGGCCTGTTCGAGGTCATGGTGGTGCTGGGGCGCGAGGAGGTCTCGGGCCGGCTCGGCGATGCTGCGGCGGGTCGCAACCCGGTCCTGCCCGCCTCGAATTGAAGCTGCCGGGACCGGCTGCTAGGGTCCGGCGGCCCCCGTTGCTGCAGGTGCGAACAGAGGGCCCGTCGAGGAGGACAGCCGATGAGCCAGGCCACGAGCCCCGCGACCGCTCGCGTCACGATGCCCGACGGCCGAACGGTCGAGCTGCCCGTTCTGCCCGGCACCATGGGCCCGCCGGTTCTCGACGTGCGCAAGCTCTACGGTGCCACCGGCGTGTTCACTTACGATCCGGGCTACACCTCGACCGCGAGCTGCGAATCGAAGATCACCTACATCGACGGCGACCAGGGGATCCTGCTCCACCGCGGCTACCGGATCGAGGAGCTGGCCGAACGCTGCTCGTATCTCGAGGTCTGCTACCTTTTGCTGAACGGTGAGCTGCCGACCCGCGAGCAGCTCGCCAAGTTCGTGCACGACATCACCTACCACACGATGGTGCACGAGCAGATCAGTTACCTTTTCCGCGGCTTCCGTCGCGACTCCCATCCGATGGCGGTGATGATCGGCGTGATCGGCGCACTCTCCGCCTTCTATTACGAGGATCTCGACGTCGACGATCCGCACGCGCGGATGGTCGTCACGCACCGTTTGATCGCCAAGGTGCCGACGATCGCCGCCATGGCCTACAAATACTCGATCGGCCAGCCTTTCGTTTATCCGCGCAACGATCTCGACTACGCCTCGAACTTCCTACACATGATGTTCGCGGTGCCATGCGAGCCTTACCGGATCAATACGGTGATGGCACGCGCACTGGACAAGATCTTCATCCTGCACGCCGACCACGAGCAGAACGCCTCGACCTCGACGGTCCGACTCGTGGGCTCGACCGGTGCGAGCCCCTATGCCGCGATCGCCGCCGGGATCGCGGCATTGTGGGGGCCGGCGCACGGCGGTGCGAACGAGGCCGTGCTCGGCATGCTCAAGCAGATCGGCTCGGTCTCGAACATCAAGTCCTTCCTCGAGAAGGTGAAGGACAAAGACGCCCACATGCGGCTCATGGGCTTCGGCCACCGCGTCTACAAGAACTACGATCCGCGCGCCGCCGTCCTCAAGAAGAGTGCCGAGGAGGTGCTCGCCGAGCTCGGTCACAAGAACAATCCGCTCCTCGAGATCGCCAAGGAGCTCGAGAAGATCGCCCTCGAGGACGAGTATTTCGTCAAGCGAAAGCTGTTCCCGAACGTCGATTTCTACTCGGGTATCATCCTCGAGGCGATGGGGATCCCGACACGGATGTTCACCGCCATCTTCGCGCTCGCGCGCACGGTGGGCTGGATCGCCCAGTGGAACGAGATGATCCAGGATCCCCAGCAGAAGATCGGGCGGCCGCGCCAGCTCTACACCGGCCAGACCGAGCGGCCCTTCGTACCGATCGAGGCGCGCGGCTGAGCGGCGCGCCTCCCCCGGGGGCGCGGCGGGCCGTCAGCCGGGCCCGCTGCGGCTGGCCATCACTTTGGCCGAGAAGCTGCACTCGGTGGCGAGCTCGTCGCCGACCCGGGCGCGGCCCTCGAACTTCCAGATGCCGAGCCGCTGCCGGACCAGGACGACCTCGAGGGTGAGCGTGTCGCCCGGGCGGACCGGCCGGCGGAAGCGGGCCTCCTCGACCGTCGTGAAGTAGACCGTCGTGCCTTGCGCGTCGGGACCGAGGCTCGTCACCGCGAGCACGGCTGCGGCCTGGGCGAGGGCCTCGACGATCAGCACGCCGGGCATGATCGGGTCGGCCGGGAAGTGGCCGGGGAAGAACGGCTCGTTCAACGTGACGTTCTTGATCCCGACCGCCCGCTTGAAGGCCTCGACCTCGGTCAGCCGGTCGACCAGCAGCATCGGATAGCGGTGCGGGATCGCCCGCATGATCCCGGCATAGTCGACGTCCGGCAGGCGCGTGCCCACCGCTCGGGTCTCGCTCATCGTGTCGGTCTCCTCCCGGGGCCCGTCCGGCGCGGGCCCGCTCAGTTGGCCGCCTCGGGCAGCTTGACGCTCGGCAGCTTGCGGTCGAGGCGGGCCATCACCTCCTCGGTGATGTCGATCTTCGGCGAGAAGAGCAGCACCGCCGAGGCCGGCAGCACGAGGTTGAAGCCGCGCGCCTCGGCGAGCTCGTCGACGATCTCCTTCAAGACTTGGCGGACTTGGTTGTTGGCCGCACCCAAGGCCTCGTCGAGCTGCCGGCGCCGCTCGTTGGAGGCGCGCTGCAGCGCCTGGACCGCCTCCTCGTACTCCTTGCGCTTCTGCGCGAACACTTCGGCCGCGAGGACGCCGCGCTGGCGGGCGAGCTCTTTGCCGACCTCGGCGAGCCGCTGCTCCTCCTTGGCGAGCTGGTCGAGGTAGAGCTTGCGGCGCACCTCGAGCTGCTGCTGGATGCTCTTGGCGGCCTTCGAATCGCGCATGATCCGCTGATGGTCGACGACCGCCGCGACGGTGGCCGGCAGCGGCTGGGCCGCGGCCGGCCGGACGAGCAGGGCGAGCGCCACGATGCCGAGCGTCCGACGGGCGAGCAGCCATCCGCGGCCCGGCATGCGCCCTCCCGTCCGTCCCTCAGAACCGCGTGCCGAAGGAGATCCGGAAGGTTTCGGTCTCGTCCTCCCGCTCCTTGCGAACCGCCCAGCCGAGGTCGATGGCGAGCGGGCCCAAGGGCGACAGCCAGGAAAGGCCCACGCCCACCGAGGCGCGCAGGTCCCCGCTGTCGGTGATCCCCGGACCGTCGAGGTCGATCTCGGTGAGCGTCCCGACATCGGTCCAGGCGCGGCCGAAGAAGCGCAGCTCCTTGGGCAGACCCAAGGGGAAGCGGAGCTCGGCCGTACCGACATAGTAGAGATTGCCGCCGAGCGCATCCTCGGTCCGCCGGTCGCGGGGCCCGATACCGCCGAAGCTGAACCCGCGGAAGCTCGACCCGCCCAGGAAGAAGCGCTCGGAGAGTGTGACGTCCTCGCCGCCGAAGCCGAAGATGTAGCCGGCCGAGAGCCCGAGATTGAGCACCCATTCGGGAGCGAAGGGGTAATACCAATCGGCGCGACCTTCGTGTTTGAGGTAACGACTGTCGCCGCCGAGCCCCGCGACCTCCTGCTCGAGCCGCAGTGCATAGCCTTCCGAGGGCAAGAAGCGTTGGTCCCGCCGGTCGTAGGTGAAGCTCTGGCCCACCGCCGAGGTCCAGCGCGCCCCCTCCTCGTCGCGGATGAAGACGGAGGCGTCGTTGTCGACGTCGTGGATCTGCGTCCGGCGCAGCGTGTAGTAGACGCCGTGGCGGAGATTCTCGGTCAAGGCGTAGCCGGCGCGCACCCGCCCGCCGGTGAGCGTTTGGTCGAAGTTCGACTCCGCCTGGTAGTCGGTCTTGGTGCGGAAGACGTCGAACCCGGCGGCGAGCTCGCGCTCGAACAGCCAAGGCTCGGTGAAGCTGAGCTGAACGTTCTGCCGCCGCCCGGAGATGGTGAAGTTGGCGGTCAGATCCTGGCCGCGCCCCAGGAGGTTGCGCTCGCGGAAACGGACGTCACCCAGCGGTCCGTCCGTCGTCGAATAGCCGGCGCCGAAGGATAGCTCGCCGGTCGACCGCTCGCTCACCTTGACCTTGACCACCGTGCGGTCGGGCGCGCTGCCCGGCTCGTTGCGGACCTCGACCGTCTCGAAGAAGCCGAGATTGATGATCCGCTGGCGGGACCGGCGCAGCAAGGCGACGTTGAACGCATCGCCCTCGGCGAGCCGGATCTCGCGACGGATCACCGAATCGAGCGTGCGCACGTTGCCCGAGATGTCGATCCGCTCGACATAGACCCTGGGGCCCTCGCGCACGTCGAAGGTCACGTCGACCGTGAGGTTCTCGCGGTTCTTGCGCTGCACCACGTCGATCTGGGTGAAGGCGTAGCCGAGCGAGCCGAGCTGATCGGTGAGCCGCTGCACGGTCGCCTCGAGTTGGTCGGCGTTGTACACGGTGCCGGGCTTGGCCTGCAGGCTCGCCTGCAGTTGTTCGGGGGCGAGATCGCTCACCTGGCTCCGGATTTCGATCGTGCCGAACTTGTAGACCGGGCCTTCGTCGAGGGTGAAGGTGATGTAGAACTCTTTGCCGTCCGGCGTGAGTTCCGCCACCGCCGAGACCACCTGGAAGTCGGCGTAGCCGCGGGCATTGTAGAACCGGCGCAGAAGCTCTTGGTCGAACTGCAGACGGTCGGGATCGTAGGTGTCGTCGGTCGTGAAGAGCCGCCACCAGGCGGCCTCGACCGTCTGGATCACGCCCCTGAGCGTGCTGTCCGAGAAGGCCTCGTTGCCGACGAAGCTGATCCCCCGGACCTTGGTGACCGGGCCCTCCTCGATCTCGAAGACGAGATCGACCCGGTTCTGGTCGAGCTCGATGATCTTGGGCTCGACCCGCGCCGAGAAGCGGCCGCTGCGTCGATAGAGGTCGAGGATCCGGCTCACCGCGTCCTGCACCCGTGCCCGGGTGAACACCTGGCGCGGGCGGATCGCCACCTCGGCCTCGAGGGTCGGATCGTCGATCGCCCGGTTGCCCTCGAAGGCCACCCGGTTGACGATCGGGTTCTCGACCACCTCGACCACGAGCCGGTCGCCGTCGCGGCGCACGCGCACGTCCTCGAAGAGCCCGGTGGCGAACAGCGCCTTGAGCGAAGCGTCGAGGCCCTGGGCCGTGAACGGGTCGCCGCGGCGCAGCGTCAGATAGCTCTCGATCGCCGCCTGCTCGACCCGCTGGTTGCCGGTCACCACGATCTCGCGGATGCGGCCGGCTTGTTGCGCCGCGGTCGGCACGGGCTGGCCCAGGGCCACGGCGGCGGCGAGGGCCGCGCCGGCGAGGGGGCGACGCCAGCGGTTGCGCATCCTCGGGGGTCCTTCTCGTTGGGGCAAGGGCGGAACCCTGCGGCGTTCGTCGCGGCTCAGGAGATCAAGCCGGCCAGGAACTCGACGATCTTGAGGTGCACGAGATCGTTCCACGTGGCGAACAGCATCAAGCTCAACACCATCGCGAGACCGAAGCGGAAGGCGAGCTCTTGACTGCGCTCCGTCAACGGCCGGCCGCGCAGCGCCTCGACCGCGTAGAGCGCCAGATGGCCGCCGTCCAGCATCGGGATCGGGAAAAGGTTGATCAAGCCGAGGTTGATCGACAGGACGGCGGTGAACCAGAGGGCCGGCACGAAGCCGTCCTTGGCGATCTCGCCCGACATCTGGGCGATCCGCAGCGGCCCGCCGAGCTCCTGGGTGCCGCGCGCGCCCACGATCATCTCCAACAGACCCTTCAGGGTCCCGGCGATCATCCGGCCGGTCTCGGCCACCGCCTCGACCATCGCCTCGACCGGGCCTGCCCGGCGGAACTCCACCCCGGCCCGGCTCACCCCGATGAGGCCGATCCGGTGCACCCCGCCGAACCGGTCGACGAGCTCGCTCAGGGCCGGGGTGACGGTGAGCGTGAGCTCCTCCGCACCGCGCCGGACAGTGAACGAGAGCGGGGTGTCGGGGCTCGCTCGGACGATCGTCTGCAGCTCCTCGAAGCTCGCGACCGCCCGGCCGTCGACCGCGACGACCCGATCGCCTGGCTGCAGCCCGGCCGCCGCCGCCGGGCTGTCGGGCTGGACCGCGCCGATCTCGGCCGGCGTGAAGGGCCGACCGCTCACCACGAAGAGCACGGCCAAGAGGAGGATCGCGAAGAGGAAATTGGCGGCGGGCCCGGCCACCACCACGGCCGCCCGGCGGCCCACGCTCTGCGCCTGGAAGCTCTCCGGATCGCCCGCCGCGGTGAGGTCGGGTGTGGTGCTCGTGGCGTCGGCATCGCCCAGCATCTTGACGTAGCCGCCCAACGGGACGGCGGAGAACCGCCAGCGCGTGCCGCGCCGGTCGGTGAAGCCGAACAGCTCCGGCCCGAAGCCGATCGAGAACACCTCGACGCGGACGCCGCAGGCCCGCGCCACCCGGTAATGGCCCCATTCGTGGACGAACACGACGATCGAGAGGATGATCAGGAAGGGCACGAGGTACTGCCCGACGAGGCCCACGAGCTCCATCACCCCTCCTCACCTCGGTGCCCGCCCGGCGGGCTGCCCGCGATCCGCGCCAGGGCCGAACGCCGCGCCTCCCGATCGCAGGCCAAAACGGCCTCGAGCGACCCGGTCGGTGTGTCCGGCAGGCTCTCGAGGACGCTCTCGACCGTGCGCACGATGTCGAGGAAGCCGATGCGCCGGGCGAGGAACGCCGCGACCGCCACCTCGTTGGCGGCGTTGAGGATAGTAGGGGCCGCTCCCCCCCGCCGCAAGGCGCGCCGGGCGAGCTCGAGCGCCGGGAAGCGGCGCGGATCCGGCGGCTCGAAATCGAGCCGGCCGACCGCGAGGAGGTCGAGCCGCGGCGCGCTCGTCGCGAGCCGGCCCGGCCAGGCCAGCGTGTGGGCGATCGGGATCCGCATGTCGGGCGCGCCGAGCTGGGCCAAGAGGGAGCCGTCCTTGAACGCCACGAGGCTGTGCACGACCGATTGCGGGTGGACCACGACCTCGATCGCCGCCTCGGCGATGCCGAACAGCCGTTCGGCCTCGATGATCTCGAGGCCCTTGTTCATCATCGTGGCGCTGTCGACGCTGATCTTGGCGCCCATCGACCAGTTCGGGTGGGCGACCGCTCGTTCGGGCGTGGCGGCGGCCATCTCCTCGAGCGTGGCGGTCCGGAAGGGGCCGCCCGAGGCGGTGAGGATCAGCCGCTCGACCGTCTCGATCGGGCTGCCGGCCAGGGCCTGGAAGATCGCGTTGTGCTCGGAATCGACCGGCAGGAGCACGGCGCCGGCCCGCTGCGCCGTCTCGAGGACGAGCGGGCCGGCCGACACCAACGGCTCCTTGTTGGCGATCGCCACGATCGCCCCGCGTTCGAGCGCGGCCAAGGTGGGGGCGAGCCCGGCCAGGCCCACGACCCCCACCATCACCCACT
>JAILZQ010000077.1 GCA_023512415.1 Geminicoccaceae bacterium | reverse complement strand
CCTGATTGCCATCGGCCTCGACGAGGATCTCGACGACGCCGCGGTCCAGGCGACCCGCGAGATGGTCGAGCATCTCGGCCGGCGTACGACGCTCTCGCGCAACGAGGCCTACATGCTCTGCTCGCTCGCGGGCGATCTGCGGGTCACCCAGACGGTCGACGGGGTCAAGGGCTGCCACATGATGCTCGCCAAGGAGCATCTCCTGCCGGTGCTGCGCCCCGGAGCCGGCTAGCCCTCGGCCGGCCAGTCCGCGAGCGAGGCCCCGGGTGCTTCGGGTCGGTCGAGGCCGAGCCAGGCGAGGGCCTCGCGGAAGGCGGCCGGTGGCTCGGCGGTGATCCGCAGCGGCCGGCCCCTGGGCCCCGGCAGCTCGAGCTCGCGAGCGTGCAGCATCAGGCCCCGGGGCGCGCCCTTGGGATGGGCGGCTTTGCCGCCGTACTTGCCGTCGCCCAGGATCGGCGCGCCGATCGCCGCGCAATGGGCGCGCAGCTGGTGGGTTCGTCCGGTCCGCGGCAGCAGCGCCACCCAGCTCGCGACCTTGCCGGCGCGCGCCAGGACCTTGAACTCGGTCTTCGCCCAGCGCGCCGCCTCGTCCTCCTCGCTGTCGGGGGCCGGCTCGACCTTCTCGCGACCGGGCGGCCCGCGCTTGCCGAGCGGCAGGTCGATCACGCCCTCGTTGCGCGCCGGCCCGCCCACCAGGATCGCCCAATAGAGCTTACGCACGCGGTGCTGCTGGAAGGCGAAGCCGAGCTCGCGGGCCGCCTCCGCGCTCTTGGCGACGACCAGCACGCCCGAGGTGTCGCGGTCGAGGCGGTGGACGAGCCGCGGCTTCTCCCCCCCCTTCGCCAGGCCGTCGAGCAGCGCATCCAGATGGCGGGTCGTGCCGCTGCCGCCTTGGACGGCGAGCCCCGGTGGCTTGTCGAGCGCGATCAGCCGCTCGTCCTCGAAGATCACGAGGCTGCGGACGAAGGCACGATCGGCCGGGCTCAGCGGTCGGCGGGCGGTCGTCGGGGCGGTCGCGCTCGTCGTCGCCTCCGGCAAAGGCGGAATGCGGATCCGCTGCCCCGCCAACAGCCGCTGGCCGGCCTCCGGCCGCTTGCCGTCGACCCGGAACTGGCCGGTCCGCAGGAGCTTCTGCAGGCGGGCGAAGGGCAGACCCGGAAAATGCGTCTTGACCCAACGGTCGAGCCGCCAGCCGGCCTCCTCGGGGGCCACGGTGCGCTCCTCGACCCCGCTCACGACCCCTCCCCGCGGCGCGCCGCGCGCAGCCGGTCGAGCTCTTCGAGCCGCTCCTTCAAGCGCGCCTCGCGCCCCTCCCCGGTCGGCTCGTAGTAGCGCTCGCGCGCCATCCCGTCCGGGAAGTAGTTCTGGCCCGAGAACCGGTCGGGGGCGGCGTGGTCGTAGGCGTAGCCCTCGCCGTAGCCGAGCCGACGCATGAGCGCGGTGGGCGCGTTCAAGATGTGCAAGGGCGGCGGCAGCGAGCCTTTCTCCTTGGCCGCCCGGGTCGCCGCCCCGTAAGCCAGGTACACGGCGTTCGACTTGGGCGCGAGCGCCAGGTAGACGACCGCCTCGGCCAGGGCCAGCTCGCCTTCGGGGCTGCCCAGCCGCTCGTAGGCCTCGGCGGCGGCGAGCGCCAGGCCGAGGGCCGAGGGATCGGCCAGGCCCACGTCCTCGCTCGCCATCCGCACGATGCGGCGGGCCAGGTAGCGCGGGTCCTCGCCGCCGACCAACATCCGGCAGAGCCAATAGAGGGCGGCGTCCGGATCCGAGCCGCGGACCGATTTGTGGAGCGCGCTGATCAGGTTGTAATGGGCCTCCTCCTGCTTGTCGTAGATCGGCAGCCGGCGCTGGAGGATCTCGGCGAGCTCTGCCACACCGAGGACGGGCTCGCTCGGCAGATCGGCGATCGCCTCGACCATGTTCAAGAGGTAGCGACCGTCGCCGTCGGCGAGCTCGCACAGGCGGGCGCGTGCCGTCGGATCGAGCGGCAGGCGATGGCCGAGATGGGCCTCCGCCCGCTCGAGGAGCTTGTCGAGCGCCTCGGGCGAGAGCCGCTCCAGGACCACGACGTGGCAACGCGAGAGGAGGGCCGCGTTCAAGGCGAAGGACGGGTTCTCGGTCGTGGCACCGATCAGCGTGACCGTGCCGTCCTCGACCTCGTGGAGCATCCCGTCCTGCTGGGCGCGGTTGAAGCGGTGGATTTCGTCGATGAACAGGATCGGGTGGCGGCCCCGGGCGCGCAGCCGGCGGGCCTCCTCGAAGGCCTTGCGCAGGTCGGCCACGCCCGCCATCACCGCGGAGAGGGAAAGCAGCGGCTCGTCCACCGCCTTGGCCAGGAGGCGCGCCAAGGTCGTCTTGCCGGAGCCGGGCGGTCCCCAGAGGATCAAGGAGGCGAGGCGCTTCCTCGCCAGCATGCGGCCGAGCGGGCCCTCGGGGTCGAGCGCCTTTTCCTGGCCCAAGAGATCCTCGAGCCGGGTCGGTCGCAGCCGGTCGGCGAGCGGCGCGTCGGCCGGCGACGGCGCTTCGGCCAGCGGGGCGAACAGCTCGCCCTCGCCGCTCAGCCCACGCTCAACACGAGCTGCTGCTCGCCGCGGCGCACGCCGATCTGCCATCTGCCCTGGGCTCCCCGGCGCACGACCTCGCGCAGCTCGCCCACCGAGCCGACCCGCCGGCCGTTCACGCTCTCGATCACGTCGCCGCGGCGCAGGCCGAGCCGCCCGGCGAACCGCCCGGCCTCGGTACCGAGCACCACGACCCCGCGGTCGAGATCGCCGAGCTCGAGCTCCTCGGCGAGGCCGGGGGTGAGCTCGCCGACCACGAGCCCGTCGAGCGGGTGGCGGCCCTCGAGGGTGGTGACGTTGCGCGGCCGGCGGTCGGCCGCCTCGACCGGAACCGCGACGACCCGTTCCTGGCCGCGCCGCCAGACCTGGAGCCGGGCGCGGTCGCCGAGCGGCTTCAACGACAGCCGGTAGCCGAGGCTCGGCGGATCGTCGACCGGCACGCCGTCGACGCTCATGACCACGTCGCCCGGCTGCAGGCCGGCGCGCGCGGCGGGCGACTCGCCGATAACCCGGCGGACCACCACCCCGCGCGTCCGATCGAGGCCGAGCGCCTTGGCGAGCTCGCCGTCGACCGCTTGCAGCTCGGCGCCGAGCCAGGGCCGGGCGATCTGGCCGCGGCCGCCCTCGAGCGCCGCGAGACGGGCCGCCACGAGATTGGCCGGCACCGCGAAGCCGATCCCGATCGAGCCGCCCGAGCGGGTGAAGATCGCGGTGTTGATGCCGACGAGCTTGCCGTCGAGGGTGACGAGCGCCCCGCCCGAGTTCCCGGGATTGATCGCCGCGTCGGTCTGGATGAAGGACACGTCCCTCTCGAGCGAGGGGTGGGTGCGTCCTTTGGCCGAGACGATGCCCGAGGTGACGGTCTGGCCGATACCGAAGGGGTTGCCGATGGCGAGGACGAGGTCGCCCACCTCGATCGCGTCGGAATCGCCGAGCGCGAGCGTCGGCAGCCGCTCGCCGCGCGTGTCCATGCGCAGGAAGGCCAGATCGCTCGCCCGATCGGAGCCCAGGACACGGGCCGCGAAGGTCCGCCGGTCGGCGAGCACGACCTCGATCTCCTCTGCCCCCTCGACGACGTGATGGTTCGTCACGACGAGCCCGTCGGGCCTGAGGATCACGCCCGAACCCAACGAGGTCTCGACTCGCGGCCGGCCGAACCCGCCGAAGTCGCGGAAGAAGAAATCGAAGAAGGGGTCGCCGAAGCTCGGGCCGCGCCCGACGGTCACTTTCCGGCTGGTGATGCTGACCACCGCCGGGGCGACCTGGCGGACCACCGGCGCGAAGGAGAGCCGGAGGCTCGCCGCATCGCTCGGCAGCACGCGCTCGACCGGCTGCGCCTCACCCGCCGCGCAGCTCGCGAGGAGGCCGAGCGCGAGACCGAGGGCCGCGGCGAGCGGCGCGCGGAGCGGGCGGCGCACCGGGCCGCCCCCGCTCAGGCCGCCCGGGCCGGCTCCGCCTCGGCAGCCGGCTGCGGCCGCGGACCCGAATCCTTGCCCTTGGCCTCGACGTCGCGGTCGACCAGCTCGATGACCGCGATCGGCGCGTCGTCGCCCTGCCGGTAGCCGGCTTTGAGGATCCGGCAATAGCCGCCGGGCCGCTCCTTGTAGCGCGGGCCGAGCACGTCGAGGATCTTGGCCGCGGTCGCCTCGGAGCGGGTCCGCGCGATCAAGAGGCGTCGGGCGTGCAACCCGCCGCGCTTGCCGAGCGTGATGAGCTTTTCCACCACCGGCCGCAGCTCCTTGGCCTTGGGGAGCGTGGTGGTGATCTGCTCGTGCTTGACGAGCGCCTGGGTGAGGTTGGCCAAGAGGGCCTTCCGGTGCTCGGTGGTCCGGCTCAGCCGCCGGCCGCGCTTCCTGTGCCGCATCGTCTCCTGTCCCCGTGCTCAGCGCCCCGGCGGGCGGCTCCCCGGCCGGCCCGGCTCAGAAGGGCTCCTCGATCTTGCGCGCCAGCTCCTCGATGTTCTCGGGCGGCCAGCCGGGCACCTCCATGCCCAGATGCAGGCCCATCTGCGCCAGGACCTCCTTGATCTCGTTCAACGACTTGCGGCCGAAATTCGGGGTCCGCAGCATCTCGGCCTCGGTCTTCTGCACGAGATCGCCGATGTAGACGATGTTGTCGTTCTTGAGGCAGTTGGCCGAACGGACCGACAGCTCGAGCTCGTCGACCTTGCGCAGCAGGTTCGGGTTGAAGGGCAGCTCGGGCCGCCGCTCGCTCGGCATGGCGAGGTGCGGCTCCTCGAAGTTGATGAAGAGCTGGAGCTGATCCTGCAGGATCCGCGCCGCGTAGGCGACCGCGTCCTCGGGCGCCACCGAGCCATCGGTCTCGACCTGCATGACGAGCTTGTCGTAGTCGGTCTGCTGGCCGACCCGCGCATTGTCCACCCGGTAGGCCACCTTGCGCACCGGGCTGTAGATCGCGTCGATCGCGATCAGGCCGATCGGCGCGTCCTCCGCCTTGTTGAGGTGCGCCGGGACGTAGCCCTTGCCTTTGTTGACGGTCAGCTCCATCGCGAGCTTGCCGCCCTGGTCGACGTGGCAGATGACGTGGTCGGGATCCATGATCTCCAGGTCGTGGCCGGCCTCGATCATGCCGGCCGTCACCACCTTCGGCCCCTCGACGCGGAGATGGAAGCGACGCGGGCCGTCGCTGTGCAGCCGGAGCCCGAGCGACTTCAAATTGAGGACGATGTCGGTCACGTCCTCGCGCACCCCCGGGATCGTCGAGAACTCGTGCAGCACGCCGTCGATCTGGATGGCGGTGATCGCCGAGCCCTGGAGCGAGGAGAGGAGCACGCGCCGCAACGCGTTGCCGAGGGTGATGCCGAAGCCGCGCTCGAGGGGTTCGACCACGATGATCGCCTCGCGGTCCGGCCGGCGGCCCGGCTGGACGTCGAGCTTTTGGGGCTTGATCAGGTCCTGCCAGTTCCTCTGGATCGACGGATTGCTTCGGATCTGCACGGCTGCGATGCCCAATGGGTCGAGGCCCACGGGCCGGTCGGCCGACCCGGGGCGGGTTGTGCGGAGGGTCGACACCGACGGCTCAGACTCGGCGACGCTTGCGCGGCCGACAGCCATTGTGCGGGATCGGCGTCACGTCACGGATGGATGTGATGGTGAAGCCGACCGCCTGCAAGGCGCGCAGCGCCGATTCCCGTCCGGAGCCCGGCCCGCGCACCTCGACCTCGAGGGTCCGCATGCCGTGCTCCATCGCCTTGCGGCCGACCGCCTCGGCGGCGACCTGCGCGGCGAAGGGCGTCGATTTGCGCGAGCCCTTGAAGCCCTGCGAACCGGCCGACGCCCAAGCGATGGTGTTTCCTTGCGCGTCGGTGATCGTGATCATGGTGTTGTTGAAGGTCGCGGCGACGTGCGCCACGCCCGAGGTGATGTTCTTGCGCTCGCGGCGGCGAACGCGGGCAGTGCTCTCGGTCGCCATGGCTTACTTCTTCGTCGCCTTCTTCTTGCCGGCGATCGGCCGGGCCGGGCCCTTGCGGGTCCGGGCATTGGTGTGCGTCCGCTGACCGCGGACCGGCAGCCCGCGACGGTGCCGCAGCCCGCGATAACAGCCGAGGTCCATCAGCCGCTTGATGTTCATCGCGACTTCGCGCCGCAGGTCACCCTCGACCTTGTATTCCCGGTCGATCACCTCGCGGATGCGCGCGAGCTCGGCATCGGTCAGCTCGTGCGTGCGGCGGTGATGGGCGATGCCGCACCGGTCGAGGATGACCTTGGAATTGCTCGGGCCGATCCCGTAAATGTAGGTCAAAGCGACCCAGATCGGCTTCTGGCTCGGGATGTTGACGCCGGCGATACGGGCCAAGTCAGGATCTCCTGGACTCGCTCGAACGAGCGACGCACGCTGCCGCCCCTTCCGGCATCGCGCCGGAAGAGCGCGGGGAGTATAGGAGCGACGAACCGCTCGTCAACCACCCGTCTCCGCCAACACGCGGCCGATCGCCGCGGTCACCGCCTGGATCGGCGCCATGCCGTCGACCGTCCGCAACAGACCGCGCGCCCGGTAATAGGGGAGGAGCGGTGCGGTCTGTGCCTCGTAGGCCTCGAGCCGCGTGCGGACCGCTTCCGGGTTGTCGTCCTTGCGGCGGGTGAATTCGGTCGAGCCGCACACGTCGCACAAACCCTCGACCTTCGGCCGCTTGAAGCGGTCGTGGTAGCCCGCGCCGCACTTCGCGCAGGCGAACCGGCCGGCGATCCGCTCCACCAGCGCCTCGACCTCGACCCGGATCTCGATCACCGCATCGAGCTTCTGGCCGCGCGCCGCGAGCATCGCATCGAGCGCCTCCGCCTGCGGCAGGGTCCGCGGGTAGCCGTCGAGCACGAAGCCCCGCGCGCAGTCCGGCTGGGCGATCCGTTCGGCGACGATGGCGTTGATGATCGAGTCCGAGACGAGCTCACCGCGCTCCATGACCGCCTTGGCCTGGCGCCCGACCTCGCTGCCCCGAGCGACCGCCTCGCGCAGCATGTCCCCGGTCGAGAGCTGCGGGATGCCGTAGTGCTCGACCAGCCAGCGCGCCTGCGTCCCCTTGCCGGCCCCGGGCGGCCCGAGCAGGACGAGCCTCATCCCCGTCTCCCCTTGAGCCGCGCCTTCTTGATGAGCCCCTCGTATTGATGGGCGATGAGGTGCGACTGGATCTGCGCCACCGTGTCCATGGTCACCGAGACCACGATCAAGAGCGAGGTGCCGCCGAAATAGAACGGCACGGCATATTGCGCGATCAGGATCTCCGGCAGCACGCAGACCGCGGCGAGATAGACCGCACCGACCGCGGTGAGCCGGGTCAACACGTAGTCGAGATATTCGGCGGTACGCTGGCCGGGCCGGATGCCGGGGATGAACCCGCCGTGCTTCTTGAGGTTCTCGGCCGTCTCTTGCGGGTTGAAGACGATCGAGGTGTAGAAGAAGGCGAAGAAAACGATGAGGGCGACGTAGATCGCGATGTGCAGCGGCTGGCCGTAACCCAGCGCACTCGTGATCACGATCAGCCACTCGGGGCCACCCTGGCCGGTGAAGCTGCCGATCGTCGCGGGCAGCAACAGGAGCGAGCTCGCGAAGATCGCCGGGATCACGCCCGCGGTGTTGAGCTTCAAGGGCAGGTGCGAGCTCTCACCGCCGAACATCCGGTTCCCGCCCGCCATCCGCTTGGGGTACTGGACCAGGAGCCGGCGCTGGGCGCGCTCGACGTAGACGATGAAGGTGACGACCGCGGCCGCCATCACGAACAAGAAGAGGATGAAGAGCGTGGACATCGCTCCGGTGCGGCCGAGCTCGAGCAGCGCCGCCAACGCCGAAGGCAAGGCCGCGATGATCCCCACGAAGATGATCAGCGAGATGCCGTTGCCGATCCCCCGCGCGGTGATCTGCTCGCCCAGCCACATCAAGAAGACCGTGCCGCCGACGATCGTGATGACCGTCGTGATCCGGAAGAACCAGCCGGGATCGATCACCGCCGAGCCGTTCGGCCCCGAGGTCGCCTCGAGGCCGATGGCCAAGCCCCAGGCCTGGAAGGCGGCCAAGACGACCGTGAGGTAACGGGTATATTGGTTGATCTTCTTCCGCCCGCTCTCGCCCTCCTTTTTGAGCTGTTCGAGGGTGGGCGAGACGGCCGTCATGAGTTGGAGGATGATCGAGGCAGAGATGTAGGGCAGGATGCCGAGCGCGAAGATCGACATCCGCTCCAGGGCACCACCCGCGAACATGTTGAACATGCCGAGGATGCCGCCGCGCTGCTGCTCGAAGATCTGCGCCATGATCGCCGGGTCGATGCCCGGCAACGGCACGTAGGTGCCGAGGCGGTAGACGATCAGGCAGCCGAGCGTGAACCAGATCCGCTTCTTGAGTTCGGTGGCCTTGGCGAAGGCCCCGAAATTGATCGCGCTCGCGAGCTGCTCGGCCGCCGAGGCCATCGCCGACTCCTTCAGGCGGCAGCCGGCTCGGCCGGCAACACGACCTTGCCTCCCGCCCGCTCGACCGCCTCGATCGCCTTTTTGGACGCGTGCGCGACCTCGAGGATCAAGGGAACCGTGAGCTCGCCGCGGGCCAGCAGCCGCACGCCGTCGCGCGCCCGGCGCAGCACGCCGCTCTCGACCAGGGCGGCCGCGTCCAGCCGCGCCCCGGCCGCGATCTTGCCGGCTTCGACCGCCGCCTGCAGCGTGTCGAGGTTGAGCACGGCGAACTCGCCGCGGATCGGGTTCTTGAAGCCGCGCTTGGGTAGCCGGCGGTAGATCGGCATCTGACCACCCTCGAACCAAGGTGGCTTGGGGTTCGAGGTCCGCGCCTTGGCCCCCTTGTGGCCCTTCCCCGCGGTCTTGCCGAGGCCCGAGCCGATGCCGCGGCCGAGCCGCTTCCTCGCCTGCCGGGCGCCCGGATTGTCCTTGAGCTCGTTGAGCTTCATCGCTGGATCCTCACGCGCTCTCGACCGGCTCGACCCGCAGCAGATGGCGGACCTTCTCGATCCGCCCGCGATTGGCGGGCGTGTCCTCGACGATCCGCGTGCGGTGCAGCTTGTTGAGGCCGAGGCGGACGAGCGTCGCCCGCTGGTCGGCCGGCCGGCCGATCGGGCTGCCGATCTGGGTGATCTTGAGCTTGCCGCCGCTCACCGCTCGCTCCTCCACGTTCGCTTCGACCCCGGCTCACTCGGCCCGCGCCGCCTCGACGCCCTCGCGGCGGCCGATCAGATCGCTCACCTTCTTGCCCCGCTTGGCCGCCACCGTGCGGGGCGAGCACACCTTCTGCAGCGCCACGAAGGTCGCCTTCACCATGTTGTGCGGGTTGGTCGAGCCCAGGGACTTGGCGACCACGTCGCCGATCCCGAGGGCTTCGAAGACCGCCCGCATCGGCCCCCCGGCGATGATACCGGTGCCCGGCGGCGCCGCCCGCAGCACCACGCTCCCCGCCCCGAACCGGCCGAGCACGTCGTGGTGCAGGGTCCGACCCTGGCGCAGCGGGACCCGGATCATGCTGCGCTTGGCCTGCTCGGTCGCCTTGCGGACCGCCTCCGGCACCTCGCGCGCCTTGCCCGAGCCGTAGCCGACCCGCCCCTTGCCGTCGCCCACCACGACGAGCGCGGAAAAGCCGAACCGGCGGCCGCCCTTCACCACCTTGGCGACCCGGTTGACGCTGACGAGCCGGTCGATCAGCTCGCCCTCGCTGCGCTCCTCGCCGCCCGTCCGCTCGCGACCTCGTGCCATGCCCTTCCCGCCTTCAGAAGACGAGCCCGCCCTCGCGGGCGCCCTCGGCCAGGGCCTGCACCCGGCCGTGATATTTGTAGCCGCCCCGGTCGAAGACCACCACCTCGATCCCGGCCGCCTTGGCGCGCTGCGCGAGCAAGAGCCCGACCCGCTTGGCCGCGGCCTTGTCCGCGCCGGTCCTGAGCTCGCCCCGGAGCTCCTTGTCGAGCGTCGAGGCGGCCACGAGGGTCCGGCCCGCGCCGTCGTCGATGATCTGGCCGTAGATGTGCCGGCTCGAGCGGTGGACCGTGAGCCGCGGCCGGCCGCCGGCCTGGGTGCGGATCCGGTAGCGGACCCGCCGTGCCCGTCGCTCGAACCGCTCCTCTGCGCTCAACATGGTCACTTCTTCTTGCCTTCCTTGCGGAGGATCACCTCCTCCGCGTACTTGATCCCCTTGCCCTTGTACGGCTCGGGCTTGCGGAAGCTGCGGATCTCGGCGGCGATCTGGCCGACCTTCTGTTTGTCGGCCCCGCTGATCGTGATCTGCGTCGGGCTCTCGCAGGTGATCTTGATGTCGGGCGGAATCGCGTACTTGATGTCGTGGCTGTAGCCGAGCTGGAGCGTCAAGATCTTGCCGTCCGAGGCCGCCCGGTAGCCGACACCGTTGATCTCGAGCTTGCGGGTGAAGCCCTCCGTCACCCCCTTGACCATGTTGGCCACGAGCGACCGCGACAGGCCCCACATCGCCCGCGCCCGCTCCTCGGCCGAGCGCGGCTTCACCACGAGCTTGCCGCCCTCGAGGACCACCGTGATCTCGGGCGGCAGGACCTGGGCGAGCTCGCCTAGCTTGCCCTTGACGCGGACCGAGTTGCCCTCGAGCGCGACCGTCACGCCGGCGGGAACCGGGACCGGATGCTTGCCGATGCGCGACATGGCTCAGAACACCGTGCAGAGGATCTCGCCGCCGACCTTGAGCTCGCGCGCCTCGGCGTCCGAGACCACGCCACGCGGCGTCGAGATGATGGCGATACCGAGCCCGTTGTACACCTTCGGCAGGTCCTTCACACCCGCATAGATGCGCCGGCCCGGCTTGGACACCCGCTTGAGCTCGCGGATCACCGGCTCGCCATTGTGGTATTTGAGCTCGATCGACAGCTCCTTGATGCCCGGCCGCACGTCGATCGTCTCGTAATTGCGGATGTACCCCTCGCGCTTGAGCACGTCGAGCACCCGCGCGCGCAGCTTCGAAGCCGGCGAGCGGACCGTGCTCTTCTGCGCGCGCTGGGCGTTGCGGATGCGCGTCAGCATGTCGCCGAGCGGATCAGAGCCCACCATCACCGTTCCCCGCCCTCACCAGCTCGCCTTGACGCAGCCCGGGATCTGCCCCTGGCTCGCGAGCTCCCGCAACGCGATCCGCGACAGTCCGAACTTCCGGTAATAGCCGCGCGGCCGCCCGGTCAGCCCGCAGCGGTTGCGGACCCGTACCCCGGCGCCGTTGCGCGGCAGCGCCGCGAGCGCGAGGGTCGCCTCGAACCGCTCCTCGGGCTCGCGACTCCTGTCCATCACGATCTTCTTGAGCTCGGCGCGCTTGGCCTTGAACTTCGCGACCAGGCGACGGCGCCGCTCGTTCTTCTCGATCGCGCTCTTCTTGGCCATGGCTCACTTCCGGAACGGCATGTTGAAGCCCGCGAGGAGGGCCTTCGCCTCCTCGTTCGTCTTGGCCGTGGTGCAGATGATGATGTCCATACCCCGCACCTCGTCCACCTCGTCGAAGTTGATCTCCGGGAAGATGATCTGCTCCTTGATGCCGAACGCGTAGTTGCCGCGCCCGTCGAACGCCTTGTCCGGCACGCCGCGGAAATCGCGCACCCGCGGCAGCGCGATGTTGATCAGCCGATCGAGGAACTCGTACATCCGCTCGCGGCGCAACGTGACCTTGCAGCCGATCGGCATGCCCTTGCGGACCTTGAAGTTGGCGACCGACTTGCGGGCCCGGCAGGGCACCGGCTTCTGGCCGGCGATCAGCGCCATGTCGCGCATCGCGTTCTCGAGCTTCTTGCGATCCGCGACCGCCTCGCCCACCCCCATGTTCAACACGATCTTCTCGAGCCGCGGCACCTGCAGCGCATTCTTGTAACCGAACCGCTCGATCAGCTGCGGGCGGACCGTGGTCTCGTAATGCTCCTTGAGCCTCGCCATCGCGCGTCCCTCAGCGGTCGATCAGCTCGCCGGAGCGCTTGGCGTAGCGCACCTTGCGGCCGTCCTCGAGCAGCCGGAAACCGACCCGGGTCGGCTTCCCGTCCTTGGGGTCGATGTGGGCGAGGTTGGCGATCGCGATCGGCGCCTCCTTCGTCACGATCCCGCCCTGCGGGTTGCGCGGCGAAGGCTTGGTGTGCCGCTTGACGAGCCGCACACCCTGGACGATCGCCCGCCCCTCGTCCGGGAACACTTTGAGCACCTCGCCCTGCTTGCCCTTGTCGCGACCGGTCGTGACCACGACCCGGTCGCCCTTCTTGATCTTGGCGGCCATCAGAGCACCTCGGGCGCCAGCGAAATGATCTTCATGAACTTCTTCGCCCGGAGCTCACGGGTGACCGGGCCGAAGATCCGGGTCCCGATCGGCTCGCCTTGATTGTTGATCAGCACCGCCGCGTTCTTGTCGAAGCGGATCGAGCTGCCGTCGGGGCGATGGATCTCCTTGGCGGTCCGCACGATCACCGCCTTGGCCACCTCACCCTTCTTCACCTTGCCGCGCGGGATCGCCTCCTTGATGGCCACGACGATGACGTCGCCCACCGTGCCCCATTTCCGGTGCGAGCCGCCCAGCACGCGGATGCACTCCACCCGCCGCGCACCCGAATTGTCGGCCACCTCGAGATCGGTCTCCGGCATGATCATGGCTGGATCCTCACCCCTGGCCCGTGGCTTCGCCACCTTCGACCAGTACCTCCCAGCGCTTGCGCGCCGAGAGGGGCCGGCACTCGCGGATCTTCACCACGTCACCGACCTTGAACCGGTTCTCCGGGTCGTGCGCCATGTACTTCTTCGACCGCTTGACCGTCTTGCCGTAGATCGGATGCATGACGCGCCGATCGACGCGCACGACGATCGTCTTGTCGGCTTTGTCGCTCACCACCACGCCTTGCAGCACTCGCCTCGGCATCGCCTCACACCCCTCGAGCCTTGGCCGCGGCCGCCCGACGCCGCTCGTTCATCACCGTCAACACCTGGGCGATCTCGCGCCGCACCTCGCGGACGCGCCGCGTGCTCTCGAGCTGCCCCGTCGCCTTCTGGAAGCGCAGGTTGAACTGCTCCTTCTTGAGGTCGAGCAGCCTGCTCCTCAGTTGGTCGTCGGTCTGCGTGCGCAGCTCCGCCGCGGTCATCGCCTCACGCCCCTTCCTGCACGCGCGCCACGAACTTGGTCCGGATCGGCAACTTGGCCGCACCGCGCGCGATCGCCTCGGCCGCGAGCTCGGCCGGCACCCCGTCGATCTCGAACAGGATCCGCCCGGGCTTGACCCGGCAGACCCAGTACTCGACCGAGCCCTTGCCCTTGCCCATCCGCACCTCGGCGGGCTTCTTGCTCACCGGCACGTCCGGGAACACCCGGATCCAGACCCGCCCGGCACGCTTCAAATGCCGTGTGATCGCCCGGCGGGCGGCCTCGATCTGCCGCGCCGTCACCCGCTCGGGCTCGAGCGCCTTCATCCCGAACGCGCCGAAGGTCAGCGTGTAGCCACCCTTGGCGAGCCCGTGGATCCGGCCCTTGTGGGCCTTCCTGAACTTGGTCCGGCTCGGCTGCAGCATCAGGCCTCGCTCCCCCGCCGCCCCTCCGACCGCGGCCCGGGCCCGGCCTCGGCGAGCCGGCGGTCGTAGGCCATCGGATCGTGCTCGAGGATCTCGCCCCGATAGACCCACACCTTGACCCCGCAGGTGCCGTACGGCGTCTTGGCGGTCGCCCGGCCGAAGTCGATGTTGGCGCGCAGCGTGTGCAACGGCACCCGGCCCTCGCGGTACCATTCGGTCCGCGCGATCTCCGCCCCGCCCAGCCGGCCGCCGCAGGTCACCTTGATCCCCTGCGCGCCGAGCCGCATCGCCGACTGCACCGCCCGCTTCATGGCGCGGCGGAAGGTCACCCGCTTCTCGAGCTGCTGGGCGATGTTCTCGGCCACGAGCTTGGCGTCGAGTTCGGGCTTCCGCACCTCGACGATGTTGAGCGTCACGTCACCCGAGCAGCGCTGGGCGAGCTCCTTGCGCAGCGTCTCGATCTCCGCGCCCTTCTTGCCGATCACCACGCCCGGTCGGGCGGTGTGGATCGTGACGCGCGCCTTCTTGGCCGGCCGCTCGACGATGACCCGGCTCACCCCGGCCTGCGCCAGCCGCTTCTCGAGGAACGAGCGGATCTGCAGATCCTCGGCCAACAGCTTGGCGTAGTCGGAATCGGCGTACCAGCGCGAATCCCAGGTGCGGTGGATGCCGAGCCGCAGCCCGACCGGATTGACCTTCTGGCCCATCAGGCCGCCTCCTCGACTTGCCGCACGACGATCCTGAGCCGGCTCCAATATTTGTGGATCCGCCCGGCCCGCCCCCGCGCCCGCGCGTGCAGCCGCTTCATGACGAGCTGCTTGCCGACGCTCGCCTCCGCCACGACCAGCCGGTCGACGTCGAGCCCGTGATTGTTCTCGGCATTGGCGATGGCACTTTCGAGCACCTTCTTGACCGTCGCCGCCGCCCGCTTGCGCGTGAAGGTGAGCGCGGTCACCGCCCGCCCCGCCGGCAAACCACGGATCAGCCCGGCCACGAGGTCGAGTTTGCGCGGGCTCACGCGCAACATGAGCCCTTGCGCCATCGCCTCGTTCTCGGCCAGCCGTCGCTCCTGCTTGGGCTTGCCCATCCTACTTCCTCTTGACCTTCTTGTCGGCGCCGTGACCGTGGAATGTCCGGGTCGGCGCGAACTCGCCGAGCTTGTGGCCGACCATGTTCTCGGTGACGTAGACCGGCACGAACTTCTTGCCGTTGTGCACGGCGAACGTCAGACCGACGAAGTCCGGCACGATCGTCGACCGTCGCGACCAGGTCTTGATGATGTCGTTCCGCCCCGACGCACGCACCTTCTCGGCCTTGTCGAGCAGATAGCCGTCGACGAACGGGCCCTTCCAGACCGAACGCGGCATCGCTCAGCCACCCCTCTTCTTGGCGAGATGGCGGCTCCTCACGATCATCGCCGTGGTCCGCTTGTTGCGCCGCGTCTTGTGGCCCTTGGTGGGCTGGCCCCACGGGCTCACCGGGTGCCGGCCGCCCGAGGTTTTCCCCTCGCCGCCGCCGTGCGGATGGTCGATCGGGTTCATGCTGACGCCACGATTGTGCGGCCGGCGGCCTTTCCAGCGCATCCGCCCGGCCTTGCCCCAGTTGACGTTCTGATGGTCGGGGTTGGAAACGGCGCCCACCGTCGCCATGCAATTCTGGTGGACGAGCCGGATCTCGCCCGACATGAGCCGGACCTGCGCGTAGTCGCCGTCCCGGCCGATCAGCTGGGCGAACGTTCCGGCCGAGCGGGCGAGCTGGCCACCCTTGCCGATCTTGAGCTCGACATTGTGGATGATCGTGCCGACCGGAATGTTCTTCAACGGCGCGGCGTTGCCCGGCTTGATGTCGACCTTCTCCCCGGCGATCACCGTGTCGCCCGGCGCCAGCCGCTGCGGCGCCAAGATGTAGGACTGCTCGCCGTCGGCGTAGCGCAGGAGCGCGATGAAGCCGGTGCGGTTCGGATCGTATTCGAGCCGCTCCACGGTCGCCGGCACGTCCCACTTCCGCCGCTTGAAGTCGATCAACCGGTACGCCCGCTTGTGCCCGCCGCCGCGGAACCGGACCGTGATGTGACCGTGGTTGTTGCGCCCACCGGTGGACGGCTTGCCGCGCGTCAGCGCCTTGACCGGCTTACCCTTCCAGAGCTCGGAGCGGTCCACGAGGACGAGCTGCCGGCGGCCGGGGCTCGTGGGCTTGTAGGTCTTGAGCGCCATCGCCTCAGATCCCCGTCGTCACGTCGATCCGCGATCCCTCGGCGAGCGTCACGATCGCCTTCTTGACGTCCGGCCGCTTGCCCGGCCGGCCGCGGAACCGCTTGACCTTGCCCTTCACGTTCATCGTGTTGACGGCCGTGACCTTGACGTTGAAGAGCGCCTCGACCGCGGCCTTGATCTGCGGCTTGGTCGCATCCGGCCGGACCTTGAAGACGACTTGGTTCTTCTCCGAGAGCAGCGTCGCCTTCTCGGTGATCACCGGCGCGATGATCAGATCGTAGGTGCTGGGCCGGATCATGCGAGCCGCTCCGCGAGGCCGTGGACCGCCTCGGTGGTGAGCACGAGCGTGTCCCGCCGCAGGATGTCGTAGACGTTGGCGCCTTGCACCGGCAGAACGTCGATCCCCGGCAGGTTGCGCGCGCCGAGCGCGAAATTCCGGTCGACCTCCTTGCCGGCGATCATCAAGGCCGAGCCGATGCCGAGCCGCTCCAGCGCCGCCTGCACCCGCTTCGTCTTGGGCTCGTCGATGCGCAGCGCGTCGACCACCACGAGCTTGCCCTCCTTGGCCTTGGCCGAAAGCGCGCATTTGAGGCCGAGGGCGCGGACCTTCTTCGGCAGGTCGATCGCGTGGCTGCGGACGACGGGGCCGAAGGCGACCCCGCCGCCCCGGAAGATGTTGACCCTCCGCGAGCCGTGCCGCGCCCGCCCGGTGCCCTTCTGCTTGTACAT
>JAILZQ010000076.1 GCA_023512415.1 Geminicoccaceae bacterium | reverse complement strand
GGCCGAGGCGGCGTTCCTCGCCGCCGCGGCCCGGCTTTCCGGGCTGCGCGCGGCGGCGGCCGAGCGGCTCGCCCTCGCGGTCTGCGGCGAGCTCGCGCCCCTGCGCCTCGAGCGGGCCCGCTTCGAGGTCGCCCTGGAACCTTTGCCCGAGGCCGATTGGGGGCCCGAGGGCGCCGAGCGGGTGAGTTTCCGGGTCGCCACCAACCCGGGCCAGGCGCCGGGGCCTCTCGCCAAGATCGCTTCGGGCGGTGAACTTTCACGGCTGATGCTGGCGCTCGAGGTCGTGCTCGCGCGCCTCGACCCGACCCCGACCTTGGTCTTCGACGAGATCGACGCGGGGATCGGCGGGGCGACCGCGGATGCGGTCGGCGAGCGGCTCGCCCGGCTGGGCCGCGACCGCCAAGTCTTGGTCGTCACCCACGCCCCGCAGGTCGCGGCCCGGGCCGACCGCCACCTCCTCGTCCGCAAGCGGATCGAGGCCGGCGCCGCGCGGGTCGAGGTGGAGGAGCTGGGCCCGGCCGAACGACGGCAGGAGATCGCCCGCATGCTGGCCGGTGCCGAGATCACCGAGGCCGCCCGGGCGGCGGCGCAGAGCCTGCTCGAGCTCGCGAGGCGAGGCTGAATGCGGCGCCCGCCGAGCCTCGCCCTCCCGGTCGAGCGGCTCTCGCGCGAACAGGCGGCGGCCGAGCTCGCTTGGCTCGCGGCCGAGATCGCTCGCCACGACCGGCTCTATTACCAACTCGCCCGGCCCGAGATCTCGGACGCGGAGTACGACGCGCTCCGCGCCCGCAACACGGCGATCGAGACGCGCTTTCCGGATCTCGTGCGGCCCGACAGTCCGTCCTCGCGAATCGGCGCCCCGCCGGTCGAGGCGTTCGGCAAGGTGCGCCACGCCGTGCCGATGCTCACCCTCGACAACGCCTACAGCGACGGCGAAGTCGCTGAGTTCGTGGCGCGCATCCGCCGCTTCCTCGGCATGGCCGCGGATGCGCCGCTCGACTTCGTGGCCGAACCCAAGATCGACGGGCTCTCCTGCTCGCTGCGCTACGAGGACGGGCTCCTGGTGCGGGGTGCTACCCGCGGTGACGGCTTCGAGGGCGAGGACGTGACGGCCAACGTCCGCACGATCCGCGACATCCCCCAGCGCCTCCTGGTCGAGGATCCGCCGCGTTTGCTCGAGGTCCGCGGCGAAGTTTACATGGAGCGCGCCGATTTCGAGGCCTTGAACGCTCGCCGGGCCGAGGCCGGCGAGCCGCTCTTCGCCAACCCGCGCAACGCCGCGGCCGGCTCGCTCCGCCAGCTCGACAGCCGGATCACCGCGAGCCGCCGGCTGCGCTTCCTGCCGCACGGCTGGGGCGAGGCCGACCCGCCGATCCGCGGCTCCTATTTCGACTTTCTGCGTGGCCTCGAGCGCCTCGGTTTCCGCACCGAGCCGTTGGTCACCCGCTGCCGCGACGTGCAGGAGTTGGTCGCTTACCAGCACCGGCTCGAGGCGCGCCGCTTCGCGCTCGCCTACGACATCGACGGCGTGGTCGACAAGGTCGACCGCATCGACCTGCAGGAGCGGCTCGGTTTGGTCGGCCGGGCACCGCGCTGGGCGATCGCCCACAAATTCCCGGCCCAGCAGGCGACCACCCGGATCCGCGCGATCGCCGTGCAGGTCGGGCGGACCGTGGCGATGACCCCGGTGGCCGAACTCGAACCGGTGACCGTGGGCGGGGTGGTGGTCGGCCGCGCCACGCTGCACAACGAGGATTACATCGCCGAGCGCGACATCCGGGTGGGTGACACGGTGACCGTCGAGCGGGCGGGCGACGTCATCCCCCAGGTGGTCGGGGTCGTGCTCGAGCAGCGTCCGCCCGCGAGCGCGCCGTTCCGCTTCCCCGATCGCTGCCCGGTCTGCGGGGCGGTCGCCGTGCGCGAGCCGGGCGAGGCGATCTGGCGCTGCACGGGTGGCCTCGTCTGCCCGGCCCAGGTCGAGGCCCGGCTCGAGCATCTCGTGAGCCGCGCCGCGTTCGACATCGAGGGGCTCGGCAAGAAGCAGATCCCGCAGCTGCACGCAGCGGGCCTGATCCGCGAGCCGGCCGATCTGTTCACCCTGCCCCGTGACCCCGGCCGGCTGGCCCGGCTCGCGGCGCTCGAGGGCTGGGGCAAGAAAAAGATCGACAACCTCCTCGCAGCGATCGAGGCGCGCCGCCGGCTGCCGCTCGACCGGGTGCTCTACGGCCTCGGCGTCCGGTTCGTCGGCGAGGTCACCGCCAAGCTCCTGGCTCGGCACTATCACGATTGGCCCCGCTTCCGCGCCGCGATGGACAGGCTCGTCGCGGGCGATCCGGCCACCCGCGAGGATCTCCTCGCGATCGACGGGATCGGCCCGGTCGTGGTCGATTCGCTCGCCGAGTTCTTCGCCGAGCCGCACAACCGCGCCGCCGCCGATCGGCTCGCGGCCGAGCTCACCATCCTGCCGGTCGAGGCGCCGCGCGCCACGACCTCGCCTTTGGCCGGCAAGACGGTGGTCTTCACCGGGACGCTCACCCATATGACGCGGGCCGAGGCCAAGGCGCGCGCCGAAGCACTCGGGGCCAAGGTCGCGGGTTCGGTCTCGCGGGCGACCGACCTCGTCGTGGCGGGTGCCGAGGCGGGCTCCAAGCTCGACCGAGCGCGCGAGCTCGGGGTCGAAGTGATCGACGAGGCACGGTGGCTCGAGCTCGTAGGTGGCGCATGACCCGATTGGCGATGCTGGGGCTCGGCTACGGCTTCCTCGTCCTCGGCGTGCTCGGCCTTTTCTTACCGGTCCTCCAAGGTGTCCTGTTCATCACGGTGGGGCTGCTGATCCTCTCCCGTCATGCCGCCTGGGCCGAGCGACTGTTGACCCGCCTCAAGGCCCGTCACCCCGGGTTCGCCCGCACGGTGGTCGCGGCAGAGGAGCTCGCCCAGCGCTGGATGGACCGGATCGCCGTGCGGTTCCGCCGCCTGACCGGCCGCTGACGTGACCGCGCGCCATCCGCCGGTTCTGGGGGCCGGCGCGCGCCGGTCCCGGACCGGGCGGCTCGCCCCTGCGGGCTCGCCGCCTCGCCTCGCCGCGGGCCCTGGCCACCCGGCCGGCCCGGAGCCACGTCGTCTACGCCCCGGCGTGGCACCCACTGCCGGGGTGGTCGATCGATCGGACGCGCTCGCGGCCCTGCGGAGCCGGCGGTGCGGGTGACACTGCTCGGGACCGGCTGCCCGGTGCTGCACCCCCGACGGGCCGGCGCCGGCCTGTTGGTCGAGGCCGGCGGCACGCGGGTCCTGGTCGACTGCGGCCACGGCGTGGCCCAGCGGTTGGCGGAGGCCGGCGTGCGGATCGCCGACCTCGACGCCGTCCTCGCGAGCCACCTCCACACCGACCATTTGGCCGATCTCTGGACGCTCGTGGTGGGCGGCTGGCACCAGGGTCGGACACGACCGCTGCGGCTCCTCGCGGATCCGGCGGTCGAGCGGCTCGCGCGTGGCCTCGAGTCCGCTTGGGCCGAGGAGCGGGCACAGCGTCTGGCCTTCGAACGGCGGCCGAACCCGGCGGGCTTCGGCCTCGAGGTCGAGCCGCTCGAGGCCGGCCGGCGGCTCGTCTTCCCGGGGCTCGAGGTCGAGGCCGTGCCGGTCGACCACCGCCCGGTGGAGCCCGCCTTCGGCTTCGTGTTCCGGGCCGGCCGGAGGATCCTCGCGACGAGCGGCGACACCCGCCGCTCGGAGGCGCTGATCGCGGCAGCCCGGGACTGCGATCTGCTGGTGCACGAGGTGTTCGTCCATCGTGCTTTGCCGATCGTCCCGGGGGTGCGGGAGTCGGCCACGATCGCCGCGGTCGGCTCGTACCACACCGCCATCGAGGAGGTGGGACCGATCGCCACCGCCGCACGGGCCCGCGCCCTTCTGCTCACCCACATCGTCCCGCCGACCGCCGATCCCGGCGAGCTCGTGCTCGAGGCGGGTCGAGGCTTCGCCGGCCCGGTGATCGCGGGCGAGGACTTGCTGAGCGTCGACCTGGCCACCGGAACCCTGGCCTGGCGCGGCTTGGCCGCGAGGCTCGCGGATCGGACGGGCGGCTGAGCGCGGTCGAACGACGGTCGATCCGGGGCTCACCCGCTGCCGCCGAACCGAACCGCCAGGGTGAAGGTCGCGAGCCACGCCACGGCCAGAGCGACTGCGAGCCTGCCCACGCGGCGACCACCGGCAGCCCCCGGCCGGTCGGCCGCGGCCAGGACGGCGAGCCCCGCCGCCGCGAGGAGCGGCCAGCCCAGGACGACCCAGGGCGAGGGCACGTCGGCGAGGAGGCCGAGTTCGGCGGACCATGCGAGGGCGACCGTCGAAACCAGGGAGAATGCCGCGAGCAGCACGAGATCGAGCGTTCCGCGTGCGGCGGCACGACCCGTTTCGGCGGGCGACGCCCGCACGCCGCGCGCCCGGGCGAACGCGACGAGGGCCACGAAGCTGCCGACGAGGAGCGGCAAGAGCGCTCCCCGGCCGCCGCCGAGGAGGAGGGCTCCGGCGTCGACCCGGAGCGCCGCGCCGAGCGCGAGGCAGGCCGCTTCGAGCGGTGTCGCGGGGCGGACCGCGCGGGCCCATTCGCAACCGGCGACGAGAAGGACGAGGACCAGAAGGCCCGCGCTGTGCGCGGTCGCTGCGGCGAGCGCCAGGATCGCGGCGGCGACACTCGTCCACGGCAGCTCCCGAAGCGAGCCCCGCGAGGCCGGAACGAGCGGCGGCACCGCCCGCTCGATCACGAGGAACAGGAGAAGGCCGGCCAGAAGGTCGCGCAGCGCCGCCGGCGACGCCTGCGGACCGAGCAGCAGCGGCACGAGCAGGAGCATCGCCGCCGGTGCTCCCAGCTCCGCCAGGCCGAGCCGAGCCGCGAGCCGCCGGCCCGACCCGACGGGCGCCCTGACCGACCGCCGAGCGCCCTCCGCCAGCAGCCGCATCGCCGCCCGCCCGCCGCCGGTTGTCCGCGGGCCCGAGAGCGAGACGCCCATCACCGCCATCCTCCGGGGATCCGCCCCTGGCGCCAGTTTGCAGCGCCCTGGTTAACGAAGGGTTGACGTCCCGCGGGAGCGATCGGCGCTCGCGTCCTTGAAAGAGAACCGAACCGGTTCTATTTCCGAGGTCGGCAGGGACGGGGCTCGCGGTGATCCGGCTCAGCAGGCTTTCCGACTACGGGATCGTCATCCTCACGCGGCTCGCGCGCGAGCCGGGCCGGGCGATGGCGGCCTCGACGCTGGCGCGGGCGACCGCGGTCTCGACGGCGATGACCGGCAAGATCCTCAAGCTCTTGGCGCGGGCCGACATCTTGGTCTCGCAGCGGGGCGTGCGCGGCGGCTACGCGCTCGCCCGACCGCCCGAGGCGATCACCGTGGCGGAGATCATCGAGGCGCTCGACGGACCGATCGCGCTGACGAGCTGCGCGGATCCCGGGACCCACGACTGCGGCATCGAGGCGCTCTGCCCGGCGCGCGACGGCTGGCGGCGGATCAACCGGGCCATCCGCGACGCGCTCGCCGGGATCACGCTCGCCGAGATGGCACAGGCGGTCCCGGGCGACCTCGTCCCGACCTTCGCAACCCCGCCGCGCGCCGCCGCACCCGAGCCGGCGGCCGCCGCCTCGATCGGAGCCCGCTGATGGCGACCGCCTTCGATACGGTCAAGGACTACACCGAGGCCGAATACAAATACGGTTTCGTGACGCCGGTCGAGGAAGACCGCTTCCCGCCCGGGCTGAACGAAGAGGTGGTGCGCCGGCTGTCGGCCAAGAAGGAGGAGCCCGCCTGGCTCACCGAGTGGCGGCTGGCGGCATTGCGTCGGTTCTTGTCCATGGAGGTGCCGGATTGGCAGAAGGTCCGCTTCGCGCCGATCGACTTCCAGGCGATCTCTTATTACGCCGCGCCGCGGCAGAAGGAGCGGCCGAAGTCGCTCGACGAGATCGACCCCGAGATCCGCCGGACCTACGACAAGCTCGGCATCCCGATCCGTGAGCAGGAGATCCTGGCGGGCGTCGCGGTCGACTACGTGTTCGACAGTGTCTCGGTCGCCACCACGTTCAAGCGAAAGCTCGAACAACTCGGCGTCATCTTCTGTTCGATGTCGGAGGCAGTGCGCGAGCATCCGGAGCTGGTCCGCAAGTATCTCGGATCGGTGGTGCCGCCCGGCGACAATTTCTTCGCCGCTCTGAACTCCGCGGTGTTCAGTGACGGCAGCTTCGTCTACGTGCCGAAGGGCGTGCGCTGCCCGATGGAGCTCTCGACCTACTTCCGGATCAACGCCGCCGGTACCGGCCAGTTCGAGCGCACGCTGATCATCGCCGACGAGGGCTCGTACGTGAGCTACCTCGAGGGCTGCACCGCGCCCATGCGCGACGAAAACCAGCTGCACGCCGCGGTCGTCGAGCTCGTCGCTTTGGACGACGCCGAAATCAAGTACTCGACGGTGCAGAACTGGTACCCCGGCGACAAGGAAGGGCGCGGCGGCATCTACAATTTCGTCACCAAGCGCGGTGCTTGCCGTGGCAAGAGGTCCAAGATATCCTGGACCCAGGTAGAAACGGGCTCGGCCATCACTTGGAAATATCCGTCCTGTATTTTGCAGGGCGACGATTCGGTGGGTGAGTTCTACTCCGTGGCCGTTACCAACCACCGCCAGCAGGCCGACACCGGGACCAAAATGATCCACATCGGCAAGCGGACCCGCTCGCGGATCGTCTCCAAGGGCATTTCCGCCGGCCGGTCGGACAACACCTATCGCGGGCTCGTCCGGATCTTGAAGTCGGCCGAGGGGGCGCGCAACCACACGCAGTGCGATTCGATGCTGATCGGCGATCGCTGCGGCGCGCACACGGTACCCTACATCGAAGTCCAGAACAAAACGGCGCGCTGCGAGCACGAGGCGACGACGAGCAAGATCAGCGAGGACCAGCTCTTCTACTGCCGCCAGCGCGGCATTTCCGAAGAGGACGCGGTGGCCCTGATCGTCAACGGCTTCTGCCGCGAGGTCATGAACGAGCTGCCGATGGAATTCGCGGTCGAAGCGAGGAAGCTCCTCGGCATCTCGCTCGAGGGGAGTGTCGGCTGAGCCGCCGCCGAGCCACGACGACGGAAAACGGAACAGGCCGAGTACGGGAAGAGCCGCGGATCATGTTGACGATCGAGAACCTCCAGGTGAGCGTCGAGGGCAAGCCGATCCTCAAGGGGTTGTCGCTCACGGTCGAGGCCGGGCGGGTGCACGCCATCATGGGCCCGAACGGTTCCGGCAAGAGCACGCTCGCCCACGTGCTCGCCGGTCGCGAGGGCTACGAGGTGACGGGCGGCAACGTGCGCTTCGGCGACGAGGACCTGTTGGCGCTCGAGCCCGAGGAGCGCGCGCACGCCGGTCTGTTCCTCGCGATGCAGTACCCGGTCGAAATCCCGGGCGTCGCCAACATGTATTTTTTGCGCCAGGCGATCAACGCGATCTGCAAGGCACGCGGCCAAGACGAGATCCCGGCCGCCGAGTTCATGCGCAAGGTGCGCGAGCAGGCGAGGCTCCTCGGGATCGGTGAGGAGCTGTTGAAGCGCGACCTCAATGCCGGCTTCTCGGGCGGCGAGAAAAAGCGCAACGAGATCCTGCAGATGGCCTTGTTGGAACCGCGTTTGTGCATCCTCGACGAGACCGACAGCGGTCTCGACATCGATGCGCTGCGGACCGTGGCCGACGGCGTCAATCGCCTGCGCTCGCCCGAGCGCGCCTTCCTCGTGATCACGCATTACCAGCGGTTGTTGGACTACATCGTCCCCGACGTCGTGCACATCATGGCCGACGGCCGGATCCAGCGCACGGGCGGGCCCGAATTGGCCCGCGAGCTCGAGGAGCGCGGCTACGAAGGCCTCCTCGGCACCAAGCTCGCCGCCTGAGCCCGAGGGTCACCGCCATGCTCGCCGTCAAGCGGACCCGCCGGCTCGATCCCGATCCCGCCTTCACCGCGGCCTTCCGTGAGCTCGCCCCGCGCCTGCCCGGGAGCGCGAATGAGCCCCTCGCCCGGATCCGCGAGGAGGGGTTCGCGCGGTTCCTCGCCCTCGGCATCCCGACCCAGCGCGACGAGGCCTGGAAGTTCACCAACGTGGCGCGGATCGCCAACCGCCCGATGCGGCCGGCGACCGCCACGGAGCTGCCGCTCGATCGGGTGCTCCCCTACCTCCTGGGTGGCCCGCGGGCGCGCCGGCTCGTTTTCGTCGACGGCCGGCTCCAGCCGCAATGGTCGCACACCGGCGGCCTGCCCCAGGGGGTGATCGTCGAGAGCCTGGCGCGCGCCGCCGAGACCCGGCCGCTCGCCTTGGCCGAGGCACTCGGCGAGCTCGACGACGGCCGGTCCTTCACGGCACTCAACACCGCCTTCGCCGACGGTGGTGCCTGGATCGAGCTCCCCGCCGGCCTCGCGCTCGAAGCACCCCTGCAGCTCCTGTTCGTCACGACCGGCGGCGAGGTGCCGGTCATGAGCCATCCGCGCTGCGTCCTCCGCCTGGGCGACGGCGCCTCGCTCACCCTCCTCGAAACCCATGTCGGGCTCGGCGAGGGTGCGGCACTCACCAATGCCGTGCTGCAACTCGCGCTCCGCCCCGGCGCCCGGCTCGAGCACGATCGGATCCAACTCCCGGCGGCCCAGGGTTCGCTCTTGGCCAAGATCGACGGCTCGCTCGGCGCCGGTGCCCGCTACCGACAGACGACCGTCCTGCTGGGTGGGGCGCTCGTGCGCAACGAGCACGAGCTCCGCATCGACGGTCCCGGGGTCGATTGTCTCTTGTCGGGCGTCGCGGTACCGGGAACGGGCGAGCAGTCGGACATCGTGGTCCGCATCCACCACCGCGCCGGCGGCAGCCATTCCGACCAGTACTTCAAGCACGTGGTCGAGGATCGCGGTCATGCCGCGTTCGCCGGCAAGATCGTCGTCCACCCCGGCGCGCAGAAGACCAATGCCTATCAAAAGAACGACAATCTCCTCCTGAGCGACGACGGCGAGGTCGACACGAAGCCCGAGCTCGAGATTTATGCCGACGACGTCAAGTGCAGCCACGGTGCGACCTGCGGCGAGCTGGACGCCGGTGCGCTCTTCTATCTCCGCTCGCGCGGGATCGCCCGCCAGGCGGCCCGGGCGATCTTGGTCCACGCCTTCGCGGCGGAAGTGATCGGCAGGCTCGCCGATCCGACCGCCCGAGCCCTCGCCGAGACCCGGCTCGTGGCTAGGCTCGGCGGCGGGCTCGATGGCGCCCTCGTCGAGACCGTCCTGGGCGAGGCCGCGTGAGCGCGCTCCCGGCCCGACGCGACGAGCCGGCCTCGGGATTCGCGGCCGAGGCCGTCCGGGCGCAGTTCCCGATCCTCGCGACGCGGATGCGCGGCCGTCCGCTCGTCTATCTCGACAGCGCCGCCTCGGCGCAGAAGCCGCGCGCGGTGATCGACGCGCTCGCCCGCTTCTACGAACACGACTACGCCAACATCCATCGTGGCGTTTACGAACTGAGCCAGCGCGCCTCGGCCCTGCACGAGGAGGCGCGGCGCGAGGTCGCCCGCTTCCTGGGCTCTCGTGACCCGCGGGAGATCGTCTTCGTCCGCAACGCCACCGAGGGTGTCAATCTCGTCGCCTACGCCTTCCTCGAGCCGCGCCTCGAGCCGGGCGACGAGATCCTCGTCACGGAGATGGAACACCACGCCAACATCGTGCCTTGGCAGCTCGTGGCCGGCCGCCGTGGTGCCCGGGTCGTGCCGGTGCCGATCACGGATGAGGGCGAGCTGCGGGTCGAGGACGTGGCCGAGCGGATCGGCCCGCGGACCCGGATGCTGGCCGTGACGTGGGTTTCCAACGTGCTCGGCACGATCACGCCGGTCCACGCGATCGCCGAGCTCGCCCGCCGCCGCGGCGTACCGCTCCTGGTCGACGCCGCCCAAGCGGCCCCCCACCTGCCGATCGACGTTCGAAGCCTCGGCGCGGACTTCCTGGTTTTCTCCGGCCACAAGACCTACGGGCCGAGCGGGGTCGGCGTGCTCTGGGGACGCGCCGAGCTCTTGGAGGCCATGCCGCCTTGGCAGGGCGGTGGCGACATGATCGAGCGGGTGTCCTTCGCCGGCACCACCTTCAACACGATCCCGTTCCGTTTCGAGGCCGGCACCCCGGACATCGCCGGCATCCACGCCCTCGGCGTCGCTCTCCGCTGGCTGCGTGGCCTCGGCCTCGAGGCGGTCCGCGCCCACGAGGAAGCGCTCGTGGGCTATGCGCTCGAGCGGCTCCCGCGGGTGCCCGGCTTGCGCGTGCTCGGCAGCCCGAGGGCGCGGGCCGCGGTCGTCGCCTTCACGATCGACGGCCTCCACCCGCAGGACGTGGGTACGCTCCTGGACCTCGACGGCATCGCCATCCGCACCGGCCACCATTGCGCCATGCCGCTCCACGAGCGGCTGGGCCTGCCGGCCTCCGCGCGGGCTTCGATGGGCGTTTACACCACGCTCGGGGAAATCGACGCGCTCGCGGCCTCGCTCGAGCGGATCGTCGCACGGTTTCGATGAGGGCGGCCATGGAAGAGGTCGGGACGAACGGCCAGCCGACGGCGGCCACGGTGCAGGAGGCGGCGACGCGCGCCGCGGCGTTCTTGGCCGAGCCGCAAGGGGAGCAGCCTTCACCCGAGCGGATGGCGGAGGTCCAGGCTCTCGGCGAGAAGATCGTGGCCGCGCTCAAGACCTGCTACGATCCGGAGATCCCCGTCGACATCTACGAACTCGGCCTCGTCTACAGGGTCGATGTCGAGGACGACAACACGGTCAAAATCGAGATGACCTTGACGTCACCCCACTGCCCCGTGGCAGAGAGCCTCCCGGCCGAGGTCAAGGAAAAGGTCGCAGCGGTCGAAGGTGTGAAGGGCTGCGAGGTCGAGATCGTCTGGGACCCGCCCTGGAGCCCGGCGATGATGTCCGAGGAGGCCCGGCTCGAGCTCGGCATGCTGTGGTAGCTCGGCCGGTCCCCGTGCAGCCCCTGCCGATCGCGGGTGCCGCCGCCCGAGCGCGTCGCCGAGGGGCCCGCCCGCCTCACGCCGGCGAGCCGAGCCAGCCGGCCGCCGGCAGGAGGATCGCCGCGTAGCGCGTGGCCTTGCCGAGCCCGACCAACACCAGGAAGGGCAGGAGGGGGGTCCGCAGGATCCCGGCCACGACGGTGAGCGCGTCGCCCACGAGCGGTAGCCAGCTCAGGAGGAGTGCCGGCCGGCCGAAGCGAGCGAACCACGCCTCGGCCCGCGCGAGTTCGCGCGGCCCCACGGGGAAGCGGGGGTGCTCTCGGTAGCGCGCGGCGAACCGGCCGAGCCACCAGCCGACCACGGCCCCCGAGCTGTTGCCGAGGCTCGCCACCGCCCAGACGATCCAGGGATCGCGCCCGGCAGCCAACAGGGCGAGGGCGAGCGGCTCCGAGGCGACCGGTAGGATGGTCGCTGCCAAGAACGCGTTGGCGAAGAGGCCGGCGAGCGCCGGATCGACGAGGTTCACCGGCCGTCGGTCGGGCCGGGCGGTCCGCTACCGCCGGCGCGCAGCGTCTCGATCGCCTCGACCAGCTCCTGCGGCTCCTGGAGCCCGGAGATGCCGAGCAACCCGTCGGGCAGCTCGATCAGCACGTGTCCGACCCGCGGCCGGGCGCCACCGCGGCGAACCCGGTTCATCTCCGCATCGCGCGCCTCGACGAGACCGATCGCGGCGAGCGGCCAGCGCCGAGTCGGCGTGAGCAGGCCCGGCCGCAGGCGCAGCTCGCGGCGCGTGAGCTCGAGGCGGAAGGCCTTGTGGTTGAGCCAAGTGAGGAGCGCCCCCAGCGCTGCAGCGGTCAATACCGCGTCGGGGACCAGGAGCCCGAGCGGCAGGGTCAGGCCGGTGAGAACCGCCCAGCCACGGAACGCCGCTGCCGGATCGCGCTCGGCCCAGAACAGGACGGGGTCGGGTTCGCCACCACGCCGGACGGTGCCTTCGCGGCGTACCACGGGTTCGGCCGGCTCGGCGCGCTCGAGGAGATCGCGACCGCCACTCTCCATCCTCCGTCTCCGGGGCGCGAGCGACCCGTCGGGGCCGCGCGGGTTCGTCTCGTTTTGCCAGGAAAGCGTCAACGAAGGGTGAACGAGACCATGGGCTTCGGTCATCCGACGTCCTGCACCTCGACCTCGATCGTGACGCGACGGCCGTCGCGCAGCACGTCCAGACGGGCACGGCCGCCGATCCCGACCCGCTCGAGCTCGAGCGCCAGATCGGCCAAGCTGCGCACCGGTCGGCCGTCGACCGCGAGGATCACGTCGCCGAGCCGGCCTCGCTCGAGGTCGGCCCCGCGCAGCCCGGCCCGGGCCGCGGCACTGCCCGGGACGACCGCCTGGATCGCGACCCCGCGGATGCCCGCACGGGCCGTCACCTCCTCGGGCAGCACGAGGATCCCGATCCCGGGAAGCGGCGCGCGACCGGTCCGCACGAGCTCGGGGACGATCCGGTTCACGGTGTCGACCGGGACGGCGAAGCCGATCCCGGCGTAAGCGCCGGCCGGCGCCAGGATCGCCGTGTTGACGCCGATCAGCCGGCCGGCACTGTCGATAAGCGGTCCGCCCGAGTTGCCAGGGTTGATCGCCGCGTCGGTCTGGATCACGCCCGCCACCTCGCGGCCGCCGGCGGTCGGCAGCCGGCGGTCGAGCGCGCTCACGATGCCCTGCGTGAGGGTCCGCGACAGGCCGAACGGGTTGCCGATCGCGAAGACCGTTTGGCCGACCTTGAGGTCGGCCGAGCTGCCGATCGCGATCGGCGGCGGCCGGAGCTCCGGCGACTGCAGCTTCAAGACCGCGAGGTCGGTCCAGGGCGCGGAGCCGACGAGCCGCGCCGGCGTGACGCTTCCGTCGTCGAGCACGACGGCGATCGAGCGGGCCCCCTCGATCACGTGGTGGTTGGTGACCACGTGGCCGGCTGCGTCCCACACGAAGCCCGAGCCGGTGCCGCCCTCACCGCGGCGGCCTTCGGTGACGATCGCGACGACCGAGGGTGCCACTGCCTCGAACAGACGGATCGCCCGCTCCTCGTCGGGCCAGAGCGGGCCGCGCGGCTCGACCGGCCGCGGCCGGTCGGCAGCGAAGAAGAAGTCGCGCCAATAACGCTCGCCGAGCAGGAGGCTCGAGAGCACGAGCGCCCAGATCGCGAGGAACCGCCAGAACCGCTCGCCGCTCACGAGAGGCTCCATCCCTTGCCGAGCAGTGCCACACGCGTCGCCGAATTGCCGTCTCGAGGGCCTACCGTCGAGCGGCCGATCGCCTCAGGTCACCGGGTCGGGAACCGGCTTGCCGGCGAAGAAGCAATCGAGATTGTAGAGGCAGCGGAAGCCCATGGCGTTCCTCGCATCGCGGGTGGCCGAGCCGAGATGCGGCAGGAGCACCACATTGTCGAGTTCGAGATAACCCGGATGGAGATCGGGCTCGCCCTCGAACACGTCGAGCCCGGCCGCGAAGAGCCGGCCCGAGCGGAGCGCCTCGATCAGCGCCGCATCGTCGATCAGCGCGCCGCGCGCGGTGTTCACGAGCACCGCATCCCGGGGCATCAGCTCGATCGTCGCGCGGTTGATCATGTGCCGGGTGGCAGGGGTGGCCGGGCAGTGCAGGGAGAGGAACGGGCAGAGCGGCAGCAGGGTCTCCAACGTCTCGTGGTACGTCGCGCCCTCTTCCTTCTCCGGTGAGAGCCGGGTGCGATTGTGGTAATGGATCCGTAAACCGAACGCCCGTGCACGCTTGGCGACGGCGAGACCGATCCGGCCCATGCCGACGATGCCCAAATTCTTGCCGGCGAGCCCGAGGCCGAGCAGCTGGGTGGGTCGCCAGCCGATCCAACGCCGCTCGCGGATCAGCCGCATCCCCTCCGCGGCCCGGCGCGCGGCGGCGAGCAGGAGGAGGATCGCCACGTCCGCGGTCGCGTCGGTCAAGACGTCGGGCGTATTGGTGACGGTGATGCCGCGCGCCCGGGCGGCCTCGAGGTCGATGTGATCGTAGCCGACCGAGAAGGTGGCGATGATCCGCACGCTCGCCGGCAGCCGCTCGATCAAGGATGCCGGCAGCCGGTCGATCGCCGAAGCGAGGATGCCGTCGGCGCCTCGGGCACGCGCCAAGATCTCCTCGGCCGAGAGCGTCCGGTCCTCGGGGTTGAGGCGCGCCTCGAAGTCGCGCGCGAGGCGGGCCTCGACCGCCTCCGGCAGCCGCCGCGTCACCAGGATCACCGGCCGTCGCGCGCTCATCGCCATCGCCTCCCACTTGCTGCCGTCGACCGCACGTGCCACCTTGGATGGTGGCCGGGCGCGGAGCCAGCTTGTGTCGATCCGACCGTGAAGGGAACGCCCCAGCGATGGAATCAGCGATGACCGCACCTGCCACCCGCATCGCCCTCGCCGTGCTGCTCGGATGCGCGGCCACCGCCGCCGATGCCGGCGCGATCGAGCTTCTGCCGCATCGCGCAGCCTATCGCGTGACCCTTGCCGAGAGCGCCCGCAACGGGGCGGTGACCGCCGTCAAGGGCGGGCTCGTTCTCGAGTGGCGGGCCGAGTGCGAGGGTTGGATCTCCAATCAACGGCTCGGCTTCGTCGCAGCCACCGAGGACGGTCCGGGGTTCAGCTACGACGTCCGCTTCACCAGCTGGGAATCCCGCGACAACACGCAGTTGCGCTTCTCGGTCAAGAGCTTCGACGACGGCGAGCCGGCCGAGGAATATCGCGGTCGAGCGACCCTCGAGGCGCCGGGCGGCAAGGGTGTGGCGCTCTTCGCCTTGCCCGAGGAGACCCGGCTCGAGCTGCCGGCCGGGACCATCTTTCCCACCGAGCACATCAAGCGGCTGATCGCCGCGGCCGAGGCCGGCGAGCGGCTGCTCACCCACTCGGTGTTCGACGGCTCGGGCAAGGACGCGCTCTCGACCGTGAGCGCGGTGATCGGCGCGGCCCGCGAGGTCGATGGCGCCCCGCGCTGGCCGGTCCAGCTCGCCTATTTCGGGATGGGCAAGAACGACGCCCTGCCCGACTTCTCGATCGGCTTCGAACTCGACCGACGCGGCGTGCTCTACGACATCACGCTCGATTACGGCGAGTTCGTGCTCGAGGGTCGGCTCGACCGACTGGAGCCGCTGCCGAGCCCGGATTGCCGCTGAACGCGCCGCCGCGGTCGCCCCGGCCGAGCCGAGCGGCCCCGCGTACCCCCGAGCTGTCGCCGTGGCGGGCCGGGACGAGTCGAGTGACGACCCGGTCGGAAAAGATCCAACGGCTCCAGAGCTGCGGAACGGCCTCGTAGATCAGGGGCACGCGCGAGAGTCCGCCGCCCACGACCACGACCTCCGGGTCGATCAGGTTGATCACCGCGGCGAGACCACGGGCCAGCCGGCCGACGTAGCGCTCCAGGGTCGCTCGGCAGGCCGGATCGCCGGCCTCGGCACGGGCGACGATCGCGGGCCCGCTCAGCTCCTGACCGGTCACGCGGCGATGGTCGGCGGCGAGCCCCGGCCCCGAGAGCCAGGTCTCCTGGCAGCCGTCGAGGCCGCACCAGCAGCGTGGCCCGGGCAGCTCCTCCGCGCAGGGCCAGGGCAACGGATTGTGGCCCCATTCGCCGGCGATCGCATTGGCCCCGTCGAGCACCTTGCCGTCCACCGCGATGCCGCCGCCCACCCCCGTTCCCAAGATCACCGCGAAGACGAGCCGCGCGCCGGCCGCGGCGCCGTCGGTCGCCTCGGAGAGGGCGAGGCAGTTGGCGTCGTTGGCGAGCACGACCTCGCGACCGAGCCGGGCCGCCAGGTCGGTGTGCAGCGGGCGGCCGTTGAGCCAGGTCGAGTTCGCGTTCTTGACGAGCCCGCTCGCCGGCGAGATCGCCCCCGGATGGCCCATGCCGACGGTGCCGCGGGCACCGAGCCGAGCTTCCTCCTCCTCGATCAGCCGGGCGATCGTTTCGATCGTCGCCCGATAATCCTCGCGCGGGGTGGGGACCCGTCGTCGGGCGAGCTCGCGACCCTCGCGGTCGAGGGCCACGATCTCGATCTTGGTGCCACCGAGGTCCACTCCGAAGGCCAAGTCCATGGTCGGCGCTCCCTGGCACGACGTCCCTTTTAGCGAGCCGGGACGCGTACCGGGAGGTCGGGCTCAGCCGCCGGCTGCGAGGCGCACCGTCACCCGACGCGACGGATCGTCCTCGGCATAGGCCGTGCCGATCTCGATGCGGCGGCCGCCGGCATTCTGCTTGAGCCACTCGGCGACGCGGCCGACCCGACGCTCGGCGAGCCAGCGATTGTAGCGGACCGCCGCGGTTCCCTGGGCCTCTTTGACGTCCGCGCCGCCCACCGCACCCACGATCTCGAGCCGAACCACCCCGCCGGCCGGCAATCCCTCGAGGAACCGCCGGAGTTCGGCCGCGGCCCCCTTCGGCAGGTAGCTGCTGTTGACGTCGAAGACGATTTCCAGACTCGTGGACCCGCGCGCCCGAGCCGGGTCGACGGCCGCCAAGGCGGCCGGTGCGCCCGCTTCGGCTCCAGGAGCCGCGCTCCGGCCGGCGCCCGCAGCCGAGGCAGCCGACGTCGTCCGGGGCGAGCGCTCGGCCGCTCGTCGTTCCGCCGCCGCCTCGGTCCCGTCGCGTCCGGCGATGTCGGGCCCCGACGGAGCGCCCGGCGTCGACCGGTCGGCCGGCCGGGCCTCGGCGAGCGCGGCCGACGGCAGGCCTCGAGC
>JAILZQ010000075.1 GCA_023512415.1 Geminicoccaceae bacterium | reverse complement strand
CTACCCCACGAGCGACCAGCTGCCGGAGAACCAGCTCCGCTTTTACATCCACTTCTCCGCACCGATGAGCCGCGGCGAGGCCTACGCCCGCATCCGGCTGCTCGACTCGGCCGGCAAGCCCATCGACGCCGCCTTTCTCGAACTGGGCGAGGAACTCTGGGACCCCAGCGGCAAGCGCTTCACCCTGCTGATCGACCCGGGGCGAATCAAGCGCGGCCTCCGGCCACGCGAGGACCTCGGCCCGGTGCTGGAGGCGGGCAGTGCCCTTGGTTTTCTCGTCTTTGCCCCGCTCAAGGAACGGGAATCGTTCCAAATCCGCCACCTGCCGGATCACTCCTTCCGCTTCTCCTTCTTCGTCAACGATCAGCACGGCAACCCAGACCTCGTGTTTGCTATCGCCACCACGCCCTCGGCGGGCGGCGGCGGCCTGATGGCCGGTGTCGCCACCGCGCTGCACGGCCACGCCCGTGTGGTCGCGGTCGAGCCCGATCACGAGGCGGCGGCCCGCGAGCTCCGCTGTCCGCACCGGCTCGCGATCGTGCCGGGTGCCACGCATCTCTTCGAGGAGCCCGGGGCGCTCGAGCAGGTGGCGGAGCTCGCCCGCGACTGGTTCCTCGAGCACCTCGCCGGCGCGAGCGGCGAGCAGGGTGGTATCGGGGGGAGGCCTTGATGTTCGCCGACCGCACCGACGCCGGCCGTCACCTCGCTGCGGCCCTGGCCCATCTCCGCGACCAGCACCCGGTGGTCCTCGCCCTGCCGCGCGGCGGGGTGCCGGTCGGCTTCGAGGTCGCGAAGGCGCTCGGCGCCCCGCTCGACGTGTTGCTCGTCCGCAAGATCGGCGCCCCCTTCCAGCCCGAGCTCGCCGCGGGTGCGGTGGTCGACGGCGCCGAGCCCGTGCTCGTCCGCAACGAGGAGGTGGTCCGCGCCTACGGGATCGAGGAGGATTGGATCGAGGCCGAGGCCGCCCGCCAGCTCGCCGAGATCGAGCGCCGCCGCCGGCTCTATTGCGGCGACCGGCCGCCCGTTGCGGTCCGCGGCCGCACCGCCATCCTGGTCGACGACGGCATCGCCACCGGCACCACCGTCCGCGCGGCGCTGCGCGCGCTCGCCCGCCTCGCACCGCGCCGGCGCGTGCTCGCGGTGCCGGTGGCCCCACCCGAGACGGTGGCCCGCCTCGCCCGGGAGGCCGACGAGCTCGTGGTCCTCGAGCAGCCGGAATGGATGGCGGCCGTGGGTCAGTTCTACCGTGATTTCCGCCAGACCGAGGATGCCGAGGTGATCCGCCTCCTCGCCGAGGCGGCCGGCCGGCAGGGTAGGGGAGCGTCTCAGCCAAAGGTAGAGTAAGCGCGTGACAACAATCGTTGGGGTTGCTATTCCGGCGAAAATGATCGACAATCGGATGCGACCCGCTCGCCGCGGGCGGGCGAGGCGTTGGTCCGGTCGCGCGGGCATCGGCTGCTGATCCGGCCGGTGCGGCGCGGCAGCCCGCACGAGGAGCCGGCATGAGCGCGAGGCCGACCTTCGACTGCAGCCGACCCGGACGGATCGGTCGGGTGGAGCTCGGCTTCCTGGTGGCGAGCGCGGCGTTCGGCCTCGCCGCGGTCGCCGCGGCCTTGCGCGGGATCGGCCCGCTCGGCGCCGCGCCGGCCGGGCTCGCGGGCGCCCTCGCGCTCCTCGCGGCGGCTCGGGCGCGCGGCGCGACGATCCCCCTGCCGCGCCTCGTGCTGGACGGGTGCGCGGTCGCACTCTTGGCCCTCGCGTGCGATCCGACGGCCCAGCCCTGGGGCACGCCGCGGAGTTGGGGCGATCTCTTGACCCTCACCCCGCTCGGCGCCGGCGCGGCGGTCGCCCTATACATCGCGGCCGGCATCTGGACGCTCGCCCGCGAGCACCAGCTCCCGCACCTGCCCGCGAGCCTCGCCTGGCTCGTGGGCCCGTTCCTGTTGAACCTCCTCCTGCTGCTCGGCGCGCGGCCGCTCCTGGCCGAGCTCGGCAGCCTTTTCCTGCCGGCCGGCAGCGAGCCCGCGACCGCGATCCAACTCGCGCGGTTCCTCGTGCTCGCCGGATTCAACCTCCTGGTCACCATCGGCATCGGCTTCGCGATGGACCATCGCTGGACCCGCGATCCGGTGCTCCTGGCCCTCCTGCTCGCCGCGGCGGCGGCCGCGGTCGCCTCCCCGCAGCTCGCCGATCTCGGCTCGAGCCGGGCGGTGGCCGAGCTGCCCGCGCCGCTCCGCCTCCTGGCCGTGCTGGTCACCGGCAGCCTCGCCCAGGCAGCACTCTGGGCGCAGGTGTTCGTGATGACCGGGATCCTCCTCGACGCCCTTACCGTCCGCCGGCCGACCCGGCCCGCCGCCCTCGGCCATTTCCGCGACGGGCTCGGCAAGGGTGCCGTCTACAGCCTGGTCTTCCTGCTCGTCGTGCACGTCCCGGCCCTGCTCGCGGCCGTCCCGGCGGTGCGGGCGCTCGTCGCGGCGGCCCCGCTCGCCGCCGCCACGCTCGCGGGTGCGCTCTTGTTCCCGGCGGCGCGCACGATCGTCGAGACCTTCGACGGCAGCCCGGCCTTCGGCCGCCGCCTGCTGCACGCCGCGCGCCACCCCTGGGGCTACGCCCGCGGTGCGGTGATCGGGCTCGCCATCGGCCTCGGGCTCGGCGCCGGTCTGCCGGCCGCCGACCCGCTCGACCGCTTCCTCTTCGGCGCGGTGGCCGGGATCGCCGCCTATGCCGGGGTCGATCTGTTGGCCGATGCGGCCGACATGGCGAGCGGCCGGCGCCGCCGGCTGCAGACCTGGCGGCTCTACGCGCTCGGCGCGGTCCTCGGCGGGATCGCCGGCGGCGCGCTCGCCTGGTACTTCGACACCCCGCAGCTCTCGACCGTGCTGGACAAGTGGGCCCGCTACGCGAGTGTGCATTTCCCGCTCGACGGTCGCCCGGTCGAGCCCTACGTCGTGTACCCGCTGTTCAGCAAATGGGGGGCGCAGGACCTGGGCCGCGTGGAGGGCGGCGTCGCGCTTTTCTACGCCGAATCGCTCTCGGGCGTGATCAACTGGTCGCTCGCGGCCCCCCTCTTCTCGATCAACCTCGTGCTGTTGACCGCCCTCGTCGAGCGACGGCTGCGGCCGCTCGAGGAGCTGTTCTCCTCGCGCGGGCTCCTGGCCCTCGTCGAGCAGGCGATCCGCGTGCTGCGCTGGGGCCTCTGGATGGCCCCGATCATCTACTCCTTCCTCCGCCTCTCGCCCGATCCTTCCTGGTACAACCAGGACGGCCTCGTGCGCACGGTCGTGGCGACCGTCCAGTCGTTCCGGCTGGAGCCCGGCGATTTCCGGGCCTGGAGCCTCGAGCTGTTCTTGGGCCTCTTGGCCTACGATTGGCTCAGGATGCTCATCTGGTTCGACCACATGGGGCTGCGGGTCGCCACGCTCGTCAACCTCTCCTTCGTGGGCGGCGACGTGGTCGACGAGAAGGCCGCGCGCTTCTTGGGCCACTCGGCGCGCACCCGCTGCATCCCCGAGGGCATCCGCCGGTTCGCCACCTGGCTGCCGCTTCTGATCCCCTTCTACATCCCCCGCGGCGCCGAATGGGACCAGGTCTGGACCGGGGCCGAGCAAGTCCGCGCCGCGGCCGGGCCGCTTCTGCCCGCCGTCGGCACGGCGCTCGTGGGCTACGCCTTCGCCGCCGGGCTCTGCTCGCTCGTCCTCGCCATCCTCTACAACGAAATCGCCCGTGCCCGGCGCATCCGCCACCCCCGCCCCCACCGCCAGCCGGGCGTGGGCTGGGCGCCCGATCGGCCCTGGCTCTTGAGCAACGGCCGCTACACGGTCGAGCTCGCCGCCGACGGCCGCGGCTTCTCGCGCGTGCTGAGCGCGCTCCACCGCGAATACGAGATCGACCTCACCCGCCGGCCGGACGACCCGCTGCGCCGCCGCGGCAAGCTGTTCTGGCTGCGGGATCTGGACGCTCCGGAGCGGCCGCCGATCGGCCTGCAGGCGCTGCCCGGCACGCTCGACCCCTCTTTCCCGGAGACCAGCCGGCCGGCACCCTGGGCCGCCTGCCTCGCCCGCCGCGCGGGCGGACTGCGGTTGCGGGCGCGGGTGACGGTGGCCGAACGCGACCCGGTCGAGATCTGGGAGCTCGAGCTGCTCGAGCTCGAGGGCCGGCCGCGCCGGCTCCAGCTCACGAGCTTCCAGGAGCTCGCGATGGCGCCGCGCGATGCCGTCGAGCGCACGCCCGCCTTCGCTTCACTCCATGTCGGGACCTGGTTCGTGCCGAGCCTCTCGGCGATCCTCGCCCGCAACCGGATGCTGCCGAACGGAGCCCGCCGCGCCGAGGACGAGCGCCCCTCTCCCGAGCATCTCTTCCACGCCCTCGCGGGCGACCTGCCGCCCGGGGTGCGCCTCGTGGGTTACGAGGACAGCCGCGCGCGCTTCCTCGGGACCGGTGGGATCGCCGCCCCGGCCGGCCTCGCCCCGGGCGCCCCTCGGCCGGTGGACGAGGCGGGCCTCCTCTACACCTTCGATCCGGCGGCGAGCCTCACCTTGCGGATCGATTTGCCGGCCCGCGGCTCGCTCCGCATCCGCTTCGTCGACGGCTATGCCCCCGACCGCGCGACGGCGATCCGCTCGATCTGCCGCTACGGCGACCGCCCCGCCCCCGAGCCCGAGCGGCTCGCCGCCGAGTTCGGAGCGCAGCGCGAGCTGCGCGACCCGCCGCTGCCCGAAGCGCCGACGCCCGCCTTCGCCGCCGACGGCCGCAGCCTCTCCCTGCCCGGGGCGCTGCCCCGACCCTGGCACCATCTCCTCGCGAGCCCGCTCGGCCACGGCGCGGTGGTCGGCAGCGACGGCGAGGTCTTCGCTTTCGGCGGCAACGCCCAGCAGAACGCCTGGAACCGCTACCAGCTCGACGGCCTCCCGGTCGACTGGCCGAGCCGCGCGATCTACGTGCGCGATCGCGAAACGGGCCGGCTCGAGACCGCAGGCTTCGCCCCCGCGCGCGACCCGGTCGCCCGCTACGAGGTGCGCTTCGCGCCCGGCTCCGTGGTCTTCCACAAGCTACCGAGCGAGCCCGACGGGCTCGAGCTCGAGCAGACCGTGAGCCTCGCCGAGGACGCACCGGTCCAGATCGACCTCTTGCGCATCCGCAACCGCGGTCGCGGCCGGCGGCGGCTGCGGGTGATGCCGGCCCTGCACGTGGCGCTGGCCGAGCTGCCGCGCGACAGCCGCGGCCGTCTCGAGACCCGGCGCGAGGAGACCGGGCCGTTCGCCGCCTATCTGCGGCACGGGCGCAACGATTTCCGCAAGGGCTGGTTGTTCGTCGCGACGAGCCTGCCGGCGGACGCCCTCGAGACCGTCCGGGCGCGCTTCGTGGGCCTGCCGGAAGCCTGGGCGCGGGGCCCGCTGTTCCTCGCCGAGGGCCTCCCGGATCCGCGCTGCCGCGACGATGGCGAGCGGCTCGTCGCCTTCGCGGGCGACCTCGAGCTCGGCCCGGGCGAGGAGGCGTGGGTGACCTTCGTGGTGGGCCAGGCTTTCGAGCTCGCCGAGGCACGCTCGCTCGCCCGCCGCTATCGCGAGCCGGCGGTGGCGCAGGCCGCGGTCGAGACGACGCGCGCGCGTTGGGACGAGCGGCTCTCGGTGCTGCGGATCGAGACCGACGACCCGGCCTTCGACCGGCTGGTCAACGACTGGCTGCCCTACCAGGTGCTGACCGCCCGGCTCTGGGGTCGCTGCGGGCCGCAGCAGCGCGGCGGGGCCTTCGGCTTCCGCGACCAGCTCCAAGACGTCCTGCCGCTCCTCTTCCTCGACCCCGAAACCGCCCGCGCCCAGATCCTCCTCCACGCCGCCCAGCAGTTCCTCGAGGGCGACGTCGTGCAGTGGTGGCACCCGTCCTGGGAGGGCCGGACCGGGCTCGCCGCCCGCAACCGGGTGGCCGACCCCCAGCTCTGGCTGCCCTATGTGACCGTCCGTTACCTCGAGGCGACGGGTGACGAGGACATCCTCGACGAGCCGATCCCGTTCCTGGAAGGCCGGCCGATCCCGCCCGAGGCCGAGGGGATCGTCCTCGCCCCACGGGCCTCGCGCGAGGTCGAAAGCCTGTTCGAGCATTGCCGCCGGGCGATCGACCTCACGCTCCGCCGCCTCGGCCCGCACGGCCTGCCCCTGATCGGCACCGGCGACTGGAACGACGGGTTCGATCGGCTCGGCAGGCGGGGTCGCGGCCAAAGTGTGTGGCTCGGCTTCTTCCTGCTCGACGTGCTCCGCGACATGGTCCCGCTCGCCCGCCGGCGCGGCGAGGAGCGGCTCGCCGAGCGCTGGACGGCGGCAGCCGAACGGCTCCGCGCCGCGCTCGCCCGGACGGCCCGGGGGAACCGTTTCGTCCGGGCGATCGACGATCGCGGGCGCGAGCTTTTGCTCGACGACGCGCTCTCCGCCGCCTGGCCGGTGCTGGCCGGCCTCGTCGGGCTCGACGAGGGCCGAAGGCTCGTGCTCGGCGCGCTCGACGCGCTCGAGCGCGACGGCATGGTGCTCCTCCTCCATCCGCCGTTCGACGAGGCGAGCGATCCCTATCCCGGCCGGATCGCCGCCTACCCACCGGGCGTGCGGGAGAACGGCGGCCAGTACAGCCACGGCGTGTCCTGGCTGGTCGACGCCCTGCTCCGCCTCGCCATGCTCGCCCGCGAGGCCGGCCGTCCCGAGGAGGCCGCGGCCCTCGAGGCGCGGGCGGTCGAGGTCTGGTACAAGATCTCGCCCCTGGGCGAATCGGCGCCCGACCGGCTCGCCCGCTACGGCCTGCCGCCGCACCAGCAGCCGGCCGACGTGAGCTTCGGGCCGGGCTACGAGGAGCGCGGCGGCTGGGCCTGGTACACCGGCTCGGCCGCGCGCATGCTGAGCGCCGCCTACGGCCTGTTGGGCCTCGCGGTGCGCGGGCGCGAGCTCGTTCTGCCGGCCGACCCGACACGGCCGCGCGGCCGGCTCCGCCTCCGCCGGCTCGTCTGGCGGGGCCGCGTGCTGGTCGAGGCCGGCCGGCCGCCGGCCGATCGCTCGGCGGGCGTGACCGCGGCGCGTGCGGGAACCCTTTCGCCGGATCGCCCGGGCTCCTAGGATCGCGCCGTCCCACGGACCAGCTCCGGAGCCGCCGTCGCATGACCGCCCCGACCCCCCTGATGGCCGGGAAGAGAGGCCTCGTCATGGGCATCGCCAACGATCGCTCGCTCGCTTGGGGAGTCGCCCGGGCGGTGCGGCGGCACGGGGCGGAGCTCGCCGTGACCTACCAGGGCGAACCGCTCTTGAAGCGCGTTCGGCCGCTCGCCGAAGAGCTCGGCGCGCGCCTGCTCGTCCCGGCGGACGTCACCGAACCCGAGAGCCTCGATGCCCTGTTCGGCGAGATCGCGGCCTGCTGGGGCGGGCTCGACTTCCTGGTCCATGCGATCGCCTGGTCCGACAAGGAGCAGCTCAAGGGGCGCTACATCGACACCACGCTCGACAATTTCCAAAAGACCATGGCGATTTCCTGCTATTCGTTCACCGAGCTCGCGCGGCGCGCCGAGCCCTTGATGGGTGCGGGCTCGAGCTTGCTGACCTTGACCTACATCGGCTCGACCCGGGTCACGCCGCACTACAACGTGATGGGTGTGGCGAAGGCCGCCCTCGAGGCCTCGGTCCGCTATCTCGCGGTCGACCTCGGCGCCAAGGGGATCCGCGTCAACGCGATCTCGGCGGGGCCGGTCCGCACGCTCGCCGCCTCGGGGATCGGCGATTTCCGCTACATCCTCAAGTGGAACGAGTACAATGCGCCGCTGAAGCGCAACATCACGATCGACGACGTGGGGGGTGCGGCGGTCTTCCTCCTCTCCGAGCTCGGTTCCGGGACCACGGGCGAAGTCGTGCACGTCGACTGCGGCTACCACGTGGTCGGCATGAAGGCGGTGGACGCCCCGGACATCAGCGTCGTCAAGGACGACTGAGCGCTCCGGCCGCCGCCCGCGGAGACGCCATGGCCGGGTCCTCGTTCGGCACGCTGTTCCGCTTTACCACCTGGGGCGAGAGCCACGGGCCGGCGATCGGCGTGGTGGTCGACGGCGTGCCCTCGCGCCTGCCGCTCACCGAAGCCGACATCCAATACTGGCTCGATCGGCGCCGGCCCGGGCAGTCCAAGTTCACGACCCAACGCCAGGAGCCGGACCGGGTCGAGATCCTCTCCGGCGTGTTCGAGGGCCTGACCACGGGAACGCCCGTGAGTCTTTTGATCCGCAACGTCGACCAGCGCTCGAAAGATTATGGCGAGCTGGCTGAAATTTATCGGCCGGGGCACGCCGACTTCACCTACGACGTGAAGTACGGGATCCGCGATCATCGAGGCGGCGGCCGGGCTTCGGCGCGCGAGACCGCCTGTCGGGTGGCGGCCGGGGCGATCGCCCGGAAGATCCTGGGTCCGGGCGTCCGGATCCGCGGCTACATGGTGCAGATGGGCGCGGACCGGATCGATCCGGCCCGCTTCGACCCCGAGGAGATCGAGCGCAACCCTTTCTGGTGCCCGGATGCCGAGGCGGCGGCGCGCTGGGAGGCGCAGCTCCTCGCGATCCGCAAGGCGGGCTCGTCGATCGGCGCGGTGATCGAGGTGGTGGCCGAGGGGGTGCCGGCGGGCCTCGGCGAGCCGGCCTACGACAAGCTCGACGCCGACCTCGCCAAGGCGATGATGAGCATCAACGCGGTCAAAGGTGTCGAGATCGGCGCGGGCTTCGCCGCCGCGGCCCTCCGGGGTGAGGAGAACGCCGACGAGATCCGCATGGGCAACGCGGGCCCGCGCTTCCTCTCGAACCACGCGGGCGGGATCCTGGGCGGGATCTCGACGGGCCAGGACATCGTCGTCCGCTTCGCGGTCAAGCCCACCTCCTCGATCCTGATCCCCCGCCGCACGATCACCCGCGACGGCCGCGAGACCGAGATCGTGACCAAGGGCCGCCACGATCCGTGCGTCGGCATCCGCGCGGTGCCGGTGGGCGAAGCCATGATGGCCTGTGTGCTCGCCGACCATCTCCTTCGCCACCGCGGGGTCTACGGCGGGCGCTGACCCGCCCCTCTTCGCGATCCGCCCGCGAAGAAAAACCCCGCCGCGCGGGGCGCGGCGGGGTCCCTTCGGCGTCGTGCGCCCGGCTCAGCGGCGCAAATCGAACCGGTCGGCGTTCATGACCTTGGTCCACGCCCGCACGAAGTCGTGGACGAACTTCTCCTCCGCGTCGCGGGCGCCGTAGACTTCGCAGATCGCCCGCAGCTGCGCGTTCGAGCCGAAGACGAGGTCGACCCGGGTCGCGGTCCAGCGCTTCTTGCCGGTCTTGCGATCGTAGCCCTCGTAGAGGTTCCACGTGTCCTTCACCGGCACCCACTCGGTGCTCATGTCGAGGAGGTTGGTGAAGAAATCCGTGGAGAGCACACCCGGCCGATCGGTGAAGACACCGTGCACGGTCCCGCCGTGGTTCGCGCCGAGCATACGCAGGCCCGCCACGAGCACCGTCATCTCCGGCGCCGAAAGCGCCAGGAGCTGCGCCTTGTCGACCAGGAGATGTTCCGGCTCGACCGGCGTCTTGACCTTCACGTAGTTGCGGAAGCCGTCGGCCCAGGGCTCCAGGACCTCGAACGAGGCGACGTCGGTCTGCTCCTGGCTCGCGTCCATCCGGCCGGGCGTGAACGGCACCTCGACCGTGAAGCCGGCCGCGGCCGCCGCCTGCTTCACGGCCGCCCCGCCCGCCAACACGATCATGTCGGCGAGCGAGATCTTCTTGCCGTTCTGCTGGCGGCCGTTGAAGGAGCGGCGGATCTCGTCGAGCGTGGCCAGGGTCTTGACGAGCCGTTCGGGCTCGTTGACCTCCCAATCCTTTTGCGGGGCCAAGCGGATCCGGGCACCATTGGCACCACCGCGCTTGTCGGAATTGCGGAAGGTCGAGGCGGCCGACCAGGCGGTGTAGACGAGATCACGCACCGACAGGCCGGAGGCCAGCACCTCCTTCTCGAGGGCCGCGACGTCGGCCGCATCCACGAGCGGGTGATCCACGGGCGGGATCGGATCCTGCCAGATCAGATCCTCCTTCGGGACCTCGGGGCCCAAATAGCGGATCTTCGGGCCCATGTCGCGGTGGGTGAGCTTGAACCAGGCGCGAGCGAAGGCGTCGGCGAACTGGTCCGGGTTCTTCCAGAAGCGCCGCGAGATCGGCTCGTAGATCGGATCGTAGCGCAGCGACAGGTCGGTCGTGAGCATCGTCGGCTTGCGCTTCTTGCTCGGATCGAACGGATCCGGGATGATCTCGGGCGCGTTCTTGGCGACCCATTGCCAGGCCCCGGCCGGGCTCTTCTCGAGCTCCCACTCGTACGTGAAGAGCAACTCGAAATAATCGTTGCTCCACTGCGTGGGTGTACGGGTCCAGATCACCTCGGGGCCGCCGGTGATCGCATCCGGGCCCTTGCCCGACCGGAAGCTGCTCTTCCAGCCGAGCCCCATCTGCTCGATGGGTGCGCCGGCTGGCTCCGCCCCGACATGGCCGGCCGGCCCGGCGCCGTGGCACTTGCCGAAGGTGTGGCCGCCGGCCACGAGGGCCACGGTCTCCTCGTCGTTCATCGCCATCCGCGCGAAGCTCTCGCGGATGTCCTTGGCGGCCGCCACGGGGTCCGGGTTGCCGTTCGGCCCTTCCGGGTTGACGTAGATGAGGCCCATCTGCACGGCCGCGAGCGGGCTCTCCAGCTGGCGGCCGGGCCCGTGCCGTTCGTCCGCGAGCCAGCTCGACTCCGGCCCCCAATAGATCGACTCGTCCGGTTCGTAGACGTCGGCGCGGCCACCACCGAAGCCGAAGGTCTTGAAGCCCATGGACTCGAGGGCGACGTTGCCGGCCAGGATCATGAGATCCGCCCAGGAGATCTTGCTGCCGTACTTCTGCTTGATCGGCCACAAGAGACGGCGGGCCTTGTCGAGATTGGCGTTGTCCGGCCAGCTGTCGAGCGGCGAGAAGCGCTGCAGGCCGAGCCCCGCACCGCCGCGCCCGTCGAAGATCCGGTAGGTGCCGGCGGCGTGCCAGGCCATGCGGATCATCAAGCCGCCGTAATGGCCGAAGTCGGCCGGCCACCAATCCTGCGACTCGGTCATGAGTTTGCGAAGGTCTTCCTTGAGCGCGAAATAATCGAGGCTCTGGAATTCCTTGGCGTAGTCGAAGTCCGGCCCCATCGGGTCGGTCGCCGGTGCGAACTGGTGCAGGATCTTGAGGTTCAGCTGGTTCGGCCACCATTCGTGGACCGTCTTGCCCTGCCCGGCGGCGTGCCGGAACGGGCATTGCATCACGGCTGTCACGGCTCCTCTCCCTTTTCGAACGGACGAACGGCGCGGCCGGCGATCGCGATCTAGCGGGCCCCCGGTCCCGAGATGGTCCCTCGATCCTCCCGCGCCCGGCCCGCGGGTTGCGAGGCCGCCGCGCGCCGGGCGCAATCGAACCCGACCGGACCACCGCCGGCACGGTTCGAAGTTGGAATATTTCTAAGGAAGAGCCGGGTCAAGTCGGTCGGACGCGGCCACTCCGCAGTGGAAGCTGGGCGGCTGTCCGCGCGGTCGATCCTCCGGCCGGTACCGCGGCGAATGCGAGCCCGGTCGGGGGCTCAGCCTTTTCGCCCGAAGCGGTAGGCCGGCCGTCCGCGCACCCCGGGGGTGAGCGCGAAGCAGAAGCGTTGCGCGAGCAGGCTTCGGGGATGCGCGCGAACCTCGACATCCCCGACTTGGTCATGCAGCACGACATGGAGCTGCACAAGATTCTGGCCCGGGCCTCCCGCAACCCGGTCTTCGTTCTGCTCGTAGGGGCGTTCGAAGGGATCATCGCTCGAACCTGGCCGATCGGTTGGCGTGCCCGGACCACCCCCGAGGCGCGCGAAGCGATGATCGCCAACCACGAAAAGATCGCAGAAGCCGTGGTCCAAGGGGAGCCCGAACGGGCGATGCAGGCGATGGCGGCCCATTTCGACGAGACCGTGCGGGCGTTGATCTCCGCCGGGCTCGTCTGAGGCGGTCGATGTGGACGGCCGGCCGAACGACGCGACTTCGGGGGCTCCGTCCGGCGTGCGTGCGGGACGTCGCGCGGACGAGAACCGGAGCGAGCTTCGATTCACCGACAGGACGGAGGAGGCGACCGTGAGAAACCGATTTGCTCTCGGGCTCGGAGCCGCGTTCTGGCTCGCGAGCGCAGCCGTGCCGGCGCAGGCCCAGCGCCCGTTGGACATCGTCTTCACCCATCATTCTTCCGCGTCCAACACCTTTTGGCAGGCGGTCAAGAAGGGCTTCGACGATGCCTGTGGCAAGATCGGCGCCCGCTGCCAGATGTTGTTCACCCAGACGGAAGGTTCGGTGCAACAGCAGCTTGCCAATCTGGACGCGGCGATCGCTCGTCGACCCGATGCGATCTTGACCTCGATCGTCGACGACGGGGCGCTCGACGAACCGATCGCGCGTGCCCGGGCCGCCGGTATCGTCGTCATCGGGGTGAACGTCGACGACACCCAGGGCGCCGCTGGCAATCCTCGCCAGGCCTTCGTGGGTCAGGGTTTCATCCCGGCAGGCTACGCGCTCGGCAAGGCGATGTCGGCCCACTTCCCGTCTCGGGGTGCGCTGAAGATCCTGATCGGCGTCTCCGCCCCCGGCCACAATTGGTCGGAACAGCGGGCGCGAGGCGTGATCGATTTCCTCGAGGAGTACAAGGCCAAGACCGGGCGCGACCTGCGCTGGCAGAAGATCGACAGCGGAACGGATCTCGCCGTCACGGCCGATCGTGTCGGCGCATACCTGGCAGCCAATCCCGATACCGTCGCCTATTTCGACACCGGCTTTTGGCACGCCGCCGTGGCCCGTGTCCTCGCCGACCGCGGTGTCCCGCCCGGCAAGGTCCTCCTCGGCGGCTTCGACCTGGTTCCCGAGGTTCTGGAGCAAATGAAAAAAGGCTACATCCAGGTTCAGGTCGACCAGCAGCCCTACATGCAGGGCTTCCTGCCGGTGATGATGGTCTATCTGAACAAGACCGTCGGCCTCGCACCGGCGGATATCGACACCGGGCGAGGTCTCGTCGAGCCCAAGGACGTCGAAGCGATCATGGAGCTTTCGGCCAAGGGCTTGCGCTGAGGTTGCGAGCCGCCGGGCCCCGCGGGGTCCGGCGGTGACCGCGGCGCTGGGTGAGTCGGATGAAACGACTCTTCAAAACCTTCCTCGAAAAGCCCGAGCTCGCGGCGGTGCTGCTGCTCGTGCTGCTCGTCGCGTTGTTCCAGCACCTCTCCGAAGGCGTGCTGTTGTCGCCTGCGAACCTGCGCGGCGTGCTCGGGCTCCTTCCCGAGATGGGGTTGGTCGCCGTGGGCGTCACGTTGCTGATGATTTGCGGCGAGTTCGATCTCTCGGTGGGCTCGGTCTTCGCCCTCATGCCGATATGCATGGCGGTCTTGATGAACGCCGGTTGGAGCTTCCCCTCGGCAACCGCCGCGGGCCTGCTCGTGTGTCTGGCGATCGGCTTCCTCAACGGATGGCTCACGATCCGCTTCAACATTCCCTCGTTCATCGTGACGCTGGGCACGCTGTTCATGGCCCGCTCGCTCACGATCGTGATCTCGGGAGGGTTCCCGCCGCGGCTGCCCATGGACGCGATCCCCCTTCAACTGTTCACGGCGTTCGTCGGGCCCGGCGAGCTGATCCGGGCCTCCTTCCTGTGGTTCGTCGGCATCGCCGTGATCGCGGGTTTCCTCTTGTCACGGACCAATTTCGGGAACTGGGTGCGGGCCACCGGCGGTTTCCTCCCGGCCGCCCGAGCCTTGGGGATCCCGACGGCCGGGGTCAAGATCGCCTGCTTCATGGTCTGCTCGACGCTCGCGGGTTTCGCCGGAATGATCCAGGTCTTGCGGGTGGGCTCGCCGTTGCCCTCGATGGGCGAGGGCCTGGAACTCGCCGCGGTCGCCGCCGCGGTGATCGGTGGTACGTCCCTCGCCGGCGGCATCGGGTCGATCCTGGGCGGCGTGGTCGGCGCCACGCTCATCCGCGTCATCGACAACGGTCTCGTCTTGAGCCGGGTCGATTCCAACTGGTTCAAGTTCGCGATCGGCGCCCTCACCATCCTCGCGGTGGTGGGGAACGCCTGGCTGCGCAAGCACGGGCGATCGATGAAGGTGGAAGATTGAGATGACCGAAGATTTCCGGCGCGCGACCGGCCCGGTCATTTCGGTACGCAACCTCCACAAATGGTTTTCGGGCGTCCATGCGCTCCGCGGTGTCAGTCTCGACTTCGAACGTAACGAAGCGGTCGGCCTCGTGGGCGACAACGGCGCGGGCAAGACGACGCTGATTTCGCTCCTGGCTGGCGTCCACCAGCCGGACGAAGGCGAAATCTTCGTGGACGGTCGACCGGTCCGGATCACCCGTCCGCGGGAAGCCATGCAGCTCGGCATCGAAACGATCCACCAATACAATTCGCTCGTGCCGCAGATGTCGATCGCGCGTAATCTCTTCCTCGGTCGGGAACCGACCCGAGCCTCGATCTTCGGTATCGGGTTCCTCGACATCGCGCGAATGCGCACCGAGAGCACGACCGCACTCGCCGACGTCGATCTCCACCTCCGTTCGCCCGACACACCGGTCGACGAGCTCTCCGGCGGCCAACGGCAGGGTGTGGCGATCGCCCGCGCCATGCACTTCAAGACGAAGGTTCTGATCCTCGACGAACCGACCAACCATCTCTCGGTGAAGGAAACCAACAAGGTGCTCGCTTTCGTCCGATCGCTCGCCGGCCAGAACGTCACCGGCATCTTCATCTCGCACAACATGCATCACGTCTTCGCCTGCTGCGAGCGAGTGGTGGCGATGGCCCACGGCCGCGTGGTGTTCGATCGGAAAATCTCGGACACGTCGATCGAGGAAGTCCACGACGTGCTGTGAAGGGGAGGTGACATGGGGGCGGATGTCTTGCGGGTTTATCAGGAGGACTGGTTCCGGTTCCGGTCACTGCCGGCGGCATTGCGCGAATTCACCGAGCGCACCGGGATCCGGACCGAACTCGCCTGGGACGTCGTCGGGGTCGGCACCATCGAACACATGTTCGACAAGATGGTCGCCTCGTTCACCGACGAGAAACCGGCCTTCGACGTCGTCTGTTGCGACGAGATCATCTTGCGTCACATGGCGAGCGAGGGTGGCGTCCTCGACCTCGCGCCGCGGATGCGCGCCGACGGCATCACCCTCGACCACGTGACCCCTGCCACCGTCGAGGCGGTCACCCTCGGTGACACCGTGTTGGGCCTCCCCTGCGTGAACGTCTGCTCGATGCTGTTGTGCCGGCGCGATTATCTCGAGCGGTACGGCCTGCCCGTCCCGGCGAGTTGGCAGGAGCTGCAGGAAGTCGCACGCACACTGCAGGAAGCCGTCCGGCGCGACGAGAAGCGCGAATTCTACGGCTTCGAAACCCGTGGCGCACCCGGCGGCGGGCACGCCGTCTGGTCGGTCGGCAGCTTCACGGGCGCCTTCGGCGTGCGCTGGATCGCCCCCGACGGTACCGCCGCCCGCTGCGAGGAGGCGCACCGCGCCGCACTCGAAGCCTATGTCGGGCTGATCCGCGAGGTGTGCCCACCCGATCAGGCTTCCATCAGCTTCGTCGAGATGCGGCGCGACTACGCCGCGGGCCGGGTCGGCATCATCATGGACGTGGGCATGGAGTACGCCCACATCATCGGTCGGGGCGGGGCTCTGGCCGACGCGTCCGTGGTCGCCATGGTCCCGGCAGGGCCGGCCGGGCGCGCACCCAACCTCTACTGCCCGGCCTGGGCGATCCCGGCCCGCACCGACATGCCCGGCGAGGCGTGGGAGCTCGTGAAGTTCTTGACTTCGGACGCCCGGCTCGAGCGCGACGGGCTCGAGTCGGACGCGGTGGAGACCTCCTCTCTCCGCGTGCTGTACGGCAGCGCCTTCGATCGCCACTTCCGACCCGATCTGTTGACCACGGTCCGCGCCTCGCGGGCGGTGGCGCGCGAGGAACGTCCCTTCGGTACGTTCGGCATGGCCGGCTGCGAAGTCGTGGGCGACACCGTGACCGATTTGATCACGGGGAAGGAGACGTTGGACAGCGCGTTGCGGCGGATCGAAACCACGCTCGCGGCGTTGGTCGGCGGGGGAGGTGGGAGCCGTGCCTGATCTGTCCGGCAAATCCGCGCTGATCACGGGCGGTCTCGGCACGAGATGCCGCGTCACGACGTTCCCTAACCATCCGGGTCAGACCACCAGTGGCCGATTGGTGACTCGCCAACCAACGGTCAGCAGTCTCGGCGGCATCACCGTCAGGGAACAGCCCGACGACTAAACGCTGGGCCATCTCGATCGGGAACTCCTGCCAGATCTGCTCAAGATCATCGAAGTAGGAGCCATTGAGATTGGCAAACGTCTGGGCACCCAGCGGGGTACGTAAACCCTCAATGAGGGCTACACAGTGCTCATTGGACAGCTCTCCCGGGGTGCGCAGGCGACGATAAGCCTCCTGCTTCGCGGCATCGTCAGGACGAGCGGTGAGGGCCGCCATGTGATGTGCAACACCGGTCTTGGTGTGGTCACGCTCTAGCTCGGCATCCAGGTCTTCGACGCTAGCCTGGCCCAGAGCTGCCAGAGCCATCCAGGACTGCCACCTCATTTCTGGATCGACGACCAGGCCGGCGACATTGCCGTCAAGCAGGCCACGAACCCGTCCAGCCGAGTCCGGATCGGTAGCTG
>JAILZQ010000074.1 GCA_023512415.1 Geminicoccaceae bacterium | reverse complement strand
GGCTCGGCGCGGCGGGACGGGCGGCGACCCCTCGGAACCGGCGGCCGCGCACGGCCGCGTTCCGCGCGAGCGAGCCGCGGCGCCCCCCGGTCGCATCCGGGCGGCCGCGAGCGCGGCGAGATCGCCGCGCCGGCTCGAACGAAGCCTGCGGTCGGCCGACCCGGCGGCCGGTGAGCGAACCGAGCCGACCCGCCGGCTCAGGCGCGGCCGGCGGCCGAGGAGAGCGAGGCCGGGTCGACACCGAGGCGGGCCAAGGCCCGCTGCCACTTGCTCTCGTCCTCGCCGCCGAAGACCAGCTCCTCGTCGGCCGGTGCCACGAGCCAGCCATTGGCCTGGATCTCGGCGTCGAGCTGGCCGGGCGCCCAGCCGGCATAGCCGAGCGCGAAGACCTTCTTGCGCGGCCCGCCGCCCTCGGCGATCGCCTTGAGCACGTCGATCGTGGCGGTGAGCGCGAAGCGATCGTCGATCACGAGGGTGCTCTCCTGCACATAGTCGCAGGAGTGCAGGACGAAGCCGCGGCCGGTCTCGACCGGCCCGCCCACGTGCACCTTCACGGCCGAGAGGTCGATCTCCGGGCGGAAGCCGAGCTGCTCCACCACCTTGGGCAGCGAGACCCCGGCAGCGATCTGGTTGACGACGAGGCCCATCGCGCCTTCGGCGGAATGCGCGCAGAGATAGATCACACTCTTGGCGAAGCGCGGGTCCGGCATCCCCGGCATGGCGATCAGCAGCATGCCGGTCAGATGGCCCTGCTCGTTGGCGATCCTGGCCATGCTTTCGAGATAGGCCCACTTCGGCCGTCGCTCAAGATGGACGGGCCGGCGTTCGGGCCGCGCCGCCCGCGGCACGCACCCGCCCCGCCACCGGCGACGCTCCGCGCACCACCCGACACGCTCCGCCCCTCGGTCGCGGCGCGGCGGTCGTGGGGGAACGCGACGGTCGGTCCGGGGCCGAACCGGCGGCAGGCGGGCCGCCGGCACGGGGGCGGGCTCGGGGCGGGCCAAGCGCACCGGGATCAGACCCGGGATCCGCCCGGGGCCGGCGAGCGCCGAGGGACGCGGCGGGCCGGCGACGACCCGGGGGCGCGGCAAGAGCACGGTCGGCACCACGGCACCGGCCGCGGGCTCGGCGAGCGCCGGGTCGAGCGCCGCGAGCACGACCGCCGGCGGGCTCGCCTGCGGCATGCCGGGCAGGGGGGCCTGGAGCTGCAGCCAGCGCCAGGTCTGCCGTGCCGCGACGCGGTTCACCGCCTGGAGGGCGGCCCGCTCGATCGCCGCGTCCCGGACCGCGGTGACCGGGAGCGGCGCCGTCGGCGGGGGCGTCGGCCGGGCGAGCCGGGCGGCGGTCGCCGAGGACGGTGGGACCGAGCGGCCCGGCGGGTCGGCGAGCGTTGCCGGCTCGCCCCCCAAGGACGCCCAGTGCCGCCAGACCCGCTCGCGATAGCTCGGGCCGCGTTCGGGATCGCGCGAGTGGTAGCGCTCGACCGCCAGCTGCCACGAGCCCGCCTCCTCGCGCAACGTCTCGAGGAAGGCCGCGGCGTAAGCGGCGTTGGTCTCGGGGTCGAAGGCCGCCTCGAGGTCGGGGAAGGCGGCCGGGTGCCAGCCCAGGTTGATCTGCAGGCAGCCCACGTCGATGTTCGTGCGCCCCTGGGCGCGCAGCCGCTCGACATGGCGGATCGCCTCGGCCTTGCTCGCGAAATGGGCCCCCTCGCCGCCGGCGTTGACCGTCCAGGGCCAGGGCAGGAGGACGCGCCGCTCCGGGTCGTAGCGACCCGATTCGGCGAGCGCGATCGCCTGCAGGAGCCCCGCGGGCAGACCCTCGGCGCGCTCCACGTGGGCGATCCGCTCGCGGCAGAGGAGCGCATCCGCGACCGGTTCGGCGTGGATCCGGGCGGCCCGGGCCGGCTCGCCGGCGAGCCCGGCGAGCACGAGAAGGACAGCCCCGAGCGCGCGGGCGAGCGGGCGCAGGTCGAAGGCCAAGCCGCCTCCTCGGATCGGATGCCGGCGGGAGCCCCGGCCCCGCTCTTTTGCCACGGCGCGGTTACGCGGAGGTTAACGGGACGAACGGGCGAACGGTTGCCGCCGGCCGGTCGCGGGGCCATGTTCCGCCCGCCGGCCCGGGCCGGCCGAACCGAGACCAGGAGATCCGCCTCATGCCCATCGCCGTCGGCGACCGGTTGCCCGATGCGACCTTCAAGATCCGCACCCCGGACGGGCTCGCGGACGTGACCGTGAAGGAGCTCACCGCCGGCAAGAAGGTGGTGCTGTTCGCCGTACCCGGCGCCTTCACCCCCACCTGCCACGCCAAGCACGTGCCCTCCTTCCTCGCCAACCTCGACGCCTTCGAGGCCAAGGGCGTCGACACCGTGGCCTGTGTGGCGGTCAACGACGCCTTCGTCATGGACGCCTGGGCCAAGGCGACCGGGGCGGAGGGCAAGATCCTCTTCTTGGCCGACGGCAACGCGACCTTCACCAAGGCGATCGGCCTCGACTTCGACGGCTCGGGGGTGGGCCTCGGCACCCGCTCGAAGCGCTACGCCATGTACGTCGAGGACGGCGTGGTGAAGGCCTTGAACGTCGAGGACGCTCCGGGCGTCATGGACCGCTCGAGCGCCGAGACCCTGCTCGCCCAGATCTGAGCGCTCGCTCGGGGCCGCTCGCAGCCGCCGGGGCGGGCGGAGAGACCGCCTCGGCCGCGACCGGTTCGCTCTTCGCGGCGCGGCGGATCGCCTCGCGGGCGAGCCGGTCGACCCGCTCGTTGTCGGGATCGCCCGCGTGGCCTCGGGTCCAGGCCCACTCGACCCGGTGGCGAGCGGCCGCGGCCTCGAGCCGCTGCCAGAGGTCGAGGTTCTTGACCGGCTCGTTGGCGGCGGTCCGCCAACCGCGCGTCTTCCAGGCCGGCAGCCAGCGCGTGATCCCCTGCCGCAGATAGTCGCTGTCGGTCACGAGCCGCACGCGCATCGGCCGCTTCAAGGCCTCGAGCGCGGCGATCGCCGCGGTGAGCTCCATGCGGTTGTTGGTGGTGAGCGGCTCGCCGCCCGAGAGCTCCTTCTCGTGGCCGCGCCAGCGCAGGAGCACGGCCCAGCCGCCCGGGCCGGGATTGCCGCTGCAGGCCCCGTCGGTGTGGACCTCGACGAGATCGTCCTCCGCCGGCTCACTCGAGGCCATAGGCGGCGGGCCCCTCGACGCTCCGGTGGAACCGGAGCTTCGTCAGATATTCGAGCGGGTCCTTGGGCTTGACGAGCGCGCCCGGGACCCGGTGGAGCCAGTCGTAGAGCCGGGTCGCGAGGAAGCGGAGGGCCGCGCCGCGGGCCAGGACCGGCAGGGCCTCGACCTCGCCCGGGGCGAGCGGCCGGCGGGCCCGGTAGCCGGTCAGCAGCGCCCGGGCCTTGGTGACGTTGAAGGCGCCGTCGTTCTCGAAGCACCAGGCGTTGAGGCAGATCGCGAGATCGTAGGCCAAGAGGTCGTCGCAGGCGAAGTAGAAGTCGATCAGCCCACTGACCCGCTCGCCCTCGAAGAACACGTTGTCGGGGAAGAGATCGGCGTGGATCACGCCCTCGGGCAGGCCGCGCGGCCAGGCCCGCTCGAGCGCCTCGAGCTCGGCCTCGAGCTCGCCCGCGAGCCCCTCGGCCACTTCCGAAGCGCGCTCGCGGCTCGCCGCCACGAGCTGGCGCCAGCCGGAAGGGCCCAGCGCGTTGGGCCGGTGGAGCGGGAAGCCGCGGCCGGCCAAGTGGAGGGCCGCGAGCGCCCCGCCCACCGCGGCACAATGGACGGGCTCGATCCGCCGTACGCTCCTGCCCTCGAGGAAGCTCACGATCGCCGCGGGTTTGCCCGCGAGCCGGCCGAGCACGGCGCCTTCGCGGTTGCGCACCGGCAGCGGGCAGGGAAGGCCGCGCTCCGCCAGATGCGTCATGAGGCCCAAGAAGAAGGGCAAATCGGCCGGGTCGACCCGCTTCTCGTAGATCGTCAAGATGAACCGGCCGAGGCTGGTCTCCAGCCGGTAATTGGTGTTCTCGACACCTTCGCGGATGCCGACCAGGGCGAGGACCTCGCCCAGATCGTAGGATGCCAGGAACCGGGCGAGCTCGCCCTCGCCGACCGCGGTGTAGACGGCCATCGGCTCAGCCGTCGCTCCGGGAGATCACGGGCTCGGGACGGCGCGGGATCGGCGGCGGCTTGAAGGTGACCCGCTCCTCGACCAGCCGGCGCTCTTCGACCGTCACCGCGAAGCGCCCACGGCAGGCTTCGATCACGCCCTCGACCAGGATCTCGGGCGCCGATGCGCCGGCGGTGAGGCCGATCCGCCGCACGCCCGCGAGCTCGGCCCAGTCGATCGCCGCGGCGTCGGCGATCAGCCGGGCCCTGGGGCAGCCGGCCTCGAGCGCCCGCTCGACCAGCCGGCGCGAGTTCGAGGAGTTGGCGGCACCGACCACGAGGAACAGCTGGACCTCGGGGGCGATCGCCGCGACCGCCCGCTGGCGGTTCGTGGTCGCGTAGCAGATGTCCTCGCCGCGCGGCCCCTCGATGCCGGGGAAGCGGCGCTGCAGCACGGCCACGATCGCGGCCGTGTCGGTCACGGAAAGAGTCGTCTGGGTCGACCAGGCGAGGCGGCACGGATCGGGCGGGGCGACCCGTTCGGCATCCTCGACCGTCTCGATCAGGATGACCGAGCCTTCCGGCACCTGGCCCATCGTGCCCTCGACCTCGGGGTGGCCGGCGTGGCCCACGAGGAGGACCGTGCGGCCCGCCGCGTGGTGCCGCTCGACCTCGCGATGGACCTTGGAGACCAAGGGGCAGGTGGCATCGACGTGCAGGAGCCGGCGGCGCCGCGCCTCGGCCGGTACGGACTTGGGCACGCCGTGGGCGGAGAACACGACGAGCCCGTCGTCCGGCACCTGGTCGAGCTCGTCGACGAAGACCGCACCTTTGCGCTCGAGCTCTTCGACCACGTGGCGGTTGTGGACGATCTCGTGGCGCACGTAGACCGGCGGGCCGTGCTCTTCGAGGGCCCGCTCGACGATCCGGATCGCCCGGTCGACCCCGGCGCAGAAGCCGCGCGGGCCGGCCAAGAGGATCGTGAGCGGCGGACGGTCGAGGGCGGCCACGCGATGCTTCCCGAGGCTCCAGGGCGCAGCCGATCGCCGGTGCGCCGCGTGGCTCGGATAGCACGCCGAGCCCGCCGAGGCGAGGCGGGCGGGGCGGCGATGCAGCGCCGACGGTTCCCGCCGCCTCGTTCGAGGCTATGTCGGCGCGCATGGCGCGTGCACCGAGCTCTCCCCTCGCGCGGCCGACGGCCGCCGCGACCGACGTCCCGGCCGGTCGCGGGCTGCTCACGGTGCTGGTCCTCGCGACCGCCCTCGGCCCGTTCGCCATGCAGGTCTTCCTGCCGGCGCTGCCGGCGATCCAAGCCGGTTTCGCCGCGAGCCCGGCGGCCGCCCAGCTCGCCTTCTCGCTCTCCACGCTCGCCATCGCGCTCGCCACCCTGGTCTACGGCCCACTCTCCGACCGCGTCGGCCGGCGGCCGGCGCTCCTGGGCGGCCTGCTGGTCTACCTCGCCGGCACCGGGCTCTGCGCGCTCGCGCCGAACCTCGAGCTCTTGATCCTCGGCCGGATCGTCCAAGCGGCCGGCGGCTGCGCCGGTATGGTCCTCTCGCGCGCGATCGTCCGCGACCTCTGGCCGCGCGAGCGGGCGGCCGAGGCGCTCGCCTGGATCACCATGGCCATGGTCGTAGCACCGATGGCCGCCCCGGCGCTGGGCGGGCTCTTGGTCGACCTCTGGGGCTGGCGGTCGATCTTCCTGCTCGGCCTTTCGGCCGGTGCCGTCGTGCTGCTCGCCTGCCGGGCGGCGCTCGTCGAGACCGGTCGGCCGGGTGCGTCGGTCGGCGGTTCCGGGACGATGCTCGGCGCCTTCGCCATCCTCCTGCGCCACCGGGGCTTCCAGGGCTACGCCCTGCAGGCGGCCTGCTCGATGGCGGTGTTCTTCGGCTTCCTCGCGGCCGCCCCGTTCCTCGTGGTCGAGACCTACCGCCGCTCGGCGGTCGAGTACGGCCTCCTGTTCGTCCTGGTCTCGGCCGCCTTCATGGCCGGCAACTTCGCGGCCGCGCGGCTCTCGGCTCGGCTCGGCAGCGAGCGCATGATCCTGTTGGGCTCGGCCGGCTCGCTCGCCGCCTCGGCCAGCGCACTCGCGCTCGCGCTCGCCGGGGTGTGGACGCCGCTCGCCCTCTTCCTGCCGACCGCTGCGGGCGGCTTCGCCCAGGGCCTCGCCATGCCGAACGCGCAAGCCGCGATCGTGAGCGTCCATCCGGGGCTCGCGGGCTCGGCCGCCGGGCTCGCGGGTTTCCTGCAGATGGCCACGGCCGCCCTCGCGGCCCAGCTCGTGGGTTCGCTCTCGGTCGGCTCGCCCGTGCCCGTGACCTTCGCCATGACGCTCTGTGCCGGCTTGGCACTCCTGGGCGCCTGGCACGGCCGGGGCGCGGGGGAAGCCCGTTAACGGACCGGCAACCCGCGGCCGATAGGTTCCGCCCCGTGGCACGGACGCGGACGGGGCACGAGGGTGCAACAGGCGAGCGCGCGCGAGGGCCGGCTCGACAAGCTCAGGGAGCTCATCTGCCATCCCGGCACGCCGCCCGCCGAGCGGCGCGCCGCGCTCGACCGGCTCGAGGCCATGCTGACCGGCGCCGACGAGCCGGGCCCGCGCACCCGGGTCACCCGCTCGACCCGGATCGGCCGCTCGCGCCGGGCGATCCCGCTCGACGAGCTCGAGCGGCTCGAGCTCTACGCCATGGGCCGGACCTACGGCGAGGTGGTGGCCGAGCTCGCCCGCGCCTGTGCCTTGTGCACCTGCCGGCCGGATCGGATCGACCTCGGCTGGCACCCCGAAGAGGGGCCGGTCGCGGCGGTCTGCTTCGCCGGCCAGCCGATGCCCGAGCTCGAGGCGTTCCGCCGGGCGATCGGCCTCTGGCTGCCCGCGGCCAAGGTCACGCTCTCGACCTTCGTGGCCGAGGGCGAGCGCCGTCTCCTCGTCTTCCTCGCCCCGGGCAGCGGCGAGCGGGCAAGGGAAGGGTGAGCGTGCGGCCGGTGGTGGCGGCCCTGGCCGCGCGACGCTAGGCTCGCCGCGCAGCGAGAGGGGAGGACCGATTTGGCCAAGGGCTATTGGGTCGCCTTCGCGGACGTCCACGATCCGGAGGGCTACGAGGCTTACCGCAAGGCCAACGCCGCCGCTTTCGCCAAGTACGGGGCGCGCTTTTTGGTCCGCGGCGGGCGGTTCGAGGCGCCCGAGGGGAAGCCCCGCTCGCGCATCGTGGTGCTCGAGTTCCCGAGCTACGAGGCGGCGCTCGCTTGCTACCACTCGCCCGAATACAGGGCGGCCATGGCGCTGCGGCAGGGCAAGTCGACCATGGACCTGGCGATCGTCGAGGGCTGGGACGGGCCGCAGCCGGGCGAGAGCTGAGCGCGCCTGCGAGGCCGGCGCAGGCCGGGCTTTCGCGGGCCCCGGCTGGTCGGGATCCGGGGCGACCGATAGGCTCGACACGGGACCGCGGCGAAAGGGAGGGGCGGTGGCACGGATCGGCTTCGTCGGGCTCGGCACCATGGGTGCCCCCATGGCCGCCAACCTCGTGAAAGCGGGCCACGCGGTGCGCGGCTTCGACAAGGCCGAGTCGGCCCGGGCGGCGGCTGCGGCACGCGGCGTGCCGGTCGTGGGCGACCTCGCCGAGGCGATCGCCGGCGCCGCGCTCGTCGTCACCATGCTGCCCGACACCCCCGACGTCGAGGCAGCGCTGCTCGGCCCCGGCGGGATCGCGGAGCGGCTCGCGCCCGGGGCCATCGTGGTCGATGCGAGCTCGATCGCCCCCGCGGCTGCCGTGCGGCTCGCCGAACGGCTCGCCGAGCGTGGGCTCGCCTTCCTCGACGCGCCGGTCACGGGCGGGCCGGGTGGGGCCGAGGCCGGCACGCTCGGGATCATGGTGGGTGGTGCGCCCGAAGCCTTCGAGCGCGCCCGGCCGATCCTCGAGGCGATGGGCCGGCCGCGTCGGATGGGTCCGCCCGGTGCCGGCCAGGCGACCAAGCTCTGCAACCAGATCGTCGTGGCCCAGCATCTCGTGGCGGTGGCCGAGGCGATCACCTTGGCCCGCGGGCTCGGCCTCGACCCCGAGGCGGTTCTCGAGGTGCTTACGGGTGGTGCGGCCCGCTCCTGGCTCATGGAGACCTTCGGCACCCGGATGGCCCGCGACGAGCCCGCCCCGGCCTTCCGCATGGCGCTCATGCTCAAGGATTTGCGGCTCGCCCAGGAAGCGGCCTTCGCCCGGGGTGTGCCCTTGCCGGCCACCGCCCTGGCCTCGAGCTTGATGCTCGCCCAGGCCGCGGCCGGGGAAGCCGAGCTCGGCCACCACGCGGTCATCCGGGTCTTCGAGCGGCTCCGTGGCCGGGTGCCGGGCGAGGAGCGGGGAGAGGGGGCATGAACACGCCGCCGCGGATCGGCTTTCTCGGCCTCGGCATCATGGGCAAGGAGATGGTCCTCCGTCTCCGCGAGCGGGGCTTTCCGGTCACGGTGTGGAACCTCGAGCCGGAGCGGGTCCCGCTCGTGACCGGCGCGGGTGCGGTCCCCGCCGCTTCGCCGAAGGCGGTGGCCGAGACCAGCGACATTCTTTGTCTTTGCGTGCTGCACGCCGCGGCCGTCGAGAATTGCTGCTTCGGCCCCGAGGGCGCGGCCCAGGTGCCCGGGCGGGGGCGCCTCGTCGTCGACTTCTCGACCGTGAACCCGGACGACACGAGGCGGATCGCCGCGCGCATTGCCGAAGCCGGCTGGCGCTGGGTCGACGCGCCGGTCTCGGGCGGCCCGGGCCCGGCCCGGGAAGGCAAGCTCACGATCATGGTGGGGGGCGATCCGGCCGACGTCGACCGCGCCCGACCGGTGCTCGAAGCCTTGGCGGCCAACCTCACCCATCTCGGGCCACTCGGCATGGGCCAGACCGCCAAGATCGCCAACCAGGCGATCGTGGGCGTAGGCTACGTCTTGATGGCCGAGGTGCTGGCATTGGTCGAGAAGGCGGGGCTCGACCCCGCGCTCTTGCCGAAAGCACTCGCCGGCGGGATGGCCGATTCGACCATCCTGCGGCGGATCTTCCCGCAGCAGGCGGCGCGCGACTTCGACCCGCCGCGCTCTTACGCCCGCCAGCTCGACAAGGATCTTTTGAACGTCCGCCGCTTCCTGCGCGGGCTCGGGCTCGATCTGCCGCTGATCGAAGCGGCGGTCGAGCGCTACCACACTTATGCCCAAGCGCATCCGATGGCCGACGGGGCGAGCGTCAGCCGGCTCTACGAGGGCGGGTCGACCGGCCGGGCCGGCCGCCCCCTCGCCTGACGGTGGTCGGCCCCGCGGCCGCTGCCGCGGCCCGCCTCAGGGCTCGATCTCGGTGATCTTGAGCCCCTCGACCGTGGCACCGGCCATCAGGCCGGATTGGCCCCAGGTCACGACGACCAGCGGGGCCTGGAGCGTCGAGCTGCTCACCTCGCCCTGCGCGCCGAAATCGGCGGCCACCGCGGTCAGGCCCACGCCGACCTCGAAGCCACGGTTCTCGCGGAAGGTCTCGACGGCCTCGGCGGTGTTGAAGATCTAGGCCTGCGAGAAGGACTGGGCGCCGATCTGCCAGCCGAAGCTGCCGCCGACGATGTTGTAATAGCCGACCGTCCGCCCGCCCTCGAGCATCGCACCGGTGCCGTACTGGCCGCCGATCCCGAACCCCGCCTGGGTGATGTTCGGGAAGACGAGGACCGCTCTCGCCCGTCGCGCGAGGACGGCCGCAGCGGGATTCTTGGCCTCGAGCTCGCCGATCGCCGCCCGGACCTCGCGGTCGATCGCCGCCCGGTCGGCCCCGCCGCTGGTCGAGCCGCTCGCCGGCCCGGCGGCATGGGCGAGGGTCCCGAGACCGAGAAAAGCCACCGCCGCGGCGGTGATCGTCGACATCGTCGATCGCATGGTTCCGTTCCTTTGCGGTTGCGCGCGCCCTTCGTGGGGCCCGCTGGCGAGGTCCCGCGAACCGGTCGCGGGTCCGGTGGGCCCGTTCAGAGCCGGCCCACGAGCACCAGGGCGAGCAGGACGACGACCACGAGGCCGAGGCCCGCGCTCGGGGCGATGCCCCAGCCACGGCTGTAGGGCCAGACCGGTAACATCCCCAACAGGACGAGGACGAGGATGATCAGCAGGACCGTCTCGAGCATGGCGCTTCGCTCCCTTCCTCGGATCCACAGCCGCTGGCCGGCCGGTGCCGCCGAGCGGCCGTCCGAGCCCGCCCGGCGGGCGGGCCCGGACCCGAACTCTTCAGCTCTCTTCGCGCGACCGGCGGACCGCCTTTTGGGCGCCGTCGATCGCGTCCTCGACCTTGCCGGCGGCGTTCTGCAGCTTGCCCTCGAGCTTGTCGGCCTTGCCCTCGGCCTCGAGGTCCGGGTTGCCGGCCACCTTGCCGACCGCCTCCTTGATCGTGCCTTTCACCTGCTTGGCCGCCCCGACGATCCGGTTCTCGTTCATGATCGTGCATCCTTCTGGTTGCGCGGCGGATCCATCCGCCGGCGGTAGTATCCGGATCCGAGCTGCCGATCGATTTGTCCGATCGCGGTGGCTCCGGAACCGTGGGTTTTCGACCTGTTACTTATGTCACATGTTCGAGCGCTTACCAAGAAAAAAGCGCCAGCTTCGAATATCATGTTCCGTTCGACGTTTTGTGCTTACGGAACAGTCGGTTGACGGGCTCTCGACATTTCGGGGAACCGGCCGCTCGCCCGGCGAGTGCCCGCCCGGTGGGACCCGTGGAAGAAGATTGACGGACGCCCCTTCTCCTGGCAGCCGAAGAACAGGCGACGAACGAGGGGGAGGCTCGCCATGCGCAGGATGCTCGCCGGTCTCGGGCTCGCGACGGTCTTCTGGGCGCCGGGAGCCGGTGCCGAGCTCGTCATCCAATTCGGTACCACGAGCCAGCCGGGCTCGGTCCAAGTCGCCTCGGCCGAAGAGTACGTGAAGCGGGTGAACGCGCGCCTTTCCGGGATCGCCCGGATGGAGCTCTACCATTCGAGCCAGCTCGGCTCCGACAAGGACATGCTGCAGAAGGTCAAACTCGGCACGCTCGACATCTCGCAGCCCTCGACGATCACCTCGACGATCACGCCCGAGTTCGGCCTGTTCGACATGCCGTACCTGGTCAAGGACCGGGCGCACATGCGCTGCATCGCCAAGGAGCTGATCTGGCCGGTGCTCGCCCCGAAGCTCGAGGAGAAGGGCTACAAGCTCCTGGGCGTGTGGGAGAACGGGGTGCGGCAAGTGACCAACAACAAGCGGCCGATCTTCACCCCGAAAGACCTCGAGGGGCTCAAGATCCGGATCCCGCAAGGTGTCTGGCGGGCCAAGATGTTCGAGGCCTACGGCGCGGCACCGGTGCCGATGGGCTTCGCCGAGCTGTTCGTGGCCCTGCAAACGGGCGTGGTCGACGGGCAGGAGAACCCCTACGTCAACATCGAGAGCGGCAAGTTCCAGGAGGTGCAGAAGTACCTCTCGGAAACGAACCACGTCTACACGCCGTCCTTCCCGATGACGAGCGTCAGGAAGTTCAAGAGCTACCCCGAGGCCGTGCAGAAGGCGCTGCTCGAGGAGGCGGTACCGGTCCAGGAATGGACCTACACGCTCGCCGAGGACGAGGACGGCGCCTCGCGTGACCGGCTGGTCAAGGCGGGGATGCAGTTCAACAAGGCCGACCGCGAGGCCTTCGTGGCGGCGTCCAAGCCGGTCTACGAGCTCTTCGAAAAGGAGGTGCCGGGCGGCAAGGCGCTGATCGAGAAGGCGCTCGCCCTCGCGAAGGGCTGCTGAGCACGGGGCCCGCGGGGTGCCCTTCGTCCGGCTCGTGCGCCGGGTGCTCGAAGTCGCGCTCGTTTCGACCGGGATCGTGCTCCTCTTCGCGATCGCGGTCCTGGTCGCAACAGGTGTGGTGTTGCGCAAGCTCGGCGCGCCGATCGGCTGGTACGACGAGGTCGCGGGCGTGCTGCTCGCCTGGCTCACCTGGTACGGGGCAGCACTCGCCGCGCTCGAGCGGGCGCATCTGGGCATGCCCGACCTCGTGGCCCTGGCGCCCGCCGGCTGGCGGGTCGGGCTCGTGCTCCTGCGCGCGCTGCTGGTCTGCGGGGCGATGGCGGCGATCGCCTGGTTCGGCTGGCAGATCGTGGCGATCCTGGGGGACGAGAAGCTCGTCACCGTGCCCTGGCTCACCGTCGGCCTCACCCAGTCGGCGATCCCGATCGCCGCATCCCTCTTCGTCCTGGCCGAGCTCCTCACCCTGCCCGACCGGCTCGCCGAGGCCCGGCAGGGCGCGGCGGCCCGCGATCCCGAGCGCGCGCTCCTCGAGGGGGCGCGGTGAGCGGGCTTCTGCTGCTCCTCTTCCTCGCGGTCCTCGTCGCCCTCGACGTGCCGATCGCGGTGGCGCTCGCGATCCTCGCCATGGCCGCCTTCTGGGCCGCCCAGGGCTTCGATTCGCTGGTCACGAGCGCGGTCACGCTGTTCAGCGCCGCGACCAACTTCCCGCTCCTGGCGATCCCGCTCTTCGTGCTCGCCGGTACGATCATGAACACGGCCGGCATCACCCGGCGGCTCGTGGCCCTCGCCTCGGCGCTCGTGGGCTTCGTGCGCGGCGGGCTCGCCATGGTCAACGTCGCGGCCTCGCTCTTCTTCGCCGAGATCTCGGGCTCGGCGGTGGCCGACGTCGCGGCCCTCGGCTCGGTGCTCATGCCGGCCATGCAGCGGCGCGGCTACCCCAAGGAGTTCACCGCCGCCGTCACCTCGAGCTCGGCGAGCCTCGCCATCATCATCCCACCCAGCATCCCCATGATCCTCTACGCGGTGATGGCCGACGCCTCGGTCGTCCAGCTGTTCGTGGCCGGGATCGTGCCGGGCCTCCTGGGCGGCGCGCTCATGATGGGGCTTTGCGCCCTCTACGCCCGCCGCCACGGCTTCCCGGTCGAGCAGGCCTTCGACCTCTGCCGGCTGTGGACCGCCACCCGCGAGGCGGGCTGGGCGCTCCTGTTGCCCCTGATCATCCTGGGCGGGATCTTCACCGGCACGGTGACCGCCACCGAGGCGGCCGGCCTCGCCGTCGTCGCGGCCCTCCTCGTGGGCGCGCTCTATCGCGAGCTGTCGCCGAAGGCGATCCTGCGGGGCGCCCGCGACGGTGTCGTGCAGACCGCGGTCGTGATGCTCTTGATCGCGACCTCGGCCCTCCTGGGCGAATATCTGACCGAGGCGCGGATCCCGCAGGCGCTGACCGCGGCGATCACCGGGCTCACCCGCGAGCCCTGGGCGGTGCTGGCACTTCTGAACCTCCTCTTCCTCGTCTTGGGCTGCTTCCTGCACGGGGCGGCGGCGATCATCCTCGTTGTCCCGATCGTCATGCCGATCGTCCGGGCGGTCGGCATCGACCCGGTCCATTTCGGACTCGTCGTCACCCTCAACATCGCGATCGGCCAGCAGACCCCACCCGTGGCCTCGGTGCTCATGACCGCCTGCTCGATCGCCAAGGCCGACATCTGGGCGGTCACCCGCTGGAACCTGCCCTTCATAGGGGTGCTGCTGCTCGTGCTCTTGCTCGTCACCTACCTTCCCGCCATTCCCCTGGCACTCGTCGAGCTGTTCTACCGCTGAGGAGAGGCCATGCCGGGCCGCGTCCATCTCGAAACCGTCGAGCCCGGGATCGCCCGGATCACCCTCGACCAGCCCGAGCGGCTCAATGCGATCTCGCAGGCGATGTGGGATCGGCTGGGCGAGATCCTGCGCGCGCTCGACGCGGAAGAGGAGCTGCGCTGCGTGATCCTGACCGGGGCCGGCCCCAGGGCCTTCTCGGTCGGCGCCGACATCACCGAGTTCGAGGCGATCCGCTCGACCGTCGAGAAGGCCCGGGCCTACGCGAAGCGGACCCACGCCGCTCTGGGGGCACTCCGGGCGATCCGCCACCCCGTCGTGGCGGCGATCGAGGGCCTCTGCGTGGGCGGCGGGCTCGAGCTCGCCTGCAACGCCGATCTGCGCATCTGCGGGGCGAGCTCGCGCTTCGGCATCCCGATCAAGCGGCTCGGGCTCGTGGTGGCCTATGGCGAGCTCGCACCCTTGATCCAGCTCGTCGGCAAGTCGAACGCGCTCCGCATCCTCCTCGAGGGTGACCTCCTGGGCGCGGAGGAGGCGCTGCGGATCGGCCTCGTCAACCGGGTCGTGGCGGACGGGGCGGTCATGGACGAAGCGCTCGCGACCGCCCGGCGGATCGCCGAGGGTGCTCCGCTCGTGGCCCGCTGGCACAAGAAGTTCGTGAACCGGCTCCTCGACCCGCGGCCGCTTTCCCCCGAAGAGGAGGCCGAATCCTACCTCTGCTTCGGCACCGAGGACTTCCGCGAGGGCACCCGCGCCTTCCTCGAGAAGCGCAAGCCTGTCTTCGTCGGTCGCTGAGGAGAGCCGAAGGTGGCCAGGAGCCTGCTCGACGGCATCCGTGTGGTCGACCTCACCCACGTGATGGCCGGCCCCACCTGCACCCAGCTCCTGGCCGACCTGGGCGCGGAGGTGATCAAGGTCGAACGGCTGCCCGACGGCGACGACAGCCGCCGGTCCGTGCCGCCGACCTTCAGAGGACCGGACGGAGTCGAGGAGTCGGCCGCCTTCTGCATCATGAACCGCGGCAAGCGCGGCCTCGCCCTCGACCTCAAGACCGAGGGCGGCAAGCGCGTCCTCGGCCGGCTGCTCGACCGGGCCGACGTCCTGGTCGAGAACTACCGGGCCGGGACGTTGGAGCGACTGGGCTTCGGCTGGCCGCAGGTCCGCGAGCGCTGGCCGAAGCTCGTCTATTGTTCGATCACGGGCTTCGGCCGGACCGGGCCCTACGCCCGAAAGGGCGGCTTCGACCTCGTGGCCCAGGCGATGTCCGGCATCATGAGCATCACCGGCACGAGCCGCGGCGAGCCGCCGGTCAAGTGCGGCCCGCCCTTGACCGACATCGGCGCCGGCATGCTGGCCGCGGTCGGCATCCTCGCGGCCCTGGTCGAGCGGGCCCGCACGGGCCGCGGCCGGCTCGTCGAAACCTCGCTCTTCGAAGCGGGCATCCTCTTCACCGCCTGGCAGTCGGCGATCACGCTCGCGACCGGGACCGCCCCGGGCCCGCTCGGCTCCGCCCATCCGCTTTCCGCGCCCTACGAGGCCTTCCCCACGGCCGACCGCCGCTGGATCGTCGTGGGCGGGGCGAACCAGGCGAATTGGCGGCGGCTCTGCGCGATCCTCGAGGCGCCCGCCCTCGCCGACGATCCCCGCTTCGCCACGAACGCCGCGCGGATGGCCAATCTCGCCGAGCTCCGGGCGATCCTCTCCGACCTCTTCCGCCGCCGGCCGGCCGCCGACTGGCTCGCCCGGCTGGATGCGGCGGGGGTTCCCGCGGGGCCGGTCAACGACATCACGGAGATGCTCGCCGACCCGCAGACCCGGGCGCGGGCCATGGTGGTCGAGGTCGAGCACGCGAGCCTCGGCCGGATTCCCACCTTGGGGTGCCCGATCAAGGTCGAAGGCGCCGAGACCGGGCCGCGCAAGGGGCCGCCGCGGCTGGGTGAGGACACGGTCGCGATCCTCCAGGAGTGCGGCTTCGCCCCGGCCGAAATCGAAGCCTTGCTCGCCGAGGGGGCGGTCGCCTCCCCGGACCGGCCGAGCGCGGGCGAGCCCGCATGAGCGCCCCGCGCCTCGCCCTCGTGATGGGCGACCCGGCCGGGGTGGGCCCCGAGCTCTTCGTCCGGCTCCTGGCCGAGCCCGCGGTGCGGGAAGGGGCGGCCGTGGTCGGCATCGGCGATGCCCGGGTGCTCGCGCGCGGGATCGAGCAGGCCGGCCTCGACCCCTGGCTCCTCGTCGAACGCGACCGCGAGGCCGCGCTTTCCGCCGCCGCCCCCGGTCGGCCCGCCTTCTGGGACCGGGCCGACTGCGATCCGGCCGATTGTCAGCCCGCTCGGGTCTCGGCTGCCGCCGGTGCGGCCGCGCTCGCGGCCTACCGAGCGGCGCTCGAGCTCGCCCGTGCGGGGAACGTCGATGCGATCACCTTCACCCCCTTCAACAAGCAGGCGATCCGCCTCGTCCACCCGGCTTACGAGGACGAGGCGGTCGAGGCCGCTTCGTTCTTCGGCCGCCCGGGCGGCTGCGTCGAGTTCAACGTGGCAGGCGGGCTCTGGAACGCCCGGGTGACCTCGCACGTGCCCCTACGCGCGGTGGCCGAGCTCTTGACCGTCGAGCGGATCGTCGAGCGGATCGCCACGACCGACGCGGCGCTGCGGGCCGCCGGGATCGCCCGGCCGCGGATCGCGGTCGCGGCCTTGAATCCGCACGCCGGCGAGGGCGGCGCCTTCGGCTCCGAGGAGATCGAAGTGATCGGCCCCGCGGTCGAGCGCGCCCGGGCCCTGGGCCTCTCCGCTTCGGGCCCCTACCCCGCCGACACGGTGTTCCTGCGCGCGAGCTCGGGCGCCTTCGACGCGGTCGTCACCCTGTACCACGACCAGGGGCAGATCGCGATCAAGCTCCTGGGATTCGAGCGCGGGGTCACCGTCCTCTGGGGCCTGCCCGTGCCGATCACCACGCCCGCGCACGGTACCGCCTTCGACATCGTCGGCACCCGCAAGGCGAAGCTCGGCCCGAGCCTCGAGGCGGTCCGGCTCGCCCTCGCCCTGGCCGGAGGCGCCTCCGCCTAACCCGCGGGTGCGGCCGAGCCCAGGAGGCGGGTGCGCAGGTCCGGGGGGCGGCGGCCGAGGAGATCGGCGGTCGCGAGCGGCTCGGCCGGCCGGTCGGGGATGGCGGTTCGGAAGGCCGGTGCGGG
>JAILZQ010000073.1 GCA_023512415.1 Geminicoccaceae bacterium | reverse complement strand
CTCCACTGGCAGGGCCGCGGGCGCGAGCGGCGCGGGCGCCGCCGGCTGCGGCGCGGGCCGAAGCTCCTCCTGCCGCAGCCGCAGATCGAGCGGCCGCCGGCTCGGACCGGTCGCACCCGCAGCCGCCGAGCGGATGTGCGCCGGCAAGACCGAGCTCGCAGCCAGCGCGGTCGAAAGGAGCGCCCGCCGACGTGCAGGAAGGATCGTGGGCAGAGACCACCACGGCTCGATCGTCGACCGGAGAACCCGGGACATCCTCCCGGCGCGCGGGGCCGGCGACGGCGGGATGCACGCAGCCGGCAAGGCCGCGCTCGCCCACGGCGCTTCACGATCGCGCGCTCGCACCCGTCGTGGGCGTCGAGCCGGCTGCCTCGGACCGAGCACGGGCCGATCCCCCGTCGAGAAAGGGTTGCGGACCGGGCCGCGAGCGATGCGGTGGCTTCGATGCTGCATTGCAGCAGAGCGGCTGGCGGATCCCTCGGGGAGGCCCACATGATGTGGCGCGGCCGCCACGGCGGCGGTCGCGATCGTGACGTTTCGGATACAGTCGGATCGGACCGCGGAGACCATCATGACCACGACGAGCGTCGCGGGGCGCGGCCCCGCGAGCGCGGTGCGGGCACGTCCCGGCCTCTTGCGCGACCTTCTCGCCCGGCTCGCCGCCTGGTGGGACGAGCGGCGGCGGATCGCCCGGACGATCGACGAGCTCGAGCAGCTGAGCGATGCCGAGCTCGCCGACATCGGCATCACCCGCGCGGACATCGCCCGGGTGGCCCGGGGCAGCGTTCGCCGCGACCCGTGAGACCTTCGGCCGGGGCGGATCGGCGGGCTGCCGCCGGTCCGCCGGTCGCCCTCAGATCAATGCGCCCGTGAGCTCGCTCCTGAGCCGGGTGCGGAAGTCGTTGATCGCCTTGAAGGCGTCGCGCAGCGCCTCGCGCTCGCGATCGGTGAGCGTGCGCGGATCGAGGAAGTTGCCGACCGGTCGGCCCGCTTCGTAGTCGGCGAGCTGCTGGCGGAGTTGCAGGCCGGTCACGAGCACGAAGGCGGCGCGCAGGCGATCGGCCTCGTCGTCGCTCATCTTGCCGATCGCGTGCAGTGCGTCGATCCGGGCGAGGGTGCCGGTCGCCGCGACACCGTGCCGGAGGGCCCAGAGGCGGACCGCCTCGGCGAGCGGCAGCGTGCCCATGAGCTTGAGGTTGATCTGGCCCCGGTGCGCCGGGTCCTGCCGTTCGGTGATGAACCGGTTGAACAAGCCGATCCCGGCGCGGTGATCGGCCTGGATGCCGAACATCTCGCGCAAGAACATCGGGTTCCTGGGCGCCGTCTCGGTCACGAAAGCGCGCAGCTCCTCGGCGAGCCCCCGCTCGCCCCAGACCGGCAGGAAGTCGAAGAAAATGTCGCAGAACAGCAGCATGGCCTCGTGCTTCTTGCGCATCCAGCCGGCCACCTGCGCCTTCCACTGCGGGAGCGTCTTGCGCCAGAGCGGGTTGGTCGCCATGACCCCACCCTTGCAGAGCGGGAAGCCGAGCGCGTCGAGGGCGCGGGTCATCCGCTCGGCGCATTCGATGAACCAAGGATCGATCGAGGCGTGCGCCTCGTCCGGATAGTCGGCGAGCACGAAGCCGTTGTCCTGGTCGGGGGACAGGTAGCTCTCGCGCCGCCCACCCGAGCCCATGACGATCGCCGCGAAGGGCACGGGCGGCGCACCCCAGCCCTCCCCTTCCATGCCGGCGACCACGAGACGCAGCACGCGGCGGTAGATGTCGTTGTTGATGTCGGAGACGAGCGCTTGGATCTCCGGGGCGGGCACGGCGTCGTCGAAGAGCGCCCGGGCCAGCTGGACCTGGGCCGCCTTGACCTGGGCGAGCCCGGCCATGCTCTCCTCGTGGGTGAGCCGGTCGATCTGCTCGACCAAGTGCCCGGTCGCCACCGCCAGCGCGTCGTGCAGGAACAGCATGCCCACGAGCCGACCGCTGTCGTCGACCACCGGCATGTGCCGCAGCCGCTTGCGGCGCATGAAGCCGATCGCCTGGTAGAGCTGGTCGTCGGCCCGGACCGTGAGGACCGGCCGGGTCATGAGGCCGTCGATCGGTTGCTCGCCGATCCGCCGGCAGGCGATCCGCCGGACCACGTCCTGCTCGGTCAAGATGCCGTGGATCGTCCCGTCCGGATCGGTGACCACGGCGGCCGAGGCGCGGGTCGCGGCCATCCGCGCCACGGTCTCGGCGGCGGTGGCGCCGAGCGGCACGACCACCGGCGCGTCGACCATGTGGTCGCGCACCAGCCGACGGAACACCGCGGTCTGGGAATGCGGCATGGACCGGCTCCTCGGGTCAGGACTCGCGGGCGATCTTGCCGGCGGCCGGCGGCCGCCGCCACGGCCGCCTTCGGTCGCACCTGTCGACCACCGGTGAACCGGTCGGTCGTACCAAGGGGCGCGGCGATCTTGGCGCGCCCGGGCGATCGGATGTATGAAGGCGCGGTCGGCGCATCGCCGTGCCTTTCCGCGCGCACACCGGCCACGTCAGGAACGGCGCGAACCGTGACCGAGCTCGCCCCCGTCACCCTCTGCATCGTCAATTACAACGGGCTGCGGCACCTCGAGCGCACGCTGCCGGCGATTTGCGCCTTGGCTCACGAATTCGCCGAGATCGTCCTCGTCGACAACGCCTCGACGGACGGCAGCGTCGCCTTCGTCGAAGCCCGCTTCCCGGCCGTGCGGATCGTCCGCCTCGACCGCAACGACGGGCCCGGCGCGGCACGCAACGCCGGGCTCGCCACGGCCCGCACCGACCTCGTGCTGTTCGTCGACAACGACGTGGCACCCGAACCGGGCTGTGCCGCCGCGCTCGCCGCGGCCCTCGAAGCCCACCCGCGCGCGGCGGTCGCGGCACCGCGGATCCTCTACGCCCACAGGCCCGACATCGTTCAGTACGACGGGGCCGACAATCACTATCTCGGGCTCATGATCCTGCACCATCAGGACGTGCCGCGCAGCCAAGCCGAGGCGGAGATCCGGACGGTCGACGGGGTGGTGAGCGCGGCCTTCCTGGTCGCCCGCTCGCGCCTCGAGGGCGAACGCTTCGACCCGAGCTTCTTCATCTACGTCGAGGACCACGATTTCGGTCTGCGGCTGCGGCTGTTGGGCGTCGAGATCCTCTCCGTCCCGGAGGCACTCTGCCTCCACGGCGACGGCAGCGACGGGCTCTCGGTCCGTGCGGTCGGCGCCTACACGCGGCGGCGCGCCTACCTCCTGATCCGCAACCGCTGGCTGCTGCTCCTCAAGAACTACAGCGGGAGGTCGCTGCTCGTGCTCTCTCCCGCACTCTTGGCGTTCGAGCTCGCCCAGCTCGCGATCGCCGCCAAGAAGGGCTGGTTGGCGGAATGGTGGGCGGCACTCCGCTGGCTTCTCGCGCATCGCCGCGAGGTCCTGGCCGAACGGCGGCGCATCCAGGCCGAGCGGCGGGTCCCCGACCGCCAGATCCTGCGCGGCGGTGCGGTGCCCTTCCGCGCCGAGCTCACCTCGAGCGGCGCGGAGCGCGCCCTTCGCCGACTGTTCGACGGCTTCGCCATCGCCTATTGGCGCGTGGCGGCCCGGCTGCTCTGAGCGATCGCGGTGGGCCTCGCCGAGCCGGTCGCGACCGGACGGCCCGTCGCGACGCGGGTCGGCGGCCGCCGGCTGCGGATCTGCTACCTCGTTCCCGGCCACGGGCTCTTGTCGACCGTCGGCCCGTCGCGCAACGTGCTCTCGCTCGCTCGCGCCCTTTCCGCCTACGCCGACGTCACCCTCGCTTTCCGCTACCGGCTCGAGGACCGGGCCCCCGACGGCCTCGAGCTCGTCGAGCTCGAGCCCGAGCGGCGCCCGCCCAGGGCGGTCGACGACGCGGCGATGCGCGGCATGGGTATCCTCGAGTTCGCACGCTATCTCGCGCGACTGCGCCGCTTCGTGCGGGAAAGCCGCGGTCGTTTCGACGTCTTCCTGGAGAAGAGCTGGATCCTCTCGGGCCATCTCTCGGCTTACGGGCTCGCGCGCGGCATCCCGGGCGTACCCGTCGAGAACGTCGTACCGAGTGCGGCGCGCCACGCGGACGCCGGGCTCGCCAAGCGGCTGCGGGTCGAGCTCGGCCGCCGGCTCGCCGGGCCGGCGCTGCGCCGCGTCCCCGTGGTGCTCGCCGAGACCGAGCAGCTCAAAGCCCAGATCGTCGAGGTCTGGGGTGTGGCACCCGAACGCGTCCAGGTGGTTCCGCTCGGTGTCGACCGCGAGCTCTTCCGCCCGCGCGATCAGGGCGAGGCCCGCCGCGCCCTGGGCCTCGGCCTCGATCGGACCATCCTGCTCTACGTGGGCGTGCTCGACGAGACCCACAGCTTGGACGGCATCATCGAGGCCCTCCTCGAGCGGCGGCCCCCGGGGGTCGAGCTGCACGTGGTGGGCGACGGGCCGCGCCGGGCCGCCTATGCGGAAAGGGCCTCGACCTCCGTCGGCAGCGTGATATTGCACGGCCGCGTGCCGCACACCTCGGTGCCGACCTGGATCGCCGCCGCCGATCTCTGCCTGGCACCCTACGAGCCACGAGCCTTCGCCACCGGAGCCCTGGGTTACGCGACCATGAAGGTTCCCGAATATCTCTCGGTCGGACGACCGGTCGCCGGCAGCCCGAGTGCCCGGATTCGCGAGCTCCTGCGCGGCGGCGAGCTCGGTTTCGAAGTCCCCGCCGATGCCGCCTCCTGGCGGGCGTTCCTGGCCGATCTGCCGGATCGCGAGCGGCTCGCGGCGATGGGTCGAGCGGCCCTGCGGCACCCCCAGCCCTCCTGGGACGACACCGCCCGGGGCTACCTCGCGGCCTGCGAGCGGGCTCTTTCGAGCCTCGGGAAGTGACCATGGGGGCCTACCAGCTCGCCGCGCTCGCGCACCTACTGCTGGCCGTGCTGGTCACCGGCTACGCGCTCTTCTGGGCGATCATGGCCCTGGCCTTGCGGCGCAGCCCGCGCGCCGCCGAGAGCGAGGCGCTCCTCGCCACCGTCGCCGCGGCGCGCTGGCCGCACGTCGTCGTGCCCTGGCGGCTGCGCCTGCCGCTGCCGCTCGTCGGTTGGCTGCTGCTCGCCGCGGCGATCGGCAGCGGCCTGCTCGTGGGCGCGCTCGGCGGCCCGCGCGAGCTCGGCCTCGCCTTCTGGCTCAAGCTCGTGGCCGTGATCGCGGTGCTCGCGCTGCATGCGAGCCTCGCGCGCCGGCCGCGGCCGGTGCCGGCATGGCTCGGCCTGCCGCTCGTGCTGCTCGTCCTCGTGCTCTCCGTTCCGCTGGTCCGTTGAGGAGCGCTGCCCGTGAGCCTGCATCGGATCCTCGTCGCCGTGCACCTCGTGGCGATGGCGCTCTGGATCGGCCACATGCTCGTCTGGTCGATCTTCGCGGGGCCGGCCTTGAAGCGGGTCGAGCCCGAGGGCACCGCGGCCTTCCTGCGCGAGCGGATGGTCTATCTGGGCGGGCTCGGCTGGCCGGCCCTTGCCGTCCTCGTGCCGACCGGGCTCTATCTCCTCGGGCAGCGCGGGATCGGCACGGGTGATCTTTTGACCCTGGCCTTCCTCGACCGGCCGGACGGCGGGCCGATCGCGCTCAAGCTCGCCCTCGTCCTCTGGATGATCCTCTACCAGAGCATCTGGGGCCATCGCCCGGCGCCGATCGCGAACTGGGTCAACATCGCCGCGGCGCTGCTCGTCCTCGGCTGCTCGGTCGTGATCGTGCGGGGCTGGGCGTGAGCCGTAAGCTCCTGGTCCTCGCCCTCGAGCTCGGCGACGGGGGATACCTCCGCCGCTTCGCGGGCGAAGGGGTCATGCCGACGGTGGCGGGGCTCCTGGCCAAGGGTCGCTCGGGCCCCCTCGAGACCCCGGCCGAGCTGTTGCACGTGGCCGCCCTGCCCTCGCTCTACACCGGGGTCGGCCCCGCCCGGCACGGCGTCTGGTTCACCTTCCAGCCGGCACCGGGGGTGCAGGGCTGGCGGCGCTTCGCCCCCGGCCTCTACGGCGCGCCCACCTTCTGGGCGCTGGCCTCGGCCGCCGGCCGCCGCTGCAGCGTGTTCGACGTGCCCTACGCCCATCCCGAGCCGGGCTTTTCGGGCCCGGTCGTCCTCGAATGGGGCACCTGGGCGCAATATCTGGCGCCGACCTCGCTGCCCGAGGGGCTCTTGGGCGAGCTCGTGGCCGCCGTGGGCCGCCACCCGCTCGGCCTCGAGGCGCACGCTCTGGGCTTCGCCCCGCTCGACCCGGCGGAGACCGCCCGCAAGCTCGTGACGGCACTCGACGCCCGGGCCCGGGCGACGGCCTGGCTCCTGCACCGGCAGCCCTGGGACCTGTTCGTCACTTGCCTCGACGAGACCCACCCGGCCGCCCACTATTGCTGGGTGCCACCGGCCGACGGCACGCTCGAGCCGCCGGCCGACCAGCCGCATCTGCGCGCGGTCTACGCCGCCCTCGATCGTTGCATCGCGACGATCCTCGAAGGGGCGGGGCCCGGCACCACCGTCCTTCTGGTCTCGGGCGACGCGATCGGTCCCAACCGCGCCGGCTGGCACCTCCTGCCCGAAGTCCTGGCGCGGCTCGGCCATTTCGCCTCGGCCGATCTGGCCGAACGGGCGCCGGCCACGACGAAGCCCGGTGGCCGCCTCGACCCGGTGAAGATCGTCCGCGACCTCCTGCCCGAGGATTTCCGCAAGCGGCTCGCCGGCTTCCTGCCGCGCGGGCTGCGCGACAAGCTCGCCCAGCGGGTCGACACCGCGGCGATCGACTGGAGCCGCACCCGTGCCTATTGCCTGATCACCGACCTCGAGGGCTGCATCCGCGTCAATCTCCGCGGTCGCGAGCCTCTGGGGATCGTCGAGCCGGCCGATTACGGTGCCTTGCTGGACCGGCTCGAAGGCGAGCTACGGGCGCTCGTCGATCCGGCGACGGGGCGACCGGTCGTCGCCCGGATCCTGCGCGCCGACCGCGAGCTCGCGGGACCCCGCAGCCCCTGGCTGCCCGATCTCGTGGTCCACTGGGCGAGGGAGCGGGCGATCCGCGCCGTCGAGAGCCCGGCGATCGGTCGGGTCGAGGGGATCTCGCCCGACCCGCGTCCCGGCACCCACGCCGGACCGGGCTTCGCGGTCCTCTGCGGGCCCGGGATCGCGCCCGGCGCACTCGCCGACGGGGCGCGCCTCGTGGACGTCGCCCCGACGGTCCTTTCGGCCCTCGGCGTCGAACCCCCGGTCGCTTTCGAGGGGCGCCCTTGGCCCTTGCCGCCGCCCGAGCGAGGAGAGGTAGCGTGACCGTCCGCATCCTGCAGATCGGCGCCGGCATCCGCGGCCGGCACTGGATCGAGTACGTCAAGGCCTTCGCCGGTACCGAGTGCGTGGCGCTGGTCGAGCCGGATCCGGCCAACCAGGAGAAGGCGCGCGCGCTGCTCGGCCCCTCCTGCCGGATCTTCACCGAGCTCGAGTCGGCCCTCGCCACGGTCGAGGCGGATGCCGCCTTGATCGCGAGCCCCGACCGGCTGCACGCCGAACAGGCGATGGCCTGCCTCGACCGAGGCCTCACGGTGCTGATCGAGAAGCCCTTCACGCCCACCGTCGCCGAGGCGGCGAAGGTGCTCGCGCGGGCGGCGGAGGTCGGCCGCCAGGTGATCGTCGCCGAGCAATACCGCTTCTGGGCGGCCGAGCGGACGGTCAAGAAACTGCTCGAGGACGGTCGCATCGGCCGGGTCGACCACTGCGTGTTCGTCGACCACCGGGCGATGCGGGCGGCGAGCGAGGGCCCCTGGCTCGCCGAGGTCGACTATCCGCAGCTGCAGGCGGTGGCGGTTCATCATTTCGATTCGCTGCGGATGTGGTTCGGCCGGCCGCGCGCCCTCTCGGTCAAGGCTTGGCGCGCGCCCTGGTCGGACTACAAGGGGTGCGAGTGCAGCCAGGCCCTCGTCGACATGGGCTCGGTCCAGGTTTCCTACCTCGGCACGATGAGCGCCCCGCGCTACGGCTGTTCGATCCGCATCGACGGCGAGAAGGGGGCGATCTGGACCAACCGCCGCTGGGTCTTCCTGCGCGAAGGTGCGAGCCGTTTCTTCCTGCCGGTGCGCAACGTGAAAGTACCGCCGGGCGACGAGAAATCCTACCCGCAGGGCGGCACGACCGCGCTCTTGATGGCCCTCCAAGCCGCGGTCGAGAAGAACGTGCCGGCCGAGACCCGCGGCGAGGACAACATCTGGACGATCGCGATGCTCGAGGCCGGCAAGCGGTCCACCGCAGAGGGGCGCGCCGTGGCGATCGGCGAGGTCGGCGACGGCCGCTTCGTCGAGCGCAGCTGAGGAGGCCCCGCCCGTGCCGCGCGCCGACCGCCGCGTCCTCTTGATCGGCCTCGACAGCGCCGATGCCGATCTGATCGAGCGCTGGGCAGAGGCCGGCCATCTGCCGACCTTCGCCCGGCTGATGGCCGAGGGCTCCTGGTCGCGGCTGCGCACCACCGCCGAGGTCCTGCACGTCTCGGCCTGGCCCACGATCTACACCGGGGCCACACCGGGCCGGCACGGGCTCTACCACGCCTACCAGGTGAGAGCCGGCGACCAGCGGGTCCATCGGACCGACCCGCGCTGGGCCGCCCTGCCGCCCTTCTGGCGCCGGCTCGACGAGGCGGGCCGGCGCTGCATCGTGTTCGACGCCTTCATGGACTGCCCCCTGCCCGGGTTCAAAGGCGTGCAGATCGGCGAATGGGGGACCTGGACCTGGTTCGGCGAGCCCTTTTCGAGCCCCTCGGGGCTGCGCGATGCGCTCGTCCGCGAGGTCGGCCCGTACCCGGCTCCGGAGCACAGCCAGCAAGTCACCGTGCCCGATCAGCTCTGGTTCCGCGACCGGCTGGTCGAGGCCGCCACGGCCAAGGCCCGCGCGACCGATTGGCTCTTGCGCAACCATCCTTGGGACATGGCCTTCGTCACCTTCGGTGAGCCGCACGGCGGCGGCCATTATCTCTGGCACACGGGCGATCCGGATTATCCCACGCACCGGCCGATCGCCGGGCTGCCGCACCCGCTGCTCGACGTCTACGCCGCGGTCGACCGGGCGATCGGCGAGATCCTCGCCCGGCACCTCGACGACCGCACGACCGTGCTCCTGGTCTCGGGCGACGGTATGGGCCCCAATTATTCGGGGGCGCATCTGATGCCGGACCTCTTGCACCGGCTCGATCTGTACCACGCGCCGGGTGTGGGCGGTGGAACCGAGGCGAAGGCCGCCCCCAAGCGCAGCCTGGCCGCCCGCCTGCGCGAGCTCGTGCCGTTGCCCGTCCGCCAGTCGCTCAGCCGCTGCCTGCCCCGCAGGCTCAAGTACCAACTGTCGCTCAAGTGGATGAACGCCGACATCGATTGGAGCCGGACCAAGGCCTTCCCGATCCACAACAACAACGAGGGCTTCGTCCGGCTCAACCTGATCGGGCGCGAGCCTCGGGGCATCGTCGCGCCGGGCGAAGCCTACGACGAGCTCCTGACGCTCCTCGCGGACGAGCTCGCGGGTCTGGTCAACCCGGCCAACGGCCGCACGGCCGGGCGGGTGAGCCTGATCGACGCGCTGTTCCCCGGCAGCGAGCGCCCGCACCTGCCCGACCTCGTGATCAGCTGGGACGAGGGCGCCCGGGTGCTCGACCGGCTCCAGGGGCCGCGGGCCGGGCTCGTCTGCGGCAAGTGCGGCTTCGACACGCCCGCTTACTATACCGGCAACCACCGGCCGGTCGCCTTCCTCGCCGCGGCCGGAGCCGGGGTCGTGGCCGGGGCGCGGATCGACGGCGGCCACATCCTGGACGTACCGGCCACCGTCCTCGCCTTGCTCGGGGTCGATCCACCGGCGCATTTCGAGGGACGGGAGCGAACGGCGAGCCTCGCCAAGCGTTCGTTAACCGAAGCGCTTTAGCCTCGCGGGCGTGGCCCTGGGAGACGATCGATGTGCGGACTGGCCGGCGTGCTGTGCCGCGGCCCGGACATGGCGGGCGCGCAGTGGGCGCCGGTCGTGGCGCGCATGTGCCGGGCGATCGCCCATCGCGGGCCGGACGACGAGGGGATCTGGAGCGACGGGCCGGTCTGCCTCGGCTCGCGCCGGCTCGCCATCCAGGACCTCTCGCCGGCCGGCCACATGCCGATGCTCGACCCGACCGGCCGCTACGCTCTCGCCTACAATGGCGAGCTCTACAACGCCGCCGAGCTCAAGGCCGAGCTCGAAGCCAAGGGTGTCCGCTTCCGCTCGACCGGCGACACCGAGGTCGTGCTGCAGAGCCTGATCGCCTGGGGCGAGGCGGTCCTGCCGCGCTTCGCCGGGATCCTCGCCTTCGCCTTCTGGGACCGCGAGCGGCGCGAGCTCTGGCTCGCGCGTGATCACCTCGGGGTCAAGCCGCTCTATTACATGGAAAGCGGCGATCTGTTCCTGTTCGCCTCCGAGATCAAAGCCCTCCTGCCGGAGCATCCCGACCCGCGGGTCGACGAGGCCGGCCTGATCGAATGGGCACTCTACCGCAACCTCGACGCGCCGACCCGGGCCACGCTCCTGCGCGGCATCGACGCGGTGCAGCCGGGCGAGCTCGTCGTCGTGGCCGACGGGCGGCGGCACCACAGGTCCTACTTCCGGCCGACCGAGGCGGTCGACCCGGCGCTCTACGCGCGAAGCCGCAGCCTCGCCCCCGCGGCCGTGGTCGACGAGGTCGACGCGGCCTTGCAGCGGATCGTCCGCGAGCAGCTCGTCGCCGACGTGCCGGTCGGGACCCTGCTCTCGGGTGGGCTCGATTCCTCCCTGCTCACCGCCATGGCCGCCGAGGTCCGCCGCGATCTGACCGCCTTCCACGTCTCGATCGCGGGCTTCCCCGAGCACGACGAGCGGCCGTTCGCCGAGGCGCTCTGCCGCGAGAAGGGGCTCGCCTTCGTGCCGATGACCCTCGACGGCCCGACCTTCCGCCGGGCGCTCGCCCGCACCGTCTGGCTCTCGGACCTGCCCCTCACCCATCCGAACTCGGTCGCCTACCACCTGATCAGCCGGGTGGTCCGCGAGCACGGGGTGATCGTGGCGCTCGCGGGCGAGGGCGCCGACGAGCTGTTCGGCGGCTATTCCTGGGCCTATCGGCGGCGGCGCCGGCTGCAGCGGCTGCGCCCCTGGCTCGGCCGGCTGCCGGCCGTGGTCCGCGACAGCTTGGCGCTCCTGGTCTACGCCGAGGCCGATCTGCCGGTGACTTCGGTCCGCTTCCGCGATCTGTTGCCGCCCGCCGTCGATCTCGTCGACCGCTACCAGCGCTACGAGCATCTCCAGGACTGCATCGCGGCCTACGGCTTCGAGCCCCGCGCCGAGGACCGCGAGATCCTGGGTGCCATGCTCGCCGATCTCGGTGACTTCTTGAGTCCGCTGTTGCGCCGGCTCGACCGCACGAGCATGGGCGCCTCGGTCGAGTGCCGGGTGCCTTTCCTCGACCCGCGTCTGGTTCGCCGCGCGGTCAACCTGCCGCTCGACTACAAGCTCGGCCGCCACGCCGACAAATGGGTCGTCAAGCAGGTCGCCACGCGCTACATGAGCAAGGAGCTCGTGTTCCGCAGGAAGATGGGCTTTCCCTTGCCCTTGTGGGACTGGGCGCGGCCCTACGCCCGGCCCGACTTCTTCGAGTCGGGCTTCCTCGAGACCCGGCTCGGCTTCGGCCGGCGCGGGCTCGCCCGATTGGTCGGCCGGGCCGAGCGCTGGGTGCACGCCTTCTTCGGCCTGGTCACGCTCGAGATCTGGGGCCGGCTCAACTTGATGGGCCAGAGCCTCGGCGAGGTCGAGAGCTGGCTCGCCGGCTTCGAGCCGCGCCCCTCGGGCGGGTCCGGTTGATGCCCGCCGCCGACGCCACGCTGCGCGGGGCGGCGCTCGTCACCGCGGGTCAGCTCGCCCTCGCCGCGGCCGGCTTCCTCGCGGCCCTCCTCCTCGCCCGCGAACTCGGCCCGGTGGCCTATGGTGTGTGGGGGATCGTCTACGCGATCTTGGTCGGCGTCGAGCAGATCGGCCGGCTCGGCATCCCGCAGGCGACGAGCCGCCTCGTTGCCGAGGCCGACGGGAGTGACGCCGTTCTGGAGCGGCGCGCGCTCACCCTCATGGTGCTCGTCTTCGCCGCACTCGGGCTCGCCCTGTGGCTCGCGGCCCCCTGGCTCGCGCGCGTTTTCGCCATCCCGGACGGCACGCGACTGTTGCGGATCGCCTCGCTCGACGTCCTGCCCTTCGGCCTGCTGGCGGTGACCGTGGCGATCGTCAACGGCCGCCGCGACTTCCTCGCCGAGGGGCTGGCCAATTTGGTCTATGCCGGCACTCGGATCGCCGGCCTCCTGCTCGTGGCCCCGTTCGGCCTGACCATCGAGGCCGCGCTCGTCGTGACCATCCTCTCCTCGCTCGCCGGCTGCCTCGCGACGCTCGCGCGGCTCGGCCCGGGCGTGCTGCGCCCCCGCCTCGACGGCTTCCGCCCGATTCTCCGCGTGGCCGCACCGGTCGCCGTGGCCTGGGCCGCAGCCGGCCTTTTGAGCAACCTCGATCTCTGGGCGCTCAATGCTTTCGGTGCGGCGGTCGCGGGCGAGGTCAAGGGCTGGTACACCGCAGCCCTCAACCTCGCTCGGCTGCCGAACCTCCTGGCCTTCGTCGCCACCTCGATCCTCGTCCCCACGATCGCCCGTGCGCTCGGCGCCGGCGACCGAGCGGCGGCGCTCCGGGCGCTGCGCGGCGGTACCACGGTCTTGCTCGCCGTGCTCGTGCCGACGCTCGCCGTGGGGACGATCGAGGCGCGCGGCCTCTTGGCGCTCCTCTTCTCCGAGGCCTATGCCGATGGCGCGCCCCTGCTCGCCATCCTGTTGGCGGCGCACGGCGTCCTCTACACGGGCTTCGTGACCTTGGGCTCGGTCCTGCTCGCCGCCGGGCACGAGCGCATCTCGGCCTCGATCGCCCCGGCCGCGGCGGCCGCGGCCCTCCTGTTCCTGCCGATCGGCACGATGCTCGCGGGGGCACTCGGCACCGCCCTCGGCGCCCTCGCCACCGGCCTCGTCGCCTGCGGCGTCTCGGCCTGGGCCGTCCGCCGGCTGGTCGGGCCGCTGCTCGACCTCGGCGCCCTCACCCGCATCCTGCTCGCGACCGCCCTCCTCGGCGCGATCCTCCTCCTGCTGCCGGGCCGAGGGTTCTGGCTCTTGGGCGAGCTCGCGCTGGCCGGGATCGTCTACCTGGCCCTGCTCGTCGCGAGCGGCGTAGCGGGCCCGGTGCTCGGGCTGCCGGACCGGTTCCGCCCGACCGGCGCCTCCGCCGCGCCGGTGCGGGCCGCGCCGATGGACGCGCGACCGCCGAGCGTGTAGGAGGGCCCGGGCGGGCGCGCGCCCGGCCGGGCCGTGGCGAACGGTGCCGCGCGGGCCGTGCCGGGGCCCTCGGGGAGAACCGGGTCGACCGGCGAGGCAGCCCCGGGACGGTTGGACGAGCGATGCGGCGCGGCAAGCTGATCGGTCTGGGCGTCGGCCCGGGGGATCCCGAATTGTTGACCGTCCGGGCGGTGCGGATCCTGGAGGCTGCCCAGGTGGTCGCCTTCGTGGCCGCCGCGGGTCGCGCGAGCCCGGCCCGCGAGACGGCCGCGGTGCATCTGCGGCCCGGCACCCGGGAGCTGGTCGCCGTGCTGCCGGCCGGGGCGGACGCGGCCGCGACCTCGCGCGCCTACGGCCAGCTCGCCACCGGCATCGTGGGCGAGCTCGGCCAGGGCCACGACGTCGTTTTCTTGTGCGAGGGCGACCCGCTGCTCCACGGCACCTTCGCCCATCTGATCGAGCGGCTCGGCACCCGCTTCGAGTGCGTCGTGGTGCCCGGGATCACCGGCTTCGCCGCCGCCGCCGCGGCGCGGCTCTGGCCCTTGGCGCTGCGCGATCAAGCGCTCGCCATCGTCCCCGCGAGCCTACCCGCGCGCCGCCTCGAGGCGATCTTCAAGGACGTCGACCGGGCGGTCGTGGTCCGCATCGGTCGCAATCTCGGCAAGGTGCGACAAGCCTTGCTCGCCTGCCGGATGGCCAAGGGCGCGATCCTGGTCGAGGGCGGTGGCGGGCCCGAGACCCGCGCCCGCCCGCTCGACGAGGCGGGCGAGGCCCCGGTGGCACCCGGCGCCGTGGTCCTCGCCGCCCGCGAGCCGCCGACCGCGGGCGAGCGGGGCTGAGCCGCGGGGCGAGCGGCCGCGGCCCGGGCCGTCGCCGGGGGATGAAGCGATCGGCCGGACGCGCTAGGCTCGCGACCTGGACCGCGACCGGGGAGCCGCGCGCCCGTGACCGCCCCCGCCCTGTTGCTCGCCGCGCCGATGACCGGCTCCGGCAAGACCATCGTTTGCCTCGGTCTGTTGCGCGCGCTCGCCGCCCGCGGCCTCGCCGTCGCGGCCTTCAAGGTCGGCCCCGACTTCCTCGATCCGGCCTTCCACGAACGGGCCTGCGGCCGGCCGAGCCTGTCGCTGGATGGCTGGGCGATGCGCCTGCCCACGCTCGTGGGCCTGCTCGAGCGCGCGGCCGAGGGCGCCGACCTCCTGATCGGCGAGGGCATGATGGGCCTCGCCGACGGTGCCCCCGACGGCCGCGGCTCGACCGGCGATCTGGCGGCCCTGTTGGGCCTGCCGGTCGTCCTCGTGGTCGACTGCGCCCGGCTCGGCGGCTCGGTGGCCCCGCTCGTCGACGGTTTCCTGCGCTGGCGGGAGGAGGTCGAGGTGGTGGGCCTCGTGCTCAACCGGGTCGCCGGCCCCGACCATGCCGAGCTCTTGATCGCGGCCTGCGAGGCCGCTTTCTCGACCCGAATCCTGGGCTGGCTCCCCGAGGATCCGAGCCTCACCCTGGCCGAGCGCCATCTGGGTCTCGTCCTGCCCGACGAGCAGCCGGCGCTCGAGGCCGCGCTCGCGCGAGTGGGCGAGCTCGTCGCCGAACGGCTCGACCTCGAGCGGCTCGTGCGCCTCGCCCGACCGCCGAGCCTCGCCTGCCTCGGGCCCGCGGTCCGGCCTTGGCCGCCGCTCGGTCAGAAGATCGCGATCGCCCGGGATGCCGCCTTCGCTTTCGCCTACCCGGCAGTGCTCCAGGGCTGGCGGGCGGCCGGCGCCGAGCTCGCTTTCTTCTCGCCGCTCGCCGACGAGCCGCCGGCTGCCGATGCCGATGCGGTCTACCTACCGGGTGGCTATCCGGAGCTCCACGTCGGGCGGCTCGCGGCGGCGGCGTGCTTCCGCGCCGGCCTCGAGGCGGCCGCCCGCCGCGGCGCCTTCGTCTACGGCGAGTGCGGCGGCTACATGACGCTCGGCCGAACTCTGGTCGACAAAGACGGGGTCGGGCACCGGATGGCCGGCCTCCTGCCCCTCGAGGCCAGCTTGGCCGAGCCCGCGCCGCGGATCGGCTGGCGCCGCCTCGCCCTCGCCGCAGCGAGCCCGCTCGGCCGGGAGGGCGCGCGGTATCGCGGCCACGAATTCCACCTCGCCCGGGCGCTGGTCGAGCCCGGCCCGCCCTTCGCCCGGGCCGCCGATGCGCGCGGCCGCGAGCTCGGCCCGGTGGGCTGCCGGATCGGCTCGGTCGCCGGTTCGTTCGTGCACCTGATCGACCGGGAAGCGGACTGATGGCCGCGGCGCGCGCTGTTCAGCCGGTCCGGATTGGCTTAGCAGCAGGTAGAGGAACGATCCGAGGAGGGCTCTCGATGCAGCGACGGGGACTTCTCGCAACGGCCGGCGCCGCCGCGGCGACCGGTCTCGCCGCACCGGCCATCGCCCAGGGCCGGCTGCGCTGGAACATGGCGATGCCCTGGCCCAAGGGCACACCGGGCGTGGCGGTCAACGCCGAACGCTTCGCCAAGCGGGTCGAGGCGATGTCGGGCGGGCGGATCGAGATCAAGCTCTTCGGCGCGGGCGAGCTCGTGCCGCCCTTCCAGGTCTTCGACGCCGTGCACTCCGGCACCGCCCAGCTCGCCCACGGCACGCCCTATTATTGGGCCTCGAAGTCGCCGGCCCTCCACTGGTTCACGGGCGTGCCCTTCGGCCTCACCGCCATGGAGCTGCCCGCTTGGCTCTACTACGGCGAGGGCGGCAAGCTCTGGAAAGAGGCCTACGCGCCGTTCGACGTCGTGGCCTTCTACGCGGGCTCCTCGGGCGTCCAAGCGGGCGGCTGGTTCCGCAAGGAGCTCACGAGCCTGGCCGATCTGCAGGGCCTCAAGATCCGCATCGCCGGTCTGGGCGCCGACGTGATGCGGCGGCTCGGCGCCACCACCGTCACGACCCCACCGGGCGAGATCCTGCCCAATCTCATGAGCGGGGCGATCGACGCCGCGGAGTGGATCGGCCCCTGGAACGACCGGGCCTTCGGTCTGCACAAAGTGGCCAAATATTATTACGTTCCGGCCTTCCACGAGCCGGGGCCCGGCCTCGAGATCATGGTCAACAAGAAGGAATGGGAGAAGCTGCCGCCGGATCTGCAGACCATCATCGAGGTGGCGGCCTCGGCGACGGCCAACGAGACCTTGGCCGACTTCGTCTACCACAATGTCGAAAGCTTCGTGCCGCTGCTCGGCGAAGGGGTGGAGCTGCGCACCTTCCCGGAGGACATCGTCAAGGCCATGGGCCGCGAGGCGTTCGCGGTCTTCGAGGCGATCGCGAGCAAGGACCCGCTCGCCCGCAAGGTGCACGACAGCTTCCTCGCCTTCCTGCGCAAGGCCGTGGTCTACACCGACCGGTTCGACGCCCGGCTGTTGGCGATGCGCCGGCTGGTCGTGCCGCTCTGAGCGGATCTGGCCCGACACCTGCCGCGGGCGGGGGCCGGCCCCCCCGCGCCCGCCCCGCCGCCGCCCGCCCCGCCCCCCGCGGCCCCCCCCCACCCCCCCCCCCCCCACCGGGGCCACCAAGGCCCGGGCGGCGGCCGGGGCGGGGGGGGGGGCACCGGGGGGGGAGGGCACGCGACACCTCTTTCTCAGATTGGGGATGTACAGGTTTTGGGATCTCCAGGTCGGGGCATGCTGAGCCT
>JAILZQ010000072.1 GCA_023512415.1 Geminicoccaceae bacterium | reverse complement strand
TCGAGCATCGCCTGGCCGTGCGAGCGGCCGCCCGCCTCCCGCTCGATCGCCGTGCAGTCGAGGCCGTGCCGGCGCAGATTGGCGGCGAGCTCCGCACCGCTCGGGCCGGGCACCGTGGCGCCGGTCACGGTGAGCACCGTGACCCGCTTCGCGCGCAACAGGAACGGCATCGAGAAGGCGACCGTGCGGGCCGTCTCGGTCGACTGGTTCCAGGCGATCACCACGTGCTCGCCGAAATCCGCGGGGGCCTCGGGCGGCGCCACGAGCAAGAGCCGGCCGGCCTCGAACAGGGCCGCCTCGAGCGCCGCCATGCTGGGTGTGACCGAATCGCGCACCGGCCGGCCGACGACGATCAGGTCGAACACCCGGCCGAGCGAGCCCAGGGCGACTTGGCTCGCCTGCTCGATCCGCATCCGCGCCGCGAGCCCGCCCACGGCACCCTCGGCGGTCGGCACGCCCCGTTCGGCCATGAACCGCTCGAACGCCTCGCGCGCCCGCTCCGCCCGCTCGCGCGCCTCGCGCTCGAAGCCGGCCACCAGATCGGGGGCGGCGGCCACGAACCCGTCGGCCCCGGCGGCGATCACGTCGGGCTGGCCCGGGCGCAGGTGCAAGCCCTCGATGTAGGAATCGAACCGGCGTGCCGCGAGCAGCGCACACTGCAACACCGAGTCGAGGCCGGGGCCCGTCTCCAGATGCGCCAGGATCGTCTTCACCGCTCGTCCCTCCCGCGCCGCCGCTCAGGGTTCCTCCGCCACGAGCTGTCGATAGAGCCGCGGCCGGCGGTCCGCCAAGCCCGCCTCGCCCGTGAGCGGCGGCGGCAGGTCGGCCGAGATCGTCCCGGTTGCGTCGCCCGCGAGCGCCAACGGCTCGCCGCGCGAGCCCAGGATCCGCGCGGCACCGCCGCCCGGCTCCGCCCACCCCGAAAGGACGAGCGGCACGCCGTTCTCGATCGCCCGGGCGGCGGCGAGCGCGCCGAGCGCCGCCTCGGGCTCGGCGGGCCGGCCGCCCAGGCACAGGAGGAGGTCGGCACCGGCCAGCACCAGCGCCCGGGCGACCTCGGGAAAGCGCAGATCGTAGCCGATCACGAGCCCGCACCGGCGATCGCCGACCGGCATCACGCTGAGCCAAGCACCGCCCGCGAGCCGTTCCCGCTCGACCGCACGGAGGTGGCTGCGGCGGTAGTTGGCGAGGGCTTTCCCGTCGTGGTCGACCAACAGGGCGGCGCTGTAGAGCCGGCCCGTGCAGGCCTCCAGGTAGCCCGCGGCGACCGCGATCCCGGCCGAACGGGCGAGCTCGGCGAGGGCCCGGGCCTCGGGCCCGTCCGACGGCGAGCCCGGCTCGGTGGGCCCGGGCGGGCCCGAGAGGGCGAATTCCGGCGCCACGAGCAAGCGCGCCCCGGCTCCGGCCGCGGCCCGCGCCGCGCCCTCGAGGGCCAGGAGGCGGTCCGCCCCACGGCCGAGCCCGATCGGCGCCTGCCAGGCCGCCACGCGCATTCCCGCCCGCTCCGTCCGATCCGGCACCCGCGACGCCCGAGGCCTAACGAGATGTCACGTCCGGGACAAGCACGGGTCAGGTTCATGAACTATCTATGATGGGAGGATCGACCGCGCGCTCCCGCGCGGCCCGCTCGATCGAGGAGGATCGGCTCGATGGATACCTTGTCCGCCGCCTGCCGGCGTCGCCCGCTGCGGATCGCGGCGACGCTGGGTCTGGTCTCCGCCTTGGCGCTCGCGACCCCGGCCTGGGCGGCACCGGGCTCGGTCACCCAGGAGCTCCGGGGCAAGATCGACCGCGCCCAGCTCGAGCGGTCCTACGCCCAACTCGTGGAGGCGGTCTTGCCGGCCGTGGTCAACGTCCAGGTCGAGCGCACCGAGACCGCCGGCCCCGCGATCCCGGCGCCCTTCGCCGACCCCGACCTGCGCCGCTTCTTCGAGCGCTTTTTCGGCCAGCCGCTGCCGCCGATGCCCGAGCGCGCGCCGCGTTTTCGGGCGCGCGGCGAGGGCTCCGGCTTCTTCGTCGACGGCAAGGGTCACATCGTCACCAACGCCCACGTCGTGAACGGTGCGGACAAGGTCACGGTCGTGCTCCAGGACGGCACGCGCCTTCCGGCCGAGATCGTGGGGGTCGACGAGAAGACCGACCTCGCGGTGCTCAAGGTCCAGCCCAAGGGCGAGCCGGTCTGGGTCGAATTCGGCGATTCGAGCAAAGTGCGGGTCGGCGACAAGGTGATCGCGGTCGGCAACCCGTTCGGCCTGGGCGGCACGGTGACCGCCGGCATCGTCTCCTCGACCGGTCGCGAGCTGGGCGCGGGTCCGTACGACGAGTTCATCCAGATCGACGCGCCGATCAACCGCGGCAATTCGGGCGGCCCGACCTTCAACCTCGACGGCGAGGTGGTGGGGGTCAACAGCATCATCGTCTCGCCCGGGGGCGGCAACATCGGCATCGGCTTTGCGATCGCGTCCAACCTCGCCAAGCAGGTGGTGGCCCAGCTGATCGAGAAGGGCACGGTCGAGCGCGGCTGGCTCGGCGTGCAGATCCAGCCCTTGGACGAGGACCTCGCCAAGAGTCTGGGCGTGCCCGACACCAAAGGCGCGCTGGTCGCCAAGGTCGAGCCCGGCAGCCCGGCCGAGAAGGCCGGGATCGAGGCCGGCTGGGTGATCCGCGAGTTCAACGGTCAGCCGATCGACCGGCTGCGCACGCTGACCCGCGCGGTGGCCGCGGTCCCGCCCGGCAGCAAGGCGACCTTGACCGTGCTCGCCGACGGCAAGGAGCGCAAGGTCACGGTCGAGGTCGGCCGCCAGCCGAGCGAGCCGCAGGTCGCCCGCGCGGAGACCGTCGAGCCGGCCAAGGGCCAGCCGCGCCTCGGGCTGTCGCTCGCGCCTTTGACCCCCGAGGCGCGCGAGCGCCTCGGCCTCGAGCCCGGTGTGCAGGGCGTGCTCGTCCGCGAGGTCGACCCGAGCGGTCCGGCCGCGGAGAAGGGGGTGCAGGAGGGTGACGTGATCACCGCCGTGGCCGGCAAGCCGGTCCGCTCGCCGCGCGAGGTGGCGGACGCGGTCAAGAAGGCGCATGCCGACGGCCGCAAGAGCGTTCTGGTCCAGCTCTGGCGCGACGGCCAGCCGCGCTTCGTCGCGATCCCCTTGGCGGTCTCCTGAGCGCGGTCCGGGGGGGGCGGCACCCGCCCCGCCGGACCCGTGGACCCGGTAGCGGAGTGCAGGCATCATGTCGGAGACGACGAGCGATCCCCGACCGGCCAGCGGTCGACCGAGCATGCGTGTCCTGATCATCGAGGACGACAAGGACGCCGCCGCCTACATGGCCAAGGGCCTGAGCGAAAGCGGCTACACCGTCGACGTCGCGCACACCGGCAAGGAGGGCCTCTTGATGGCCGCGACCGAGGCGCACGACGTCTTGATCGTCGATCGGATGCTGCCGGGTCTCGACGGGCTGTCGATCGTCCGCACGCTGCGGGCCACGGGCAACCGCACGCCGGTCCTCTTCCTCTCCGCCCTGGGCGAGGTCGACGACCGGGTGAAGGGGCTCCGGGCCGGGGGTGACGACTATCTCGTCAAGCCCTATGCTTTCAGCGAACTGTTGGCGCGGATCGAGGCGCTGTTGCGGCGCCGCAGCAGCGAGGCCGGCGACGGCCGCGAGACCGTGCTGCGCTACGCCGACCTGACCATGGACCTGTTGGCGCGGCGGGTGGAGCGGGCCGGCCGCGAGATCGAGCTGCAGCCGCGCGAGTTCAAGATCCTCGAGGTGCTGCTGCGCCACGCGGGCCAGGTGATGACCCGCACCATGCTCCTCGAGAAGGTCTGGGACTACCGCTTCGACCCGCAGACCAACGTGATCGACGTCCACATCAGCCGCCTGCGGCAGAAGATCGACCGTGGCTTCGACTACCCCCTCATCCAGACCGTCCGCGGCGCCGGCTACAGCCTCCGCGCGCCGGACAAAGCTGCTTAGGTCGTCGGTCTTCCGGCTGACGCTCGCCTACGGGTTCGCCTTCGGCGCCTCGGCGCTGGCCCTTTTGACCTTCGTCTACGTCGCTGCCGTCGAGTACATGGAGCAGCAGGCGCGCGAGACGATCGACGCCGAGGCCCAAGGCCTGCTCGAGGCCCACGCGCTCGGTGGGGTCTCGAGCTTGATCGAGCTCGTCGAGCTGCGCTCCGCCCACGACCCCGACCGGGCGAGCTTTTATCTCGTGGTCGATTCGACCGGCCGCTATCTGGCCGGCAACATCGCCAGCTGGCCGGCCGAGCCGCCGCAGGCGGGTGACCTCTACCGCTTGCGGCTGATCGACCGCCGCCGCGGCGATCGGGCCACCCAGCAGGTACTCGCCCGCGCGGTCGATCTCGAAAGCGGCCTGAAACTCCTGGTCGGCCGCGACATCCGCGACAAACTCCAGACCCAGCAGCTGCTGCGCAGCGCCATCGCCGGGGGCACCGGGCTCATGTTGCTGTTGGGCCTGTTGGGCGGCTTCGCGCTTTCGCGCTGGACCATCGGCCGGCTCGAGCAGGTCAACCGGACGACCGCGGCGATCATGGCGGGCCAACTCGGCCGCCGGATCGAGCTTTTGGGCGGCGGCGACGAGTTCGACGAGCTCGCCCAGAACCTCAACGCCATGCTCGAGCGGATCGAGCAGCTCGTGGCCTCGATGCGCGAGGTCACCGACAACGTCGCCCACGATCTGCGCACCCCGCTCAACCGGATCCGCTCGCGCATCGAGGTGGCGCTCTTGCGGGACATCGACCGCGCCGAGGCGCGCGAGCTGCTCGAGGCCACGATGCGCGACGCCGACGCCTTGATCTCGACCTTCAACGCGCTCCTCTCGATCGCCCGCGCCGAGGCCGGCGCCGAGCGCCGCGAGCACGTCCCGGTCGACCTGGCCGAGCTCGCCCGCGACGTGGTCGAGCTCTACGAGCCCCTGGCCGAGGAGAAGGCCATCGCGCTCGCCCTCGAGGCGCCGATGCCGGTGACCGTCGAGGGCGACCAGCAGCTCCTCGCCCAAGCCCTCGCCAACCTGGTCGACAACGCCATCAAGTACACCCCCGAGGGGGGCGCGGTGACCGTGCGGGTGCGCGCCGCCCCGGAGCCCGTGCTCTCGGTCGCCGACAACGGCCCGGGCATCCCGCCGCATCTGCGCGAGAAGGCCCTCGAGCGCTTCGTCCGCCTCGACCCCGACCGCTCGGCCCCGGGCAACGGCCTCGGCCTCTCGCTGGTCGCCGCGGTCGCCAAACTGCACGGCGCCCGCCTGGAGCTTTCGGACAATCGGCCGGGCCTCGTCGTGACGCTGCGCTTCGCCCCGGCGCAGGCCCGACCACGGCCGGCGGCGCTTCAACCGGTGCCGGTGAGCGGCTAGAGAGCGGGTCCCGTCCAGCCCGGAGCCGAGATGCCGTGAGCACGACCCCGCCCGACCCTTGGCTCCTGACCCCCGGACCGCTCACCACCTCGGCCACCGTGAAGGCGGCGATGCTGCACGACCGCGGCTCGCGCGACCGTGCCTTCCTCGAGCTCGACGCCGAGATCCGCCGCCGCCTCGTGGCCCTCGTCGCCGGTGAGGGCAGCCATGTCTGCGTGCCGATCCAGGGGAGTGGCACCTTCGCCGTCGAGGCCATGCTCGGGACCCTGGTCCCGCGCGACGGCCGCCTTTTGGTCCTGGTCAACGGCGCCTACGGCCGGCGGATGGCGACGATCGCCCGGTACCACGGCCGTACCGTCGAGACGCTCGACTGGCCCGAGGACCGGCCGGTCGAGCCCGCCCGGCTCGATGCGCGTCTGCTGACCGAGCCCCGGCCGACGCACGTGGCGGTGGTCCACTGCGAGACCACCTCGGGCGTGCTCAACCCCCTGGAGCCCGTGGCCGAGATCGTGGCGCGCCACGGTGCGGCGCTGCTGGTCGACGCGATGAGCAGCTTCGGCGCCCTGCCGATCGACGCCCGGCGGATCCGCTTCGAGGCCCTCGCCGCCTCGGCCAACAAATGTCTCGAAGGCGTGCCCGGGGTGGGTTTCGTGCTCGTGCGCGAGGCGGCACTCGCCGCAGCCGCCGGCAACGCCCCCGCCCTTTCGCTCGATCTGGTCGACCAGCACGAGGCCCATCGCCGCACGGGCCAGTGGCGCTTCACCCCGCCGACCCACGTCCTGGCCGCCCTCCATCAGGCGCTGCTCGAGCACGAGGCCGAAGGCGGGGTCGAGGGCCGCGGCCGGCGCTACGCCGAGAACGCGCGGATCCTGGTCGAGGGCATGCGCGCCCTCGGCTTCGAGCCCCTGCTCGACCCTTCGTTCCAGGCGCCGATCATACTCACTTTCGCGATGCCGGCCGATCCGCGCTTCCGTTTCGAGACCTTCTACGAGCTGCTGCGCGCCCGGGGCTACGTCATCTACCCGGGCAAGCTCACGGTCGCCCCCTCCTTCCGCATGGGCTGCATCGGCCGGCTCGGCCCCGAGGTGATGCACGGGGCCGTGGCCGCGGTGGCCGAAGCCCTCGCGGTGATGGGCGTCGAGAGCGGGGCACCGGCCGCCGCCCGGGAGGCCGCGGCATGAGCTGGCGCTGGCAGCGCCGCTGGACCGGCCGGATCGAGGCCGTGATCTTCGACATGGCCGGCACGCTCTTGGACTTCGGCTCCTGCGCGCCGGCCGGGGTGTTCGTCGAGGTGTTCGCCGCCGAAGGTGTCGCGATCTCGCTCGCCGAGGCACGCGGGCCCATGGGGGCGGAGAAGCGCGCCCACGTCCGCGAGCTCTTGTTCGCCCCGGCGATCGCCGGGAGGTTCGCGGCCGCCTACGGCCGGCCACCCACGGAGGCCGACGTCGACCGGATCTACGCAGCCTTCGTGCCGGCCCAGCTCGCCTGCCTTCCCCGCTACGCCGAGCTCGTCCCGGGGGCGCTGGAGACCTGCCGGGCGCTCCGCGCCAAGGGCGTCAAGCTCGCCGCCAACACCGGCTATTCGCGCGACATGCTGGAGATCTGCCTGGCCGAGGCCCGGCGCCAGGGCCTTGAGCTCGACGACGCGGTGGCGGCCTCGGACGTGCCCGCCGCCCGGCCGCGCCCGGCCATGTGCCTCGTCAACGCGGCCCGGCTCGCCGTCTCGGACGTCACGGCCTGCCTCAAGGTCGACGACACGGTGCCGGGCATCGAGGAGGGGCTCGCCGCCGGCATGTGGACCGTGGCAGTGGCGGTGAGCGGCAACGAGGTGGGATTGCCGCTCGCGGAATGGCGGGCGCTACCGGCCGCCGAACAGGTGCGGCTGCGGGCCCGCGCGGTCGAGCGCCTCGCGCGTGCCGGCGCCCACGTCGTGATCGACAGCGTGGCCGAGCTTCTGCCGGCCGTGGCCGAGATCGAGGCCAGGCTTTCCCGCGGCGAGCGGCCGTGAGGGATCGGCCGGGCCGACTGCGACAGCCTGTCCGTGCGACCCCGTCGCGGCTTGTGCCGGACGGTGCCCCCTCCCTACCGATGGTGGCATGGTCCGGGTCTCGGAGCAGGAGCGGATGCGCCAGCGCGTGCTGATCCTCGTGCTGGTCGTCATGGCCGCGGTCAGCGCGGCCATCGCTTGGACTCTCGTCGCGCGCTCCGATCGCAGCGCCGGCAGGGCGCCGGGGGCGGGCGAGGTCCAGCTCGGCGGCCCCCTCGACCTCGTGCACCACAACGGCCGGCATTTCTCGGAGGCGGAGCTCGCCGGCCAATATCGGCTCGTCTATTTCGGCTACACCTACTGCCCGGACATGTGCCCGCTCGGTCTCTTGACGATGAGCGAGGCGCTCGACCGGCTGCCGCCCGACCTCGCCCAGAAGATCCAGCCGATCTTCGTCACGGTCGACCCGGAGCGCGACACGCCGGCCGTGTTGAAAGAGTACGTGGCGGCCTTCCATCCCCGGCTCATCGGGCTCACGGGCACGGTCGAGCAGATCGAGGCGGTCAAGAAGGCCTGGCGGGTCTACGCCCGCAAGTCCGAGCAGCAGCGCGGCGAGGACTATCTCGTCGACCACTCGACCTTCACCTATTTGATGGGGCCGGACGGCCGCTACCTCGCGCACTTCGGCCACGGCACGACCGCCGAGCAGATGGCCGAGCGGCTCGCCCGGCTCGTGGCCGGGACGTCTTGACCGCCGGCCGTGACATCCCACTTGTCAGCCCGGTGGCGAGCCGGTAAGTCGGCCGCCCGGGCGCCCGTAGCTCAACTGGACAGAGCATCAGACTACGGATCTGAGGGTTAGGGGTTCGAATCCTCTCGGGCGCGCCACCCTCTCGACTTCCCCGCCGAAGCCGCACCGTCGCTCGCGCCGTCCGCCCGTCCGCAGCGGAGCCGTCGCTCCGACCGCCCGCGAACCGGCCCGACCATCGCAGCCCGCGGCCGTGCCTCGCCATCGGATGCGCCACGTCGCCACCTTGTCCGGACGGGCCCGGGCCGGCAAATTGCGCGGGCGTTCCCACCATCGGTCGGCCCGAGGCCCGCGGGACGACCCTTTCGGAGGTTGCGCGCATGAGCACACGGACCGCCTCGGCGGAGCTCGCCGATCTGCCCCGCAAGCCCGGTGGCGTTCCGGTCACGGTCGCCTTCGGCGACGGGATCGGGCCGGAGATCATGCGCGCCTCGTTGAAGATCCTGCTCGAGGCGGGGGCGGACATCGCGATCGAGCCGATCGAGATCGGCGAGCGCGTCTACCTCGCGGGCAACACCGCCGGGATCGGCCCCGAAGCCTGGGAGAGCCTCCGGCGTACCAAGGTCTTCTACAAGGCGCCGATCACCACGCCGCAAGGCGGCGGCTACAAGAGCCTCAACGTCACCGTGCGAAAGATGCTGGGCCTGTTCGCCAACGTGCGGCCCTGCGTCGCCTACCACCCGTTCGTCGCGACCAAGCATCCGGGCATGGACGTGGTCATCGTCCGCGAGAACGAGGAGGACCTCTACGCCGGGATCGAGCACCGCCAGACCGACGAGGTCTACCAGTGCCTCAAGCTGATTTCGCGCCCCGGCTGCGAGAAGATCGTCCGCTACGCCTTCGAATATGCCCGCGCGCACGGTCGCCGGAAGGTCACCTGCTTCACCAAAGACAACATCATGAAGCTGACCGACGGCCTTTTCCACAAGGTCTTCGACGAGATCGCGCGCGACTACCCGGACATCGAGAACGAGCACTGGATCGTCGACATCGGCGCCGCCAAGCTCGCCGACACGCCGCAGGCCTTCGACGTGATCGTGATGCCGAACCTCTACGGCGACATCTTGAGCGACGTGGCGGCGCAGATCGCGGGCTCGGTCGGCCTCGCGCCGTCGGCGAACATCGGCGAGCATTGCGCGATGTTCGAGGCGATCCACGGCTCCGCGCCGCGGCGCGCCGGCCAGGACGTGGCCAATCCCTCGGGCCTGCTGCTCGCGGGCGTCATGATGCTGATCCACATCGGCCAGCCCGAGGTCGCCCAGCGCGTGCACAATGCCTGGCTCGCGACCATCGAGGACGGCATCCACACCTACGACATCTTCGAAGAGGGCGTCTCGAAGCGGAAGGTCGGCACCAAGGCCTTCGCCGAGGCGGTGATCGAGCGGCTGGGCCGGACGCCGACCACGCTGCGTCCGGTCGCTTACGCGGCGGCGGGCAAGCCGTTCGCCGTGCCGCAGGCGCGGCCGACCGTGCCGGCCAAGAAGGAGTTGGTCGGCATCGACGTCTTCGTCCACGCGACGAAGACGGCCGACGAACTCGCCCGAGAGATGCAGGCGGCGGCGAGCGATCTGTTCGCGCTCGTCATGATCACCAATCGCGGGGTGCGGGTCTGGCCCGAGGGTCTGCCCGAGACCTTCTGCACCGACCATTGGCGCTGCCGCTACCTCGCGCTGCCGGGCAAGCAGTTCAACAAGGCGATGGTCGTCGAGTTGTTGAAGAAGCTCACGGAGATGGGCGTCGACTTCGTCAAGACCGAGCATCTCTTCACCTTCGACGGTGAGCCCGGCTACTCGCTCGGCCAGGGCCAGTGAGGGTCGGTCTCGGGGGACGAGCCGGTCGCGCGGACCCGCTCAGCCGAACAGCAGACCCGGTAGCCAGGTGGCGAGCCCCGGTACGGCCAGGAGGAGCGCGAGGCGCACGCCGTCGGCGAGGACGAAGGGCAGGATGCCGCGGCTCACCGTTCCGAGATCGAGCCCCGGCACGGTCGATTGCAGGACGAAGAGGTTCATGCCGACGGGCGGGGTGATGAGCCCGATCTCGGCGAGCGTGACCAAGAACACCCCGAACCAGATCGGGTCGATCCCGAGCCCCTTGATGACCGGGAAGACCGCACCGATGGTCAACAGGATCATCGAGAGGCTGTCCATGAGGCAGCCGAGGATCAGGTAGAGAAGGGCGAGGGCCAAGAGGACCAGGAGGGGATCGGCCCCGAGTGCCGCCACCCGGTCGATCACCACCCGCGCGAGCCCGGTCGCATCCACGAAAGCGTTGAAGATCGAAGCCCCGATCAGGATCGCGAAGATCATGGCGGTCGTGAGCACCGTCTCCAGCAGCCCGTCGCGCAGCACCGCGAGGCTCAATTGCCCGTTGAGCCAGGTGAGCAGGAGGGCCCCCGCGGCACCGACCGCCGCCGCCTCCGACGGCGTGAACAGGCCGGCGTACATCCCGACCAGCACGAGCAGGAGAAGCAGGACCGTCTGCCAGATCCGGGCGAGGGTGACGAGCCGCGCGCGCCAGGGCAGCCGCGGCGCCACCGCGCCGGCCGTCCCGGCCCGGGTCGAAAGCCGCACCGCGCCCATGTAGAGCAGCATGCCCAGGAGGCCCGGCAGGAGCCCGGCCGCGAACAGCTTGCCGATCGACTGCTCGGTCATGAGCCCGTAGACGACGAACAGCACCGAGGGTGGGATCATCACCCCGAGCGTGCCGCCGGCCGCGACCGAGGCGGCGGCTAGCCGGTCGGGATAGCCCGCCCGCCGCATCTCGGGCATGGCGACTTTGCCGATCGTCGCGGCGGTCGCCAGGCTCGAGCCGCAGATCGCCCCGAAGAGCGCCGAAGCGCCCACCGTGGCGAGCGCGAGGCCGCCCCGGCGATGGCCGAGGAAGGCACGGGCCGCCTCGTAGAGCGCGCGCGAGAGCCCGCCGCGGCCGGCGAACACGCCCATCATGACGAAGAGGGGGACCACCGCGAGGCTCGGGGTGGCGATCGCATCGAACGGGGCCTTGCCGAGCACGAAGGCGAGGCTCGCCGGGCCCCAGACCCACCAGAGCCCGGCCGCCCCCACGATCCCCATCGCGACCGCCACCGGGACGCGGAGCGCGATCAGCAACAGGACGGCCGCGAAGCCCGCTCCGGCCTCGATCACCGCTCGGGCTCCGCGGTCGCCTCGGCTCGGGGGTGGACCCGGAGGAGGGCGAGGAGGGCGGCCGGCAGCGACAAGCCGATACCGAAGAGGTAAGGCGCCCAGTAGAGGGCGACCGGCAGACCGAGGGTCGAAGAGACGTCGCCCATGGCGAGCCGGCTCTCGAACTGGCGCCAGCCGTAGAGCAGGAGGAGCAGGAGGAGGACCGCCTCGGCGATGGCCACGGCGATGAGGAGCCACGATCGGAAGGCGAGGGGTAAGCGGTCCGTCAGGAACGCGACCGCGACGTGGCCGCCGCGGGCGAAGGCCAAAGGCAAAGCGAGGCAGGCCGAGGCGACGACGGAAAGTTGGACGAGATCGTTCACGCCCACGATCGGCCAGGCGACCAGCCGTCGGGTGAGCACGTCGGCCAGCACTACCGCCATGCCGAAGAAGAGGGCGAGCGCGCCCACGAGCGCACTCGCCTCGCACAACGAAAGGAACGGGCGCAGGATACGCGCCCGGCGCGCCGCTACCGCAGCGCCCGCCTCGGCCCCGGTCATTCTGGAGCGCTCAGGCTTGGGCGAGCTCTCGCATCCGGGCGTAGATCGCCCGGGCGTTCGTCACCCCTTCGCGCTCGAGCCGGGCGAGCTCCTCTTGGATCATGGGCTCGAGCGCCTGGCGCCAGCGCGCCCGCTCTTCGGCACTCGCGACCGTGATCGTGTTGCCGCGCGCCTGTGCCGCCGCCTTGCCGTCGGCATCGGCCCGGTTCCAGGCGGCCACGATCCGCGGCAGGAAGGCCTCGCCCGAGAGCGCGTCCACGGCGGCCCGCACCTCCTCGGGCAGGCCCTGATGGCGCCGCTCGTTCATGACGATGTAGAAGGAAACCGTGTAGGCGGCGATGTCGAGGTGGAACTTGGTGACCTCGGCGAGCTTGAAGGAATGCACCGGGTCCCAGGGCAGCACGTAGCCGTCGAGCGTGCCGGCCATCAAGGCCTCGTAGATCTGCCCCGGCGGCATGCCGACCGGCGTGGCGCCCAGGAAGGCGAGCATGTTGGAGACCACGGGCGAGGGCGCGCGGATGCGCAGGCCCTTCAAGTCCTCCATCCGCTCCACTTTTTGCGCGCGGGTGTGGATCACCCCCGGATTGTGGGCGAAGAGCGAGAGCACCTTCACGCCCCGGTATTCGTCCTTCAAGAGCTCGGGGTAGAGCGTCCAGAGGATCCGGCTCGCCTGCTCCGCACTCGTCGTGAGGAACGGCATGTCGATGATGCCGGTGCGCGGGAACCGGCCGCGCGGGATGCCGTGCAGGCCGAGGGCCACGTCCATGACCCCGGCGAGCACCTGGTCGAGCTGGTTGTTGATGTTGCCGAAGGCGGTGTTGCCGGCGTGGAGGAGCACCTTGACCCGCCCGCCGGTGCGCTGCTCGAGGTCCTTGCCCCAGGGCTCCAGAACGTCGGTGTGCAGCCGGTGCACGGGCGGCAGATAGTGCGAGACCTTGAGCTCGATCGGCGCTTGGGCGCGCAGGATCGCGGGTGCGGCGAGCGCGCCCGCGCCGGCGAGCGCAGCAGCGGTGGCACGACGGCGGGTGAGACGCGAACTCGGGATCATCTCGGTTCTCCTTCGGTTTCGCGGGCGGCGGGCCTCCCCTCGCGGGGCGACCCTAGCGGAAGGGCGGCGATGCCGCGAGGCGGCGGGCGAGGGGCTTCCGGGCGCGCGTGAGCGGCCTCCACCGGCCGCCAGCCGAGGCCGCGGCTCACCGCTTCGGCCTCGCGCCGCAGCGCCGTCACGACGGGGCCTTCGGGGTCGATCGGGAAGCGCCCCGTGGGCCCGAGCACGGTCAGGATGGCCCGCACCGCACCGGTGAAGTCGAAGATCGGGGCGGCCGCCGCACTCACCCCGTCGAGATAGAGATCGCGCACCGTGGCGATCCCACCCGCTGCGCGGACCTCCCGGACGATCGCGGCGATCGGCTCGTCCTCGGGCAAGAGCGCCCGGCGCCGCGCCGGGGCGGCGGCGAGCTCCTCGCGCGCCTGGGCGTGCAGCCGAGCATCGGCGCTCGCGGCCAAGAGCGCCCGGCCGGTGGCCGACCAGAGGATCGAGAGCACGAAGCCCGGGCGGATGTTCACCACGACCGGGTCGTCCGGCTCTTCGAGGCGGACCACGGTCGGCCCGCGATTGCCGGGCACGGCGAGGAAGGCGGTCGCCCCGAGCGTGTCGCGCAGGCGCAGGAGGGCCGGTTCGGCGGCGCGGATCGGATCGCTCTGCCGCATCGCCGCGAGGCCCACGAGGATCGCCTCGGGGCCCAAGAGGTAGGCCTGGGAGAGGGGGTCGCGCGCCACCAAGCCTTCGGCCGCGAGGCTCTTGAGGTAGCGGTGCAGCTTCGAGGGATGGGCGCGCAGCTGGCCGGCGAGGGCGGCGAGGCTCGCCCGACCACCCAGGGCCGCGAGGCCTTTGAGCACGGCGGCGGCGGTCGTGGCGGCCTTGACGCCACCCCGATCCCCGCCCTCGCGGTCCGGCTCGGCCTCGATCACCGCCTCCCAGCCCCGGCTTCGTTACGCATGGCGTATTGCGATTGCGCGCTGTGCAACTATCCTCGCCCGCGGCCGCCGGCAAGAGCCCGCCCGCCTCCGCGCGGGACCGGATGGCGGCCGTACCGATCGGGAGGCCCCACGAGCATGGCCCGAGAGACCCTCACGGCCGAGCCCCGCTGCCCCGTCGCGGGAGGCACGGTGGACCCCGCGCTCGTTTGCCCGTTCGATCCGTTCACGCCCGGATACATGGAGGATCCGGCGGGCTTCGTGCGCAGGATGGCGGGCGATCGGCCGATCTTCTTCGCCCCCGCACTCGGCTATTGGGTCGTCACGCGCTACGACACGATCAAGGCGATCTTCCGCGATCCTTGGACCTTCAGCCCGGCCAACGTGCTGGAGCCGGTCGCGCCGCACACGCCCGAAGCCCGCGCGATCCTCGAGCGCTACGGCTACGCCATGGCCCGCACGCTCGTGAACGAGGACGAGCCGCAGCACATGCAGCGAAGGCGCGTGCTCATGGCGCCCTTCACCCCCGAGCATCTCGCGGCCCACGAGCCGCTCGTCCGCCGGCTCGTGCGGGAAGCGGTCGACTCCTTCGTGGACTCGGGCCGGGTCGATCTCGTCGAGCGGCTCTTGTGGCCGGTGCCGTTCACGGTCGCGCTCCACTTCCTCGGCATCGACGAAGAAGACCAGAAGCGCATGAAGCGCTTCTCGATCGCGCATACGGTCAACGCCTTCGGCCGGCCGACCCCCGAAGAGCGCCTCGCGATCGCCGAGACCGTCGGCCAGTTCTGGCAATTCTCGGGCGAGATCCTCGAGAAGATGCGCCGCACACCGGACGGCCCGGGGTGGATGCGCTATTCGATCCGCCAGCAGAAGCTCCACCCGGAGATCGTCACCGATTCCTACCTCCATTCGATGATGATGGCGATCATCGTAGCGGCGCACGAAACGACGGCGTTCGCCGCGGCCAATGCCGTGCGCGCCTTGCTCTCCCGCCCCGGGGCGTGGCGCGAGCTCCACGAGGATCCCGCGCTGATCTCGCCCGCCGTCGAGGAGTGCCTGCGGCTGCAGGGCTCGATCGCGTCGTGGCGGCGGCGCACCACCCGGCCGGTCGAGCTCGAGGGCGTGGCACTCCCGGCCGGTGCGAACATCTTGATGGTCGTGGCCGCGGCCAATCGCGACCCGGCGCATTTCCCCGATCCCGAAGAGCTCGACCTCCGCCGCGAGAACGCCCAGGACCATCTGACCTTCGGCTTCGGCGCCCATCAATGCCTCGGCAAGAACCTGGGTCGGATGGAGATCCAGATCATGCTCGAGGAGCTCACCCGCCGCCTGCCGCACCTGCGCTTGGCCGAACAGAGCTTCGAGTACGTCGCGAATTTGTCCTTCCGCGGCCCGCAGCACCTCTGGGTCGAGTGGGATCCGGCCGGGAACCCCGAACGGCTCGATCCGAGCCTGCGCGCCCGCTCATATCCCGCCCGGATCGGTGCGCCGCTGGCCCGCGATCGGGTGCGCCGGCTCGTGGTCCGCTCGGTCGAGCGGCTCGCCGAGGACGTCGTGGCCCTCGACCTCGCCGCCCCCGACGCCTCCCCCCTGCCGCGTTGGACCCCGGGGGCGCACATCGAGGTCGAATGTGGCGATCCCGACCGGGCACGCGCCTATTCGCTGTGCTCCGACCCCGCGGATCGGTCGCGCTGGCGGATCGCGGTCCTGCGCGAACCGGAGGGCCGCGGCGGCTCGGCCTGGATCCACGAGGTGGTCCGCCCGGGCACCATCCTGCGCGTGCGGGGCCCGCGCAACCGCTTCCCCTTCGACGAAAGCTTCGAGGGGCCGATCCTCTTCCTGGCGGGCGGCATCGGCATCACGCCGATCCTGCCGATGGCCGCGCGGGCGCGTGCCCTCGGCCGCAACTACCGGCTCGTCTATTGCGGCCGCCGCCGCAGCCGGATGGCCTTCCTGGAGGAGCTCGCGGCCTTGCACGGCGACCGGCTCGCGCTCGCGGTGAGCGAGGAGGGCACCCGCCTCGACCTCGAGGCGCTGTTGGCCAACACACCGGTCGAGACCCGGATCTGGGCCTGCGGCCCCGCCCGGATGCTCGACGCGCTCGAGCGGGCGGTTCAGGGCCGGCCCGAGGGGGTGCTCACGACCGAACGGTTCGCTTCGACCGCGAGCCGGCTCGATCCGAGCAGGGAGCGCGCCTTCGAGGTCGAGCTCGCCCATTCCGGGCTCACCCTCACCGTGCCGCCCGACCGCACCCTGCTCGAGGTCCTGCGGGCGGCCAATGTCGACCTTTCGAGCGACTGCGAGGAGGGCCTGTGCGGCACCTGCGAGGTCGCGGTGCTCGAGGGCGAGGTCGACCACCGCGACGCCGTGCTCTCCCGCAGCGAACGCGCCCAGAACCGCAAGATGATGGCCTGCTGCTCGCGGGCGGCCGGCCCGCGCCTCGTGCTGGCGCTTTGAGCGACGTTCACCCCATCACCTGCCGTGGCAGCCAAAGTGCGAGGTCGGGAACGAGGGCCAAGAGGCCGATCAGGACGAGCATGGCCGAGAGGAAGGGGAGGACCCCGCGGATCACCTCCTCGATCCGACCGTCGGGCCGCAGCGATTGGACGACGAACAGGTTGAGGCCCACGGGCGGGGTGATGAGCGCCGCTTCCACGAGGACGATGATCACGACGCCGAGCCATACCGGGTCGAAGCCGAGGGCCGTCATCACCGGCACCACGACCGGTACCGTCGTGATCATCATGGACAAAGTTTCCATGAAGCAGCCGAGCACGAGGTAGAAGAGCACCATCGCGAAGAACATCGCCCACGGCGACAAACCGAGCTGGGTGATGGTATCGGTGAGCTGGCGGGTGAGGCCGATCGCCGAGAGCACGAAATTGAGGATCGCGGCGGCGATCACGATGACGAGGATCATGGTCGAAGTCTTGACGGTGCTCTCGAGCGCTCGGCCGAGCATCGACGAGGAGAGACGACCCGCGGCCGCAGCCAAGAGGAGGGCTCCGATCACGCCGAGCGAAGCGGCTTCCGTCGGCGTGGCCCAACCCAGATAGATCGAGCCGACGACCAAGAAGAAGATGAAGAGCGGCGGGAGGAGGTGCACGAGAGCGACGAGGCGCTCCCGCCGTGTCGCGAGGTCGGCGGTGCCGGTGGGGCGCGATCCGAGCCCCGAGGCGACGGCCACGACCACCATGAAGCCGAGCGCCAAGAGCACGCCCGGCACGAGGGCAGCGAGATAGAGGCGCGGGATCGAGCTGTCGGTCAGGACCGCATACAGGATGATGTTGATCGAGGGCGGAATGAGGATGCCGAGGGTCCCACCGGCGGCGAGCGAGCCCGCGAAGAGCTTCTCGTCGTAACCGAAGGTCCGCGCCTGGGGGAGCGCCACCGTTCCGACGGTGGCGGCGGTCGCCACCGAGGAGCCCGAGGT
>JAILZQ010000071.1 GCA_023512415.1 Geminicoccaceae bacterium | reverse complement strand
CCCGACTTCGGCTGGGGCACGGCCGGCATGCGCGCCAAGCTCGTCAAGGACGGGGTGATCGTCCCGCTCGACGACGTGGCGAAGAAGGTCGGGCTCGATCTCGCCGATTTCGACGCCTTCGCGCTGCAACAGGCGCGCTACCCGAAATACGGCAACGCGCTCGCCATGGTGCCCATGGACCTCATGAGCCTGCAGCCGCTCGTCAACCTCGCGCATCTGAAGGAGGCGGCGCTCGACCCGGGCAAGTTCCCCGAGGACGGGGCCGGGCTCCTCGAGCTCGCCAAGGCCACGACCAAGAAGGAGGGCGGCAAGGTCGTCCGCTCCGGCATCCTCATGACCGGCTCGGGCGTGCACCCGACCGTGACCTGGGGGATCGTCGCGGCGCAGATGGGCTTCGAGCGCGCCTCGGCGGACTTGAAGCGGGCCGCGGTCAACCCCAAGGCCGGGATCGCGGCCATGGAGTGGGTGCTCGATCTGTTCGACAAACACCAGGTCGCGACCCGCGACGTGACCGACCGTTACAAGGCCTTCGGCACCGGGCAGGGGACCGTGTTCTGGACCGGGCCCTGGACCTTGAACGGCTACACCCAGCAGAAGCTCGACTTCGCCGCGCATCTGTTCCCGAAGATCGGCCAGAAGCGGGTGACCTATTTCGAGATGGGCGGCCTCGAGCTCTACAAGCAGGCCGATGCGGGCCGCTACGAGGCCACCATGGCCGCCGTCAAATGGCTCTCGGACAACAGCTTCCTTTGGACCACCGTGGGCCGCGGCGCGTCGCCCAGGAAGTCCATCCTGGCGCGCCCCGACTACAAGACCTCGGGTCACGACTGGAAGGTCCGCGGCGCCTTCATCGACGGCATGAGCTTCGCCACCGAAGGCGAGATCCCGGTCCAGGCAGGGCCGGACTTCACGATCTATTCGGGCGGCAACTTCCTGGCCAAGACGCTCGAGCAGGTCTGGGCCGGCAAGAGCAAGCCCGAGGAGGCGATGACGCGGATCGGCGAGCATTGGCAGAAGGCCCTCGACGCCGGCTGAGGCCGGGCGGGGAGCGGCGCGGGCGTGCGCGCCGAGGGCAGCGGGTGGCAGGCCGCGGGGGGCGCGCGGCGGGATTGGACCGGCTGGCTGTTCGTCGCCTTCTTCACCCTCCCCTTCCTCCTCTTCAACCTCGCCCCGCTGCTCTTCGGCGTGGTCCTCGCCTTCACCGAATGGGGCATCATCGGCGATCCGGTCTGGGTCGGCACCGCCAATTTCGAGCAGGCGCTGGCCGACCCCTGGGTCGCCAACGCTTTTTGGAACACCTTCCTCTACGCCTGCACGATCGTCCCGGGCGTCGTCGTGTTCGGGCTCGCCTTCGCCCTCTTCGTCCACCAGCGCTGGCCCCTCTCGACGCTCGCCCGCACCCTCTTCTTCACCCCCAACGTCGTCTCGGCCACGGTCATCGGCCTCGTCTGGGTCTGGCTGCTCGACACCCAGTTCGGCCTGGTCAACCGCTACCTCGCCTGGCTCGGCATCAAGCCGATCCCCTGGCTCACCTCGGGCGACTGGTCGCTGATCGGAGTCTCGATCGCCTCGATCTGGTGGGATCTCGGCCTCGCTTTCGTCCTCTTCCTCGCGGCCTTGCAGGACGAGCCGCAGGAGCTGCACGAGGCCGCGGCGATCGACGGGGCCGGGCGGATCCGGCGGTTCGTCCACGTCACCCTGCCGCATCTGCGGCCGACCATCTCGATGGTCGTCACGCTCCAGATCATCGCGTCCATGCGGATCTTCAGCCAGGTCTACGTGATGACCAACGGCGCCCCGCACGGCTCCTCGCAGTCGGTCATCCACTACATCTACCAGACCGCGATCGTGCAGTACCGGTTGGGCTACGCCTCGGCCGTCTCGGTCCTCCTGTTCTTGGCGATCCTCGCGGTCACCGTTCTCCAGCGCCTCCTCCTGCGGGAGCGGGCCGGTGGCTGAAGTCGGGGCCGCACCGGCGCGCCGGCTCGGCCTGCCCGATCTGCCGATCTGGCTCCTCGGCACGGTGCTCGCCCTGCTCTGGGGTGCCCCGTTCCTGTGGATGGTGAGCACCTCGCTCAAGCCCGCCGACCAGGTCATGACCCCGGTGATCGAGTGGATCCCGCGCGAGATCACCTTCGAGAACTACGCCAAGGTGTTCCGCTACCCGGTGCTGACCTGGGCGCTCAACAGCGTGATCCAGGCGGTGGTGGCGACCGGACTTTGCGTGCTGTTCGGCGCCATGGCCGGCTATGCGCTCGCGCGCCTTCCGTTCCCCGGCCGCCGCGCGCTCTTCGCCCTCTTTCTCGCCGTCCTCATGATCCCCTCCGAGATCGCGGTCGTGCCGCTCCTTTTGGCCTTCATCAAGGCCGGGCTCGCGAGTACCTACGCCGCGCTGATCCTGCCGCAGATCGGCAACGTGCTCGCGGTCTACATCTTCCGCCAGCACTATCTGACCTTCCCCAAGGAACTCGAGGAAGCGGCGCTCGTCGACGGTGCCGGGCGCTTCAAGATCTTCTTCACGATCGCCCTGCCGCTCGCCCGGGCCCCGCTGATCGCCACCACGGTGATCCTCTTCACGCTCAACTGGAACAATTTCTTGTGGCCCCTGCTCGTGACCTTCGACGAATCGATGAAGACCATGCCCGTGGGGATGGCCGCCTTCGCCCCAGTGGTCGGGACCCACACCCAGCTCGAGGGCTACGCCGTCGCGATGGCGGCGGTCACCATCCTCTGCATCCCCTCGATCGCCCTCTTTCTCTTGACCCAGCGCCACTTCATCCAGGGCATAGCACTCGGCGGGGTGAAGGGCTGAGCCCGCCGCGGAGGGAACCGATGCGCGCCGAACTCTTCGTCGACGGGGCCTTCCGCCCGGCTACGAGCGGCACCCGGCTCCTCGTCCTCGACCCCGCCAGCGAGGAGCCGCTCGCCGAGGTCGACGCCGCCGGTCCGGTCGACGTTCACGAGGCGGTCGAGGCCGCGGCGCGCGCCCTGCGCGGTCCCTGGGCCGGCCTCGCCACGGCCGAGCGCGGCGCGCGCCTGTTCGCCCTCGCGGCCGGGATCGAGCGGGTCGCCGAGGATCTCGCCCGGCTCGAGGCGCGCAACACCGGCAAGCCGCTCGCCGAGGCGCGCGACGACCTGGCGGGTGTGGTGAAGACGTTCCGCTACAACGCCGGGGCGGCCGACAAGCTCGAAGGGGCGACGATCCCGCTCGGCCCCGAGGTCCTCGACCTGACCCTGCTCGAGCCTCTGGGTGTCACCGCCCACATCCTGCCCTGGAACTTCCCTTTGGGCATGCTCGCCCGCTCGCTCGCCCCGGCGCTCGCCGCCGGCTGCACCGCGGTGGTCAAGCCGGCCGAGGAGACCCCGCTCACCGCGCTGGCCTTCGCCGAGCTCCTCGCCGAGGCCGGCATCCCCCCGGGTGTGGTGAACGTCGTCCCGGGCACGGGCGAGGTGGCGGGCGAGGCGCTCTGCCGGCACCCGCTCGTGGCCGGGATCACCTTCACCGGATCGGTCGCGACCGGCCGTCGGGTGATGGCGCTCGCGGCCGAGCGGGCGATCCCGGTCGTCCTCGAGCTCGGCGGCAAGAACCCGCTCCTCGTCTTCGCCGACGCCGACCTCGACCGGCTCCTGGCCGAGATCGTCCCGGCTGCCTTCGAGAACGCCGGGCAGGTCTGCTCGGCCGCCTCGCGCCTGTTGATCCAGGCGCCGCTCGTCGAGGAACTCGCGACCCGCCTGGTCGAGCGCGTCGCCGGCCTCGAGCTCGGGCCGCTGATCTCCGCCGCCCAGCGCGCTCGGGTCCTCGACATGGTGGCCGAAGCCCGCGCCGGTGGGGCGCGGATCCTCTGCGGCGGCGGCCCGCCTGCCGGCCGCCCGCGCGGCTTCTTTTTCGCCCCCACCCTCGTGTGCGACGTCCCGCCGGGCTGCCGCCTCGCCCGCGAGGAGGTCTTCGCGCCCGTGCTCCTGCTCGAGCCCTTCACCGACGAAGCCGACGCGCTGGCGCGGGCCAACGCCGCCGGGTTCGGCCTCGTGGCCGGGGTCTTCACCCGCGACCTCTCCCGTGCGCTGCGCCTCGCCCGCGCCCTCGAGGCCGGCTCGGTCTGGATCAACGGCTGGTACCTGGGCGGGCAGCAGGCACCCACGGGCGGCGTCAAGGACAGCGGCTTCGGCCGCGAGCGCGGCCTTCCTGGACTGCTCAACTACGTCCGGATCAAGAACCTCGCGATCCGCCTGTGATCCGCACCCCCGCGTCCGAAGAGAACGCCAGCTCTTGGCGGATCTCGGGCCGGAAGCGGTCGAGCCGATCGCCGGAGAACTGGCGGCGGAACTCGCGCGGCGAGAGTCCGAAACGGGCCTTGAAGCAGCGCGAGAGCACCGAGGGCGAGGAGAAGCCGGTCGCCACCGCGATCTCCTGGATCGAGAGGTCGCCGTAGAAGAGGTGGTTCCGGGCCGCCAGGAGGCGCAGCCGGAGCGAGAGTTCGCCCGGGGTCTCACCCAGCCGCGCCTTGGTCAGTCGCTCGAGCTGGCGGACCGAGAGCCCGACCCGTCGGGCGAGCTCGCGCGGCCGCAGCGGCTGATCGAGATGGCGCTCGACGAGCGCGATCGCCGCCTCCAGCCGCCGATCGGTCGGCCCCGGCAGGGCGAGGTGCGGCGGCCGCTGCGGCTCGACCGCGGCGCGCGCCCGCTCGTGGACGAGCCAGGAGCGGACCGCCTCGGCGAGCGCCGCCCCGGCGCGTCGGCGGACGAGCTCGAGCATGAGGTCGAGCGTGGCGATCCCGCCCGCGCAGCCGAGCCGGTTGCGCTCGAACGTCCAGAGCTGCTCGACCGGCTCGGCCTCGGGGAAGTGCTCGCGGAAGAGCGGGATCGCCTCCCAGTGCACGGCCACCTTGTGGCCGTCGAGCAGCCCCGCCCGGGCGAGGGCGAAGGCGCCCGTGTCGATCGCCCCGAGGGCCGCCCCGTGCCGATCGAGCCGACGCAGCCAACCCAGCACCGCGCGGCCCAGATGCGGCAAGGGCTCGTTGCCCGCGACCACGACCACCGTCGGGCAGAACGGCACCTCGCCGATCCCCCGGTCGGGCCTCAGCTCCATCCCGTTCGTCGCACGCACGGGCTTGCCGTCGACCGAGAAGAGCGGGGTCCGGAACAGCCGCCGCCCGGCGCACTGGTTGGCGATCCGCAGCGCCTCGAGCGCCAGGATCGTGGCGTAGATCGGGAACTGCGGCAGCAGCAGGAAGCCGATCTCCTCGACCGGCGCGCCGTCGTCCGGGCGGTCCATGGGCGAGCCCTCCGTCGTCTTCGATCGAATCGGCGACGTGCTCCGTCAAGTCCACCCCGGCCGCCCGTGCGAGCCTCGGAGCGTGTCGGGGTCGCGTCGAACCGGCCGCGGACGAGTGGGAGTCGAGGATGGATCCGGCGCAGCTGCGCGGCGAGCTCGAGGGCTGCTACGTCACGATCCCGACCATGTTCCGGGACCCCGACCTCGCGCTCGACCTCGAGGCGATCCGCCGCCACGTGCGTTGGCTCGTCGCCCACGGGCTCGACGGCCGCTACGCGACCTTCCTCGCCGGCGGGGCCGCGGGCGACTTCTCGACGATGAGCTTCGAGGAGCGCTGCGCGGTCGCCGAGGCGGTGGTCGAGGCGGCCGCCGGCCGCGTGCCGGTCGCCATGGGCGCGCAGACCACGAGCACCGCGGAGGTGCGCCGGCTCGCCAAGGCCGCGGCCGAGCGCGGCTGCCGCTTCATCCAGGTGAGCTGTCCGTTCTATTTCCAACACACCGAGGAGGACTTCTTCGAGCACGTCTGCGCCGCGGCCGACGCTGCCGACATCGGCATCATCGTCTACAACACGTTCTGGACGAGCGCGCCGGTCTCCTTCCGCCTGGTCGAGCGGCTGGTCGAGCGGGTGCCGAACTTCGTCGGCCTCAAATGGGCCTGCCCGCGCACCGATGCCATGGAGTTCGAGGACGTCGTCGCGACCTTCGCCGACCGGCTCACGATCATCGACAATCACTTGATGTTCGCGATCAGCGCGATGCTCGGCGCCAAGGCCTTCGAGGTCCACCTCGCCAACTATTGGCCGGAATGGGGTGTCCGGCTCATCGAGAAGGTCCAGGCCCAGGACTGGAAGGCGATCCAAACGATGCTGGTGAAAGAGGCGATGCCCTTCTACAAGCTCTGGGTCGAGATCGAGAAGACCTACACGAGCGGGGACGGCTATCTGGACAAGCTCTGCATGGAGCTCGTGGGCCTCGATTCGAGCCGCTGCCGGCCGCCCACCCGCGACGTCCGCCCGCTCTATCGCGAGCGCTGCCGGTCGATGCTGATCCGCACCGGCTGCCCGCGCGTGCTCCCGGCCGGGAGCCGCGCGCCGTGAGCGCCCCGGCCCTGCTGCGCCTCGCCCTCGAGGACGACGTCGCCGTGGCCCTCCGCCCGCTCGCGCCCGGGGACCTGCTCGGGCCCGACTTCGCGGGCCTCGTGCTGCGCGAGTCGATCCCCCTCGGCCACAAGGTGGCGCTCCGGCCGATCGCCGCGGGGGCGCCGGTGCGCAAGTGTGGCGTGCCGATCGGCCGCGCCACCCGACCGATCGCGCCGGGCGAGCACGTCCACGTCCACAATCTGGCGAGTGCGGTGCTGGTCAACGCGCTCGACCACGCCGAGGAGTGAGTTCCGTGCACGGGGCGACCGGCTACCTCCGCGCCGACGGCCGCAAGGGCATCCGCAACCGGCTGCTCGTGGCCTATCTCGTCGAGTGCGCGCACCACGTCGCCCGAATGATCGCAGCACCCTTCGCCGAGCGCGGCGTCGAGCTCGTGGGCTTCTCGGGCTGCTACCCCAACGCCTACGCCCAGGACGTGATGGACGCGGTCGGCACGCATCCCAACGTGGGCGCGGTGCTGCTCGTCTCGTTGGGCTGCGAGGAGTTCGACCGCTCGCGCCTGCACCGGACGATCGCCGCCTCGGGCCGCCCGGTCGCGACGTTGGTCATCCAGAAAGAGGGCGGCACCGCCCCCACGGTCGCCGCCGGTCGCGCCTGGGTCGAGAAGACCCTGCCCGAGCTCGAGCGGGTGCCGCGGGTGCCGGTGAGCTTGGCCGACCTCGTGATCGGCACGAAATGCGGCGGCTCGGACGGCACGAGCGTGCTCTCGGCCAACCCGGCGATCGGCCGGGCCTCGGATCTTTTGGTCGATGCCGGCGCCACGGTGATCTTCGAGGAGCTGGGCGAGCTGTTCGGCTGCGAGGAGCACATGGCATCGCGCGCCGCCCGGCCGGAACTCGCCCGCGAACTCCGCGCCGTCATGGCCAAGGCGCACCGCTACCACGCGACCATGGAGCACGGCAGCTTCGGCGGCGGCAACATCACGGGCGGGCTCACCACCGTCGAGGAGAAGTCGGTCGGCGCCTACGCCAAGAGCGGCACGCGGCCGATCCAGGGCCTGTTGCGCCCGGCGGTCCGGCCGCCGGCCCCCGGGCTCTATCTCATGGACATGATCCCCGACGGCCCGGTCCTTTGGGGCTATCCGAACATCAACGACACGACCGAGGTGGTCGAGCTCATCGCCTGCGGGGCGCATCTCGTCCTCTTCTCGACCGGCCGCGGCTCGGTGGTCGGCTCGGCGGTGAGCCCGGTCGTCAAGATCTGCGCCAATCCCGAGACCTATCGGCGGATGGCGGGCGATATGGACGTCGATGCCGGCCGGATCCTCGAGGGCCGCGGCACGCTCGACGAGGTCGCCGCCGAGATCGTGGCCGTGATCGAACGGGTGGCGGCCGGCGAGCCGACCCGGTCGGAGGCCCTCGGCCACCAGGAGTTCGTGCTCGGCTACAAGCATTTCGCGCCGCTCGGGCCGGCCTGCTTCCCGCGGCCGGCGGCCGGCGGTCGATGAGCCGGACGCTGCCGACCGACGGACTCTTCCACCGCCGCCACGCGGCTTCTCCGAGCGGGACGGGACCGACCGCGTCGTCGAGCAGGGCAACGGCAACGGCGACGCGGTCCGCCCGGAGGCCGGCAGGGACGGCACCTTCGCCCACGCCTTCGCGGTCCTCCTGTTCGACCTCGCCGTCCGAGGTGCGCCGGTCGTGGCGGTCGCGACCATCGCCGTACAGGGCACCGATGCCGTGCCGGTCGACCCCGACACCGGCATCGAGACGTCCCGGGACCTCGACGGCACGAACCTGCTCGGGACCGCCGGGGCCGGCGTGAACACCCTCCTCTCGGTGGCGGCCGGCAACGCCCGGCGCCGGTCGCGACGAGATCGAGCTCACGCACGTCGCGGAAAGCGCGCTCGTCTCGCGCTGTCCGCGGAAGCTCCCCCCGGCCGTGCTCGACGGGATCGACGACGAGCCGGCGGAGATCAAGGCCGCCGGCGGCGGGCCGCCGGGCGGCGTCCTGCTCGCCCTGTTCCCGGGTGGGTGCGCGCGCTCGCGGTCGCCGTCTCGCCCGCGCTGCGCCGGGCCTTCCACCCGGCCGCGGTGACCCTCGAGATGGTCGCGAAGATCGCCCTCGCGCCCCTGTTCGCCTCCCGGTTCGGCTTCGGCTGTCTGCCCGAGCTCGTCATCGTGTTCCCGGTCCGCGTCTTGCCGATCCTGTCGAACGGCGTCTCGGCGTTCCCCTCGCTGCCGCCCGAACTCGGCCGCTAGCGCGCCAGCCCCACCCAGCGGCCGCCGCGGCGGGCGGATTCGACCACCGCCTCGATGAAGGCCACCCCCGCCACACCCTCCTCGATCCCGGGCAGGGGCCCGCGCGCGCGGTCGGGCTCGCGCCCCTCGAGCCGGGCCAGGATCAGCTCGGCCGCCTCGCGGTAGAGCGTGGCGAATCCCTCGAGATAGCCTTCCGGATGGCCGGCCGGGATCCGGCTCACCCGCGCCGCCGCCGGATGGGTGCCCGGGCCGGCCCGGCGGATCGTGCGCGGCGGCTCGCCGAGCGGCGAGAAGCGCAGGAGCTCGGGCTCCTCCTGCGCCCATTCGAGCCCGGCCTTCTCGCCGTAGACCCGCAGCCGGAGCCCGTTGGCGTTGCCGGGTGCCACCTGGCTCGCCCAGAGCATGCCGCGGGCGCCGCCGGAAAGGCGCAGGAGGAGGTGGGCGTTGTCGTCGAGCGCCCGGCCGGCGACGAAGGTCTGCAGGTCCGCCGCCACCGCTTCGATCGAGAGGCCGGTGACGAAGCAGGCGAGGTTCGCGGCGTGCGTGCCGATGTCGCCGATGCAGCCGGCGGGCCCGGCCCGGGCCGGATCGGTCCGCCATTCGGCCTGCTTGTGGCCGGTCCGCTCGAGCGGGGTCGCGAGCCAGTCCTGGGCGTACTCCACCTGGACCACGCGGATCGCCCCGAGCGCCCCCTCGGCGACCATCGCCCGGGCTTGGCGGATCATGGGATAGGCCGTGTAGTTGTGGGTCAGCACGAACACGCAGCCGGAGCGGGCGACGAGTTCGCGCAGCCGGCGCGCTTCCCGCAGCGAGGTGGTCAAGGGCTTGTCGCAGATCACGTGGATGCCGCGGCGCAGGAAGGCGCGGGCGACCGGTGCGTGCAGATGGTTGGGCGTGACGATCGCCACCGCCTCGATGCCGCGGGCGAGGCGCGCCTCGCGCCGGGCCATGCTCTCGAAGTCGTCGTAGGACCGGTCGGGATCGAGGCCGAGTTCGGCCGCCGAGGCCCGGGCCCGCTGCGGATCGCCCGAGAGGCAGCCGGCTACGAGCTCGAAGCGGTCGTCGAGCCGGGCGGCCATTCGGTGCACGGCGCCGATGAAGGCACCCTGCCCGCCGCCCACCATGCCGAGCCGGATCCGCCGGGGCGCCGCCGGCGTGGCGGTCGCGCTCACCATCGCGCCAGCCTCCTCACCAGCGGTCGAGCCCGAGCCGGCGGCGCACCGCCGCCCGGTCGTCGTCGCCGGCCGCGAACTCGTCGAAGCTCCGCTCGGCCGGGCGGATGATGTGCGCGGCGATGAACTCGGCGCCCTTCCGCGCGCCGTCCTCGGGATGCTCGAGGCAGCACTCCCACTCGAGCACCGCCCAGCCTCCGAAGTCGTACTGCGTGAGCTTCGCGAACACCGCGCCGAAGTCGACCTGGCCGTCGCCGAGCGAGCGGAACCGGCCGGCCCGCTCGATCCAGGGCGCGAAGCCCGAATAGACCCCCTGCCGGCCGGTCGGGTTGAGCTCGGCGTCCTTGACGTGGAACGCCACGATCCGCTCGTGGTAGATGTCGATGAAGGCCAGATAGTCGAGCGCCTGCAGGACGAAGTGCGAGGGATCGTAGTTGATGCAGCAGCGCGGGTGATCGCCGACCGCCGCGAGGAACCGCTCGAAGCTCGCCCCGTCCATCAGATCCTCGCCCGGATGGATCTCGAAGCCGACGTCGACGCCCACGGCATCGAACCGGTCGAGGATCGGCCGCCAGCGCCGGGCGAGCTCGGCGAAGGCCTCCTCGACGAGCCCCGCGGGGCGCGGCGGCCAGGGGTAGAGGAAGGGCCAGGCGAGCGCCCCGCTGAAGGTGACGTGGGCCACGAGGCCGAGCCGCCGCGAGGCCTCCGCGGCGAGGCCGAGCTGCCCCACCGCCCACTCCTGGCGGGCCTTCGGATCGCCGCGCAACGCGGCCGGCGCGAAGGCGTCGAACGCCTCGTCGTAGGCCGGATGCACCGCCACGAGCTGGCCCTGCACATGCGTCGAGAGCTCGGTGACGGCGAGCCCGTGGCGGGCGACGATCTCGCGGATCTCGGAGCAGTAGGTATCGCTCGTGGCGGCCCGCTCGAGGTCGAAGAGCCGGCGGTCCCAGGTCGGGATCTGCACGCCCCGATAGCCGAGCCCGGCGGCCCAGCCGCAGATCGAGTCGAGATCGTCGAAAGGCGGCCGATCGCCCGCGAACTGCGCGAGGAAGATACCCGGCCCTTGGATCCGTCGCATGCGAGCCTCCCTTGCGCGCGCCGGCCTCGCTCCGCTCTAGCAGCCGGCCGCGCCCCGGCCCAGCGCGGTCGGGACGGCACCCCTCCGCGGTCGGCCGATTGACAGACGGCGCGGCTGCGTCAGTTTGCCACGAGGGCTGAACAACGACAGTCCCCCGCCTCGCGCGGCCAGGATCAGGGAGAGCTTCCATGCAGCGTCGCACGATCATCGCGGGCGCGGCGGCAACCGCAGGTGCTGCGCTCCGGCCGATTCGGCGGGCGCGGGCCGCCACGACGATCCAGCTCTGGCACGTCTTCAACCTCGAGACCGAAGTCTACATGCGCGAGGGCGTGAAGTCGTTCAACGCCGCGCGCAGCGACGCCCGGATCGAGGAGCGGATCATCCCCTTCGCCCAGTACCGGACCGAGCTCGTGCGCGCGGTCGCCACCGGCGACACCCCGGACATCTGCTGCATCGACAATCCGGACACGGCGAGCTTCGCCTCGTAGGGCGCGCTGCTCGATCTTTCCAAGCGGATCGCCGCCTCCGGCAACATCTCCAAGGAGAAATACCTGCCCGGGCCCTGGTCGACCGTGCAGTGGCGCGGCGGGATCTACGGCGTGCCGCGCGACAGCAACGCGATCGCCGTCTATTACAACAAGGAGATGCTGAAGGCTGCCGGGCTCGACCCGGAGAACCCGCCCGGCACCTGGGCCGATCTCGCAGCCGCCGCGCAGAAGCTGACCTCGTCGGATCGGCGCGTCTTCGGTCTGCTGTTCTCCGCCCGCCAGGCCGAGGACTCGACTTTCCAGTGGCTGCCGTTCCTCTGGCAGAACGGCGGCCACATCGACCGGCTCGACGCGCCCGAGGCGGTCGAGGCACTCGACTACTGGGTCTCGTTCATCAAGGCCGAGACCACGAGCCCGGACGTCTTGACAATCAACCAGTCCGAGTGCGTCAATCGCTTCATCGCCGGCAACGCCGCCATGGCGATCTCCGGGCCCTGGGACACCCCGCGTGTCCACAACAACGCCAAGTTCGACTGGGGCGTGGGCCTCATGCCGGTCAATGCGAAGAACATCCGGGCCTCGGCCCTCGGCGGGTGGAACTGGTGCATCCCGGCCGCCGCCAAGCATCCCGATCTGGCGTGGGAGGTCATCCAGTGGATGATCCGTCCCGACCAGCTCGCCAACGCCTGGAAGTCCGGACGGCTGCCGCCGCGGACCGACATCGTCATCGAGAACCCGCTCTATCCGCAGGCCTTCAAGACCTACTCCGAGCAGATGAAGAGCGCCCGCGCCCGCGGACCGCATCCCGAGTGGCCGGCGATCTCGCGCTCGATCCAGCTCGCCATCCAAAAGGCGATGACCCGCCAGACGAGCGCTGCCGAGGCTTTGAAAGTGGCGGCCGCCGAGGTCGGCCAGATCCTCGCCAAGACGCCGCTCTGATGGCCGCTCCGGCGGTGGCCGGTGGCGCCCCGCGCCGCCGGGCCGGCCTCGGGCTCGAACGGGCGGCCGATTCGCGCGGCGTCTACGGCGGGCTCGTGGTGGTGGCGCTCGCCTTCCTCCTGGCCTTCGTCGGCTACCCGCTCATCTACAACCTGCTGATGAGCTTCCAGGAGGTGACACTTTCCACCATGGCCCGCCTCGACCGGCCCTGGGTCGGGGCGGCCAATTTCGAGGCCGTCTTCGCCGACCCGCTCTTCTGGCTGGTGCTGCGCAACTCCCTGGCCTTCACGATCGCCTGCGTGGTCTGCCAGGTGGCGCTGGGCTTCGCCTTGGCCCTGTTCTTCAGCCTCCGCTTCTCCGGTGCCGCCTGGTTCCGCGGCGTGATCCTGGCCGGCTGGATCCTGCCGCTCCTGGTCGTGGGCGCGATCTTCAAGTGGCTCTATGCGACCAACGGCGGGCTCGTCAACGAAGCCCTCCTCGCAGCCGGGCTCGTCACCCGGCCGGTCAACTGGCTCTCGAGCCCCGACCTTTCGCTCCTCTCGATCATTCTCGCCAACATCTGGTACGGGACGCCGTTCGCGATGATCCTCTTGGCCGCCGGGCTCGCCGGCTTGCCCGGCGAGCTCTACGAGGCGGCGCATCTCGACGGTGCCGGGCCCTGGCAGCGCTTCCGCTGGGTCACCCTGCCGCTGATGAAGCCGACCCTGTTGGCCGTTCTGACCCTCTGCACGATCTACACGCTGCGGGCCTTCGATCTCCTGTTCTCGATGACCGGCGGTGGGCCGGCCTTCTCGAGTACGACCTTGCCGCTCTGGTCGTTCGTCTTCTCCTTCCAGCAGTTCGACTTCGGCAAGGGTGCGGCGATCGCGAGCTTGATGTTCGTCGTGGTGATCGTGGCCGGCGCTCTTTACGTCCGCTCCTTGCGCACCGAGGTCCGCCTCTGATGCGGCTGAGCCCGGCGGCCCGCTGGTCCTGCACGGCACTCGGCGCGCTCGTCGCGTTGCTCTACCTCTTCCCGCTCTATTGGACCTACGTCTCCTCGTTGAAGGGTCCGGGCGAGCTCTTCGCGAGTCCGCCCACGCTCTGGCCGGCCATGATCGATTTCTCGGGTTATCGCTGGATCTTCACCCGCGAGAACATCCCCCGCTACCTGCTCAACAGCCTTTGGATCTCCGCCGCCGTCACCGCCCTCACCCTCCTGCTCGCGGTCGCCTGCGCCTGGGGCATGGCCCGGCTGCGCTCGCGCTGGATCGACATCGCGCTCCTGGCCGTCATGCTCTCGCAGGTGCTGCCGCCGGCGCTGCTCGCCACGCCCATGTTCATCCTGTTCCGCCAGGCGGGCCTCGTGAACACCCAGGCGGCGGTCGTGCTGGCCATCGTGACCAAGACCCTTCCCTTCGCGATCGTCGTGCTGCGCACCACCTTCATCCAGGTGCCGGGCGAGCTCGAGGAGGCGGCCCGGGTGGACGGCTGTACCCGGCTCTCGGCCATCTGGCGGGTCGTCCTGCCGGTGGCCAGGACCGGCATCCTGGTCACCGGCATCATCGTCTTCCTGTTGGCCTATGGGGATTTCGTCTACCCCTTGACGCTGCTCGACCGACCGGCGCTGCAGCCGGCGACCGTGGGCCTCTTCTCCTTCATCGGTGCCGAATATTCGGACTGGAACAACATCATGGCCTTCGCCTGCGTGTTCGTCACCCCGGCGATCGCCGTCTTCCTCCTCATGCAGCGGCAGATCGTGGCCGGCCTCACCGCCGGCGCCCTCAAATGAACCCGCGGAACGGCCCATGGAACGAATCCGGCTGATCCAGGTGGGGCTCGGCTTTTGGGGCACGAGCTGGGCCACGGAGGTCCTGCCGACCGTGCCCTCGGTCGAGGTCGTGGCCAGGGTCGACCCCGACCCCGCCGCCCGCGCGCGGATCCGCGAGCGGCTCGGCGCGGCGGCCGGTGCCCTGTTCGCCTCGCTGGCCGAGGCCCGGCGGGCGGTCGAGGCCGACGCGGTCCTCGCTTCTTTGCCGACCAACCACCACGTCCCGGTCTGCCGCGAGGCGCTCGAGGCCGGCCTGCACGTCTTGACCGAGAAGCCCTTCGCGCCCTCGCTGAGCGAGGCCATTGGGCTGGTCCGTCTCGCCACCGAACGCGGTCTCGTCTTGGGCGTGAGCCAGAACTACCGCTACTATCCGGCGGCCCGCCGCGCCGCGGCACTGGTCGGCCAGGGGGTGCTCGGTGCGCCGATCAGCGTGGCGATCGACTTCCGCCGCGACGCGGTCGCCGAGGGTCACCGCTACCCCGACATCCCCGACCCCCTGCTCGCCGACATGGCGATCCACCATGTCGACCTCCTGCGCTTCGTCCTCGGCCGCGAGCCGGTCGAGGTGATCGCTCGGAGTTGGAACCCGCCGGGCAGCCCCTTCCGTGACGACGCTTCGGCCGCGGTCCTCCTCGTGCTCGAGGGTGGGCTCGTGGCGAGCTGGCGCGGCAGCTGGCTCTCGCGCGGGCCCGCCACGCCGTGGGCCGGTGACTGGGTGATCGAGGCCGAGGCCGGGCAGATCGAGTGGACTTGCCGCGGCAACGCCGGGGCGCGCCTGTCGGCCGACCGGCTCGCGATCCGCCGTCCCGGAGAACCGGCCGAGCCCGTGCCGCTCGAGCCCGTGCCGTTCCCCGACCGGGCCGGCACGATCGCCGCGTTCGCCGAGGCGATCCTCGCGGGCGAGCCGCCCGCGGGCTTCCCGACCGGCGCCGACAATCTTGCGAGCCTCGCCACGGTCGCGGCGGCGGTCCGCTCCGCCGCGCGCGGCGGCGCGCGCGTCCGCATCGCCGAGCTGCTCGAGGCAGCCGCCGATCGCCCCCGCTGAGGAGCCGGCGATGACCGTCCGCGTCAGGCTGTGGAACGAATTCTGGCACGAGCGGCACAATCCCGAGGTCCGGAAGGTCTATCCGGAAGGCATCCACGAAGTGCTCGCCCCGGCCTTGCGCGCGCACGGGCTCGAGGTGCGCACCGCGACCCTCGAGGACCCCGAGCACGGGCTCGACGAAGCGGCGCTCGCCGCCACCGACGTGCTCCTCTGGTGGGGTCACAAGCAGCACGAGGCGGTGGCCGATCGCGTGGTCGAGCGGGTCGCCGCCCGGGTCCACGCCGGGATGGGCCTCGTGGTCCTCCATTCCGGCCACTTCTCGAAGATCTTCCGCCGGCTCATGGGCACGCCCTGCACCGTCAACTGGCGGGTCGCCACCGACACCGAGCGGATGTGGGTCGTGAAGCCCGAGCATCCGATCTGCGAAGGCCTGGGCCGCTACCTCGAGATCCCGCGCGAGGAGATGTACGGCGAAGTGTTCGAGGTACCCGAGCCCGAGGAGCTCTTGATGATTTCCTGGTTCACCGGCGGCGAGGTCTTCCGCTCGGCGCTCACCTGGACTCGAGGTCGCGGCAAGATCTTCTATTTCCGGCCCGGCCACGAGACCTACCCGACCTACCGGATCGCCGCGGTGCAGGCGGTGATCGCCCGCGGCTGCCGCTGGGCGGCACCGCGCGGAGAGGGGGGCGCCCCGCCGCAGAACCAGCGCCGCGAGCCGATCGAGCGGCTGCCCTGAGCTGCCGAGCGGGCCGAAGCGCCGCGGCTCCCCGCGGTTCGCTCCCGCCTTCGCGGCCTGGTGCGCGGGCGGAAGGCGTCGCGGCTCCAGAGCCGGCCGCGAACCGCGGTGCGGCGGGCCGCCGGGCTCAGCGGACACCACCGGTCGCCGCGTGCTCACCGGCTCGCGCGACGGGCGGTGCGATCGGGCCGGCGGCACCGAGCGCGCGGGTCGTGGCGAACGCCGGTCGAGCGGTTCCGGTCGCTCCGCTCCGTCCGGGCCAGTGGCGGTCCAGGTGGCTGCGGACGAGCTGCAGCAGCAGCGAACGCGAGCCCGGATCGGCGAAGGTGTGGGAGGCGCCCGCGACGACCCGGATCTCGAGCCCGCCTTCCGGGACCGGGCCGCGGGCCAGGCCCAGCAGCCGGTCGAGCGTGGCCGAGGCCGGATCCTCCGCGGCGCAGACGACGAGCAGCCGGACCCCGCGGCGGAGCAGGGCGTGCAGCTGTCGCCCCGGAGCGGAGGCGGCCCACGCCGCTCGGCGCAGCGGGCCGGGCAGGCGTGCGACCAACCGGGCGCCGAGCCGCTCGGCCAGCACGCGAAGGGCGGGCAGGAGTTCACCCCGGCCGAACAGCGCACGCCACCAGGTCGCGGGTCGACCGAGCAGCGCCAAGAGCGTGCGGGTCCGGACGAAGACGAGCGGGTGGAACGGTCGCCAGGAAAAGCGCGGCAGGTTGACCAGGACAAGTCCCACGAGGCGCGGATCGGCGAGCGCGGCGTGGAAGGCCATGAAGGCGCCCGAGCAGACACCCATCGCGACCACCGTGTCGGACCCGCGGCGGGCGAGCAGGTCGACCGCCGCCCGGACCTCCGCCAGCGCGGCGCGCCGGTAGATGTCGACCGCACGCTCGCCCGGCCCGGGCGCGCTGTCGCCGAGCCCGCCGAGGTCGAGCCGCAGGCTGCGCACGCCAAGGGCCGCCAGCTTCCGCGCCAGCTCGACCGCGGCGCGGCCCGGCCCGGAGCGGGGCGTGGCGCCGGTGTTGAGGATCAACAGGGCCGGTCGGTCCGACCCGGTCGCGCCCGAGGACGGCTCGGTGAGCGTGCCGACCAGCCGCGCGCCGGGGCCGAGGCGCAGCGTCCGCTCGACGAAGCCCCGGTCCACCAGGACGGCCTCGGTCGGCAAGTCGGGGCCCGTGGCCGCCGGAAGCCGGGCAGGCGGCGCGTCCTAGGCCAAGAACCGCACGAGCCTGGCGAACGCGGCCCGCGGCGGCGTCGAGAGCAGCGGGTCGCGCATCAGCTCGCCGTAGCCGGCGAGCGGCTCGGCCTCGATGGTCGCCCCGGCCAGGGCCCAGATCCGGCAGCCCTCCGCCACGGGTGGGCCGTCGGGCCGCTCGAGGATCAGGATCCGCGGCGCAGGTGGCCGAGGGGTCGCGAACGGATCGAGTCGGGCGAGTTCGGCGAGCGTGCCCGCACCGAGCGCGAAGCCGCCGGCCACGATACCGTCCGGCCCGGCCGCCGAGCCGTGGTCGGCCGGGCCCCCGCCCGCGAGGCGGGCGAGGGCGCGCAGCTCGCGGGCGTGAGCCCGGCCCGACGGAGGGGGTGCCAGCAGCGCGAGCCGGGCGACCC
>JAILZQ010000070.1 GCA_023512415.1 Geminicoccaceae bacterium | reverse complement strand
GCCCCCGCCACCGAGCCCGCACGCTCCGGCTGCCGCGCGCGCGGTCCAGGAGGCCTGAGATGGAGCTCCTGGTCGCGACCGGCGTGGGTGTATTGACCGCGGTCGGCGTCTATCTCTGCCTGCGCGGGCGGACCTTCCCCGTGGTCCTCGGCCTCTCGTTCCTCTCCTACGCGGTCAACGTCTTCCTCTTCGCGACCGGCCGGCTCGTCGTGGGACGGCCGCCGATCGTCGACCCCGCCGCCCCCGGCTACACCGATCCTTTGCCGCAGGCCTTGGTCTTGACGGCGATCGTCATCTCCTTCGGCATGACGGCCCTCGTCGTCGTCCTGGCCCTCAGGGGCTTCCTCGAGGCCGGCAGCGACCATGTCGACGGTCGCGAGCCCGGCGCGGAGGGCCGCCGGTGAACCACTGGATCGTGGCCCCCGTGGTGTTGCCGGCGCTCGTGGCCGCCCTCATCGTGCTCGCGGCGCGCTTCGATATCCTGGTGCAGCGGACCTTCTCGATCGCCGCGACGGTCGCACTCCTCGCGATCGCCGCGGGCCTCTTCGTGCTCGCCGCCGACGGGACGCCGCGGGCCTATCTGCTCGGCAACTGGCCGGCGCCCTTCGGCATCGTGCTCGTGCTCGACCGGCTCGCGGCGCTCATGCTCGTCTTGACCCAGCTCCTCGCGCTCGCGGTCGTGCTCTACGCCGCCTCGGGCTGGGACCGCCAGGGCCGGCATTTCCACGCCCTCTTCCAGTTCCAGCTCATGGGTGTGAACGGCGCCTTCCTCACGGGCGACATCTTCAACCTCTTCGTCTTCTTCGAGGTGCTGTTGATCGCCTCTTACGGCCTCTTCCTGCACGGCGCCGGGGCCGCGCGGCTCGTCACCGGCTTCAAATACGTGACGGTCAATCTGCTGGCCTCCACCCTCTTCCTGTTCGCGGTCGGCACGATCTACGCCGTCACCGGCACCCTCAACATGGCCGATCTCGCGGTCAAGGCGAGCCAGGTCGGGCCGGAGCAGGCGGGCCTCTTGCGCACGGGCGTGGCGCTCTTGCTCGTCGTGTTCGCGGTCAAGGCGGCGCTCGTACCGCTGCACCTCTGGCTGCCCGGGACCTACGGTGTCGCCTGCGCCCCGGTCGCGGCCCTCTTCGCGATCATGACCAAGGTCGGCGCCTACGCGATCCTGCGGGTCCACCTCGCGGTCTTCGGCGGCGAAGGCTCGCCCGCGGCCGGTCTGGTCGAGCCCTGGGTGGTCCCCGCCGCGGTCGCGACGATCCTGCTCGGTACGGTCGGTCTGTTGGCCGCGCGCACGGTGCAGCGGCTGGCCGCCTTCTCGGTGATCGCGTCCATGGGCACGCTCCTGCTCGCGCTCGCCATGCCGGGCCCCGCAGCGACCGCGGCCACCCTCTATTACCTGCTGCACAGCACGCTCGCCGCCGCGGCACTCTTCCTCTTGGCCGATCTCGTGGCGGAGCGGCGCGGCCCGGTGCACGACACGATCGTGGCCGCCCCTGCCTTCCCCGAGCTCGACCTGTTGGCCGGCGGCTTCCTCCTCGCGGCGATCGCTACGACCGGCCTGCCGCCGCTCTCGGGCTTTTTGGGCAAGCTCTGGATCCTCGACACGCTGCGCGCCCACCCCGCCTGGCCCTGGCTCTGGGCCACGATCCTCGGGACGAGCCTTTTGAGCCTGTTGGCCTTCGCCCGGGCCGGAAGCCTCCTTTTCTGGAAGGCGGTCGCGATTGCGACCCCGCCGGCGGGGGACCCGCCGCCGCGCGCCCGCCCCGTGCTGCCGCTCGTGGCGGCCGGGGCCCTCTTGGCCCTGCCCGTCGGCCTCGCGGCCTTCGCCGGGCCGATCGCCCGCAGCCTCGAGGCGACCGCCGCCCAGCTCCACGAGCGGACCGGCTATGTCGAGGCGGTGCTCGGGCCGCGCCCGGCCGCCCACGCCGCGGAGCGCTGATCCCGTGCTCGCCCGCCTCCTCCCCCACCCCCTGCTCACCCTTCTGTTGACGGTCGTCTGGGTGCTGCTCGCCAACGAGCCGAGCGCCGGCAGCGTCCTCTTCGGCCTCTTCCTCGGGGTCGTGCTGCCGCTCTTGACCCGGCCTTTCTGGCCCGAGCGGCCGGTGATCCGCGCCCCCGCGACGGTGATCGAATACGGGCTCCTCGTGCTCTGGGACATCTGTGTGGCGAACGTCCAGGTCGCCTACCTGATCCTCTTCAAAAAGCCCGAGGAGCTGCATTCGCGCTTCCTCGTGGTGCCGCTCGACACGCGTGTGCCCGAGGCGATCGTGACCTTGGCCGGAACGATCACCATGACCCCGGGCACGGTGAGCTGCGACGTCTCGGCCGACGGACGGGCGCTCTTGGTCCACGCCCTCGACGCCCCCGACCCGGAGGCCGCGGTGGCGACGATCAAGCGGCGCTACGAGCGGCGGCTCTTGGAGATCTTCGGATGATCGCGTTCGCCCTCGCCGTCGGCTTCGCGGCGGTCGGCCTCGGCACGATCTTCTGCCTCGTTCGGCTCTGGCTCGGCCCCGACGCGGTCGACCGGGCGCTCGCCCTCGACACCCTCGTGGTCAACGCCGTGGCCTTGATCATGCTCTTGGGCATCGCGCAAGCGACTCAGATCCACTTCGAGGCGGCACTCCTCATCGCGATGCTCGGCTTCGTGGGCACGGTCGCGTTCTGCAAGTTCATGCTCCGGGGCGACGTGATCGAATGAGCGGCGGACTTCTCGGCTTCCTGGGCGAGGCGGCGGTGGCGCTCCTGCTGATCGCCGGCTCCTTCTTCATGATCGTGGGCTCGTTCGGCCTCTTGCGTCTGCCGAGCTTGATGCAGCGTCTGCACGCGCCGACCAAGGCCACGACGCTCGGCGTGGGCGGGATCCTGATCGCCTCGATGCTCTTTTTCCTGTTCACGACCGGGCGCGTCTCGGTCCACGAGCTCTTGATCACGCTGTTCCTGTTCCTCACGGCACCGGTCACCGCCTACATGCTGGCGAAAGCGCACCTCCATCGCGCCCGGCTCCAGAAGGAGCTGCCGCCGACCGGCCGGCCGGTGGGCTGGGCGACCTTCGATCCGGCCGCGAGCGACCCCGACCCGGACAGTGGGCTGCGGCCGACCGACGGCCGCTGATCGTCGAGAGGGGCGCTCTTGCCCTCGCTCCATCTCGGAGCGTAACAATTCCGTCGCGAATCGCCGCCAGGATGCTCGCGGGGGACGATGGCGTCGCCGCCCGGAGGGCGCGCACGCCGCACGCCAGGAGGGACGAGATGGATCGCATCCACGAGCTCGATTGGGAACCCGAGGAGCACGGCGACGAGCGGCCGAGCAACGTCTCGGACAATCGCAGCTTCGCCGAGGTCGTCGAGGCGCGGCTCGGCCGCCGTGGCCTGTTGAAGGGGGCGCTGGGTACGGCGATCACCGGGCTGTTCTCGAGCACCGCACTCGCCACGTTGGGCCGCGAGGCGGCGGCCGCCGCGGGTCCCGTGATCGGCTTCACCCCGGTCCCGGTCTCGACCGCCGACACGGTGACCGTGCCGCCCGGCTACAAGGTGCAGGTTCTGATCCCCTGGGGTACGCCGATCGACGGCAAGGCGCCGGCCTTCTCGCTCGACAACAGCGGCGCCGATCAGGCCAAGCAGGTCGGCATGCACCACGACGGGATGCATTTCTTCCCGATCGGCGGCAGCTCGACCGACGGTCTCCTGGTCGTCAACCACGAGTACGTCGAGCCGCGCTACATGCACAAGAGTGCGGTCGGCAAGCCGTTGACTTCGGACGACGTGCCGATGGGGCCCGACGGCCTGCGCGATCCGGACGAGGTCCTCAAGGAGATCAACGCCCACGGCGTCACCGTCGTGCGGGTCGCGCGCGGCGACGACGGGCAGTGGAAGGTCGTGGCGGATCCGCGCAATCGGCGCATCACCGCTGCGACGCCCATGGAGATCGGCGGTCCGGTCCGTGGTTCGGACTTCGTCAAGACCAAGTACAGCCCGGACGGTACGCGGACCCGCGGCACGATCAACAACTGCGCCCACGGCGTGACGCCGTGGAACACCTATCTCACCTGCGAGGAGAACTGGGCCGGTTATTTCGTCAACCGCGACAAGGTCGACCAGAAGCCGGACCAGCCGCGCGAGCACGCCCGCTACGGCGTGCCGACCGAGAAGTCGCGCTACGGCTGGGATCTGGCGCGCGGCGGGGCGGACGAGTTCGCCCGTTTCGACGCGTCGAGCAAGGGCACCTCGCCGATCGAGGACTACCGCAACGAGCCCAACTCCTTCGGCTGGGTGGTCGAGATCGACCCGTTCCGCCCGAACGCCCTGCCGGTCAAGCGCACCGCCCTCGGCCGCTGCGCCCACGAGGGCGTGATCTTCGCCCCGGCCGTGCCGGGCAAGCCCGTGGTCTGCTACTCGGGTGACGATGCGCGCTTCGAATACATCTACAAGTTCGTGAGCGCCAAGCCCTACGACCCGGCCACGGCCTCGGGCGCGCTGTTGGACGAGGGCACGCTCTACGTCGCCAAGTTCAACGACGACGGCACCGGCGAGTGGTTGCCGCTCGTGTTCGGCCAAGGCCCCTTGACCCGGGCCAACGGCTTCACGAGCCAGGCGGACGTGCTGGTCAACACCCGGCTCGCCGCCGACAAGCTCGGTGCCACCAAGATGGACCGGCCGGAGTGGGGCGCGGTCGACCCGGGCACGGGCCTCGTCTATTTCACCCTCACCAACAACAGCCGGCGCAAGGCGGAGCAGGTGAACGCCTCGAACCCGCGTGCGGGCAACGAGTTCGGGCACATCATCCGCTGGCGCGAGGCGGGCGACGACCACGCCGCCACCCGCTTCAGTTGGGATATCTTCGTGCTCGCGGGCGACACCAAGGACAGCAAGGACAAGGCCGGCAAGCCGCTCGCCGAAAGCGCGATCTTCGCCTGCCCGGACGGCCTCTGGTTCGATCCCGATCGGCGGCTCTGGATCCAGACCGACATGAGCGAGGACAATCTCTACGAGGGCAAGCTCGTGCCGTTCGGTTCGAACCAGATGCTCTGCGCGAACCCGGACACGGGCGAGATCCGTCGCTTCCTCGTGGGCCCGCCCGGTCAGGAGATCACCGGTGTGATCACCACCCCGGATCAGAAGACGATGTTCGTCAACGTCCAGCATCCGGGCGCGCACACCTCGAAGGAGGATTTCGCGGCCGGCAAGCTCGGCAGCCAATGGCCGGACGGGAAGGGCTATCCGCGCTCGGCCACGATCGTGATCACCCGCGAGGACGGTGGCGTGATCGGCGCGTGAGCCGGCCGACGGCCTGCGGTTCGAAGGGGCCCGCTCCGGCGGGCCCTTTTTTCTCGGGCCGCCTTCGGCGCGGCGGAGAGCCGCTCGACGGGGGCTCCCCGGAGAGAGAAGCGCCCGGCGAGCGTGAGGCCCTGCGACCCCTCAGCCGGCGCGCCCCTCAGCCTGTGCGGCGCGCGGCCGAGCCGGGGGCGAGGCTGCCCCGGTGGTCGGGGTCGCAGCGGGCGTGGACGGCGCGGAAGCCGGCCGGGGTTTCGGCGGCGACGACGTTGGCGCCGCCATAGAAGCAGGCCTGGGCGTCGACCCGCTTCTGGCGCACCTCGCACTGCTCGGGCGCACTCACGAGGCACAGGACGAGGGTGAGGGTAGCCTGCATCGCACGCGGTCCCTTATCTATCCGAGGTTGATCCGAACGGATCAGCCTTCGCTAAGATACACAGAGCAACGACGATGCCAAGTGGCCGGCGCGGCTCGCCCGCGTCACGGGGCGAACTCGAGGCGCGCCCCGTCCGGGGCCAGCAGCAGGAGCCCACCCTCCGGCAAGAGCGCGAAGGCGCGGACTTTCTCGAGCACCTCCACGTAGCGCCGTTCGGCCGCCATAAGCGGCTCCGGGCAAGCCGTCATCGTGCTGGCGACCGGCCCGAGGCGGAGCTCCTCGCCGGAGAGCCGGTAGCCGCCCAAGAGCCGGTTGCAGGGACCCTGCCCGGCGAACCGGCCGTCGGTGCCGAACAGGAGTTCCAGCGGCCGCTCCGAGGGGAGGGGGGCGCCGTCGAGGGCGCGCAGGACCCGAGCACTCCGGCGGAGGAGTGCGCCGGGATCGCCGCCGCAGCCCGTGAGCCGCTCCGCGCCATGTTCGAGCGTCACGGTCGCGGGATGCGGCATCCCGCTCATGCTGTCGACGCACGGGACCGGCTCGATCCGGACCGCGAGCGGCTGGCCGTCGAGTTCCGCCTCGAGGATGTGCATCGCGCCCACGATCCGGGCAGCGGGGGGCGGGGCGAGGACGAGCGGCTCCTGGCCGAGCCGCTCGAGCCGCAGAGCCGAGGCGTCGAGCGCCAGCGACCAGAAGGGCTCGTTGCCACTCGCCCGGAACGGTCCCGCGGGCAGACACTCGGGCAGGACCTCCCCGGAAAGGCTCGCGAGGCCACCCTCGCCCTTGCTCCAGAACCAGGTCGAGGGATCCCCGGGCTTCGCGTAGCGGGCGCCCGAGGCGGCGGGGACGGGCTCGAGCTCGTGCCGGTCGAAACCCGCGAGGAGGCGGAGGCCGCCCTCGCGGGGCGTGATCTCGATCATCCGCTCGCCGCAGCGGAGGAGCTGCGGCAGGCCCTCGGCGCGGGCCGGAAGCGTCGCGAGCAGGGCCGAGAGGGCGAGGGGAGGGACGAGCGCGCGCATGGCCGGGCTCCGAACGGCGGCTCGGGCCCGGGCGGGACCGCTCAGCTCACGAAGCCGAAGCGGCGCGGCAGCCAGAGGACGAGCTCGGGCACGAAGGTCACGAGGAAAAGTGTGGCGACCATGATCGCGAGCAAGGGTAGCATGGGCTTGATCACCGCGGTGATCGGCAAGCCGGCGATCCGGCAACCCACGAAGAGCGAGGTGCCGACGGGCGGGGTGATGAGGCCGAAGGCCAAGTTGATCACCATGATCACGCCCAGGTGCACCATGTCGATTCCGAGCTTCTGGGCGAGCGGCAGGATGATCGGTACGATCATGATCAAGGCCGGGGTCATGTCGATGACCATGCCGGTGAGCAGGAGCAGGACGTTGAGGAGAAGGAGAAGGACCCAGCGCTCCTCGGCGAGCGAAAGGAAATTTTCGGCGATCCAGGCCGGGACCTTCTCGTAGGCCAAGATGAAGCTGAAGACCGAAGTCGTGGCGATCAGGAACAGGACGACCGAGGTGGTGAGGCAGGTCTCCCACAGGATTCGCGGCAGATCGCGCAACCCGATCTCGCGGTAGACCACGATCGTGAGGAACAGCGCGTAGAGAGCGGCGATCGCCCCGGCCTCGGTCGCGGTGGTGAGGCCGAAGGTGATGCCGCCCAGGATGATGAGCAGCGTCGCCATGCCGGCGAGCCCGGCGCCGATCCGCCGGAGCTTCTCGGCCGTCGGCAGTGCTGCGGTCCGGGTCGGGTGGTAGAGCCGACCGTGGACATAGGCCGCGGCCAAGAGCCCGAGCCCGATCAGGATCCCGGGCACGACCCCGCCCAGGAGGAGGCCACCCACCGAGACGTTGCCGGCCAGGTAGGCGAAGAGGATCATCGCGATCGAGGGCGGGATGATCGGGCCCATCACCGCCGAGGCCAGCGTGATCGCGGTCGCGAAGGGCTTGGAATAGCCGTCGGCGACCATGGCGCCGATCATCATCCGGCCGATCGAGGAGACGTCGGCCACGGCCGAGCCCGACACGCCACCGAAGAACATGGAAGAGAGGACGTTGATCTGGGCGAGCCCACCCGGGAAGCGGCCGACCAGCACTTCGGCCATGGCGACGAGTCGTTTGGCCACCCCGCCGTGCGCCATCACGGCACCGGTGAAGACGAAGAAGATCACCGCCAACAGAGGGAAGCTGTTGATGCCGAAGAGCATCTTCTGGACGAGGGTGACCTCGTCGATGACGAAGGGGTTGCCGAGCCAGGCGTAACCGAGGCTCGCGAGGGCGGCCGAAAGGCCGATCGCGAAGGCGATCGGCACGCCCAGGAGCATCAGGAGGACGAAGGAACCGACGAGCAGGAGGACGATCATGGCCGCTCAGTCGGCCGTCGTGACGAGCTCGAGCCGGCGGGTCCGGAGCTCGGGGGCGAACCAGAGGTTCAACAGGTCGCGGAGCGCGAAGAGGACGATCAGCCCACCGGCGATCGGCAGGGCGCTGTAGTACCAGACGTTGCGGTAGGGGATCGATTCCATGAAGTCCGAGCCGAACTCGCGCACGAAGCCGATGCCGTGGACCAGCATGACGAATCCGAAGGCCAGGATCGCGAGGTCGACGAGCGAGGCCAGAACCGTGGCGAGCCGGCCTTTCGCTTTTTCGATCAGGAGCTCGAGGGCGATGTGCTCCTTGAGGTCGACGCCGCAGGCCGCGGCCATGAAGCCGACCCAGATCAACAGATAGCGCGGGACCTCCTCCGACCAGGAGGGGACCTTGCCGATCGTGCCGCGCTGCACGACGGTCGCGATCACCACGACGAACAGGGCGGCGGCGAGCAGCAACGTCCAGGCGCGGGCCAACAGCCCCACGAGGTCGCACACGCGGTTGAAGGTGCGCAAGCGAGCGCCCTCCGGAGCGGGCCGAGGAGACCCGGCCGACCACGGTCGGCCGGGGCCCGAGTGTCAGAAGTTCTTCTGGGATTCGAGGATGTACTTGACCTCGTCCTCCACACCCAGGCGCTTGGCCTCGCGGTCGAGGAGGGCCGAGACCTTCTCCAGGAACGGCTTCTTGTCGACGTTCTCGATCACCTTGAAGTCGGGCAGGCTTTTGAGGAAGGCGAGCGAGGCCTTCTCGTCCGCCGCCCAGGCCCCGCGCATGTAGGCCTCGGCCTCGCGGCCGGCTTGGAAGATCGCCTCGCGCTGGGCGGGCGTCAGCCGGTCCATCACCCGCTTGGAGGCGATCAGGATGTCCGGGATGCGGGCGTGCTCGTTGAGCACCAGTACCTTGGTCACCTCGTAGAACTTCATCGAGCGGACCGAGGGCGGATTGTTCTCGGCACCGTCGACCACACCCGTCTGCAAGGCGTTGTAGAGCTCGCCCCAGGCGACCGGCACGCCGGTGCCGCCGAAGGCTTCCATCATCGCGATCTGGACCGGGCTCGCCATGGTTCGGATCTTCTTGCCCGCGAGCTTGGTCGGATCGCTGATTTCCTCCTTGGCGAAGAAGCTGCGGGCGCCGCTGTCCATGAAGCCCAGGACGACGATTCCCTTCTCCTCGAGCGGCTTGACGAAGTTGCGAGCGCGCTCGGAGGTCAGGTACCACCAGTAATGCTTGGCGTTCTTGAACAAGAACGGCAGCGAGAACATGTCGATGCGCGGGTCGACCTGCGAAAGGTTGGCCGCCGAGACGGTGAAGAAGGCGATCGTCCCGTTGCGGATCGACTGGACGGACTCGACGGCGTCGCCGAGGCCGCGGGCGTGGTGGACGTCGAGCTTGATCGCGCCCTTGGTGAGCTGCTGCACGCGCTCGGCGAAGAATTCGTGGGTCATCGAAAGCGCGTGGTCGGGCGCGTGCAGCCCGTTCATCTTGAGCTCGATCGCCGCCCGTGCCGGTTCGCCGAGCACGAGCGCTGTGGCCGCCACGGCGCCGAGGACGAGACGTCTGGCCAGCATCGAGAGCCTCCCGCTTCGGACGGCGCCGACCGTGGCCCGCCCGCTTCCCTGGTCGGTCGGGACGCTATCGGAGCCGTTCGGGGCTCGCAAGCGCCGCCTCAGCGGGCGAGCTCGGCGATGCGGGCCTCGCTCGCGGTGAGGAGGTCGGCCGGCGCGAGTTCGAGCTGGAGCCCACGGCGCCCGCCGTTGACGTAGACGGCCGAGTGGTCGAGGGCGGCGCGGTCGAGCAGGAGCGGCAGGCGCCGCCTTTGGCCGAAGGGGCTGATCCCGCCCACCACGTAGCCGGTCGCCCGCTCGGCCTCGGCCGCGGGCGCGAGCTCGACCCGCTTGCTGCCGAGCGCTCGGGCGGCGGCCTCGAGGTCGAGTGTTCGGTCGGCGGCGAGCAGGACCGCGGCCAGGGCTCCCTCGCGGCTGCGCACGATCAGGCATTTCAAGAGCCGGGCCGGGGCGACGCCCAGGGCGCGGGCGGCGGCCTCGCCGATCGGCCCCGCGCTCGCCTCGAAGGCGTAGGCGTGGGCACGGAAGGTGATCCCACGCGCCTCGAGGAAGGTCGTGGCCGGTGTGCCGCCGCGTGATCGGACCTCGCGGGCCACGCTCGTCTCCGCCCTGGCTCTCGCCGCCGCCGCATGCTAGCCGCGACCCGCGATGCCGACCAACGATCCCGCCCGCACGGCCCGCGCGCTCTGGTGGACGCGCCCCTTCGAGGCGACCCTCCTGGAGGAGAGCCTGCCCGAGCCGGGGCCGGGCGAGGTGCGGGTCCGCACGAGCTTTTCGGCTGTCAGCCGCGGCACCGAGGCGCTCGTCGCCGCGGGCCGGGTGCCGGCTTCCGAGCGGGCGCGGATGCGCTGCCCCCACCAGGCGGGCTCGTTCCCCTTCCCGGTCAAGTACGGCTACGCCGCCGTGGGCGTGGTCGAGGCGGGGCCGCAGGAGCTCCTCGGCCGAACCGTCTTCTGCCTCCACCCACACCAGACGGCTTTCGTCGTACCGGCCGAGGCCGTGCTCCCGGTGCCCGAGGAGGTTCCGGCCGATCGAGCGGTCCTCGCGGCCAACCTCGAGACGGCCTTGAACGCGCTCTGGGATGCACCGGCCTTGCCCGGGATGCGGATCCTCGTGCTCGGCGCCGGGGTGGTCGGCGCCTGTGCGGCCCGGCTCTCCGCGCAGCTGCCCGGAGCCGAGGTCACGCTCGTCGATCGCGACCCCGAGGTCGAGCCACTCGCCCGGGCACTCGGCTGCGGCTTCGCCCGGCCCGATCAGGCGCCCGGCGAGCAGGACCTCGTGATCGAGGCGACCGGCCGGCCCGAGGCGCTCGCGACCGCCCTCGACGCGGCGGGCGAGGAGGCGACCGTCCTCGTCTTGTCCTGGTACGGGGCGGGGGCGGCACCGGTGCCGCTCGGCGGGGCGTTCCACAGCCGCCGGCTGCGCCTCGTGAGCTCACAGGTGGGCGCGGTGGCCCCCGCCATGCGGCCGCGCTGGCCGCACCGGCGCCGGCTCGAAAAGGCGCTCGAGCTCCTCGCCGATCCCGCGTTCGCGGCGCTGCTCGACGAGATCGTGCCGTTCGAGGAGGCACCCTCGCGGCTTCCCGATCTGTTGCGCGAACCGCGCCGCGGCTGCCTACGTATCGGCTACGGCTCATGGGGAGACCGACATGTACAGCGTGCGGGTGCGCGATCGGGTGATGATCGCCCACAGTTTCAAAGGTGAGGTGTTCGGCCCGGCGCAGCGGTTGCACGGGGCGACCTATGTGGTCGACGTGAGCTTCGAGCGGCCGGAGCTCGACCCGGACGGGATCGTCGTCGACATCGGCCGGGCGCACGAGGTGCTCGCCGAAACGCTGCGCACGATCGCCTTCCGCAATCTCGACGAGATGGACGAGTTCCGCGGCGTCAACACGACGACCGAGTTCATGGCCAAGTGGATCTGGGAGAAGATCCGGGCAGCCATCCGGGAGGGAAGGCTCGGGCCGCACGCTCCGGGGCTCACCGGCCTTTCGGTCGAGCTCGCCGAGAGCGACGTCGCCTGGGCCGGCTACCGCGCCCCGCTCGGCTGAGCGGCGGCCCGCGTGGTCGACCGCCGGCTCGCCCTCGCCGTGCCGTGTGACCCGGAGCTGCGCACGGGCGGCACGATCTACGACCGGCGGCTCGCCGAGGGGCTGGGGGCACGCGGCTGGCGGGTCGACTGGCTCCGCTTGCCGGACGGCTTCCCGTTCCCCGACGCCGCGGCGGTGGCGGCGAGCGGGCGGGCCCTCGCCGCCCTTCCCGATGGTGCGCTCCTCCTGGTCGACGGGCTCGCGCTCGGGGTGCTTGCCGAGCTCGCCGAACGGGAAAGCCGGCGGCTGCGCCTTCTGGGTCTCGTCCACCACCCGCTCGGCTACGAGGAGGGGCTCGACGCCGCGACCGCCGCGCGGCTGATCGAGCAGGAGCGCGCCGCGCTGCGCTGGCCGCGGCGGATCCTCTGCACCTCGCGCACGACCGCGCGCACCCTCGAGGCGGACTTCGGGGTCGAGGCCGGGCGGCTCGTGGTGATCGAGCCCGGCACCGACCCGGCACCGCTCGCCCGCGGCTCGGCCGGGCCCGAGGTCCGGCTCCTGGCGGTGGGTTCGGTGATCCCGCGCAAGCGGCTCGACCGGCTCGTCCGGGCCCTCGGCCGGCTCCGCCATCTGCCCTGGCGGCTCGCGATCGTGGGCGCGCTCGAACGCTCGCCGGAAGCGACCGCGAAATTGCGCGCGGCGATCGCCGAGACGGGGCTCGGGGATCGCGTCGAGCTCCGCGGCGAGCTCGTGGGCCCGGCGCTCGAGGCGGCGTTAGACGCGGTCGACCTCTTCGTCTCGGCCTCGGGCTACGAGGGCTACGGCATGGCCCTCGCCGAGGCGCTGGCGCGCGGACTGCCGATCGTCGCGGCGGCCGGCGGGGCGGTCGCCGATTGGCTGCCGCGCGAGGCCGCACTCCTGGTCCCGCCCGAGGACGAAGCCGCGCTCGCCGAGGCCCTGGCACGGGCGATCGGCGACCGCGGAGTCCGCGCTCGGTTGCGCGAGGGTGCGATCGCGGCGCGGGCCGGGCTGCCGCGCTGGGACGAGCAAGCGGCGCGCGCCGAGGCGGTCTTGCTCGCGGAGGCGGCGGCATGAGCGGGTTCTCGGCCGAATGGCTCGCGCTCCGCGAACCTTTCGATGCGGCCGCGCGGGCGACGGCGCCCGAAGCGAGCTTGGGGCTTTGGGCCGGGAAACGGGGCGGGCCCTTGCGGATCGTCGACCTGGGAGCGGGGACCGGGTCCAACCTCCGCCATCTCGGGCCGCGCTTGCCGCTCGCCCAGGACTGGACGCTGATCGAGCACGATCCCGCTCTGATCGCAGCGGGCGAGGCACGCCTGCCGAGGAGCGGCGAGATCCGGGCGCGCTACCGCCGCGCCGATCTCCGGAGCGAGCTCGAGTCGGTGCTGACCGAGCCGGTCGACCTCGTCACCTGCTCGGCGCTGCTCGACCTCGTCTCGGCCGAGTGGCTGGGCCGTCTCGTGCAGCTCGTGCAGGACCGCGACCTCGCGCTCCTGGCCGTGCTCACCTACGACGGCCGGGTCTCCCTCGAGCCCGGCCTTCCCCTCGACGCCGACGTGATCGGGCTCGTCAATCGGCACCAACGGACCGACAAGGGCTTCGGTCCGGCGCTCGGGCCCGAGGCCGGGATCGAGCTCGCCCGCGTCCTGCACGGTGCCGGCGACCAGCCCCTGCTCGCGCTCTCGGACTGGAGCGCGGGCCCCGGGGACCGGTCGTTCCAGCGGGCGTTGGTCGAGGGCTGGGCCGAGGCCGCCGCCGCGATCGCCCCCGAACGGGCGGCGGCGATCGGCTCATGGTGTCGGGACCGGCTCCGGGCGATCGAGGCGGGCGCGAGCCGCTGCCGGGTCGGCCATGTCGATCTCTTGCGCCTGCCGCACGGGCAGCGGGGCCCGGCGTAGCCGGCAATAGAAAAGCCAATCCTCGCCGAGTCGCATCACCTCCGGGGCGAGGCGGATCGCCTCGTCCATCCGGGCGATCGCCGGCAGGCTCAAGGCGTCGCGGCCCGAACCGATGATCACGGGCGCGACGCAGAGATGGAGGGCATCGAGGCAGCCCGCGGCGAGGAAGCGCGAGACGGTCATCCCACCGCCCTCGACGAAGAGGCGGCGGATGCCGCGGTCGAACAGCGCGGCGAGGACCGTGCGCGGCTCGAGCCGTCCTCGCGGTGCGGGCAAGCCCACGATTTCGGCCTCCCCGAGCCGGTCGCGGTCCCGCCGGTCGGCACGGCACAGGACGAGAGTCGGCGGGTCGGGATCGCGGAAGACCCGGCGGTCGGGGCCGAGCCGACGGTCGGGGTCGAGCACGACCCGCAAGGGGCTCGGGCCCGGCACGAGGCGGACGGTGAGGCGCGGATCGTCGGCCGCGACCGTTCCCGCACCGACCAACACCGCATCGGCCAAGGCACGCAGCCGGTGCATGTGGAGGAAATCGTCGGCGCCCGTGACGAAGGTCGAATGGCCGGGCTCGGTCGCGATCCGGCCGTCCAGGCTCTGGCCGAGATGGGCCACGACCGAGAGCCCGTCGGGGGAGGGAGCCAAGAAGTCGCGGTAGGTGGCGAACAGGCGCTGCTGGTCCGCACCGAGCCCGTCGAGGGGCACGGTCGAAAGGTCACCCGCGCCGTGCGCGCAGGCCAAGAGCCGTTCCCAGGCGCGGGCGAGCCGTTCCGCCGGCGGACCCTCGGGGCGTGCGGTCGCGCGGGCGAGAGGGCTCACTCGCGGATCGCCTCGAGCTCGATCTGGATCGGGATCTCGTCCGCGACCCAGCCGTTCTCGACGGCGTAGGTCGAGCCCCAGAGCGAGCGCTTGACGATCGTGCGCGCGCTCACGCCCACGACGTGATTGTCGCCCCAGGGATATTTGCCGATCTTGTTCAAGGTCACCTCGACCGTGAGCGGCAAGGTCTTGCCGCGGAAGGTGAGATCGCCCTCGACCAGGCCCGTGGTCTCGCTCTTCGGGATCGCCCGCGTCATCTTGAAGACGATCGTCGGATGCGCCTCGGCATCGAGGAAGTCGGCGGCGCGCAGGTGATTGTCGCGCGCCTCGTGGTTGGTGAAGACGCTGCGCGCGTCGACCCGGATTTCGGCCGCGTGGAGGGTGCGGGTCGCCTCGTCGAAGAGGAAGCTGCCCTCGGCTTTCAGGAACTGACCGAGGACCTTGGAGAAGCCGATGTGCATCGCCTCGAAGCCGATCGCGAAATGCTCGGGGTCGATCCGGTAGCGGCGCGGCTCGGCCTCGGCCGGGTGCGGCACGCTCGCGAGGAGGGTGGCGGCGAGGGAGAAAGCGGCGAGCATCCGGTGAGCGGTCACGGTCGTTCCTCCCCGAGGGACGGAGAAGCGGGGTCAGCCGGTGCCACGGCCGGCGGGCAGCCCGCCGAGCCCGGCGCCGAGCGCGCGCAAGAGATGGCCGCTGCGCCGGGCCTTGGTCTCGAGGTAGAAGAGATTGTGGCGGTTGGCCGGCACGCTCGACGGCACCCGCTCGACGATCTCGACCCCGTGACGGGCGAGCGCCTCGAGCTTCTCGGGATTGTTGGTGATCAGCCGCAGCCGAGCGATGCCGAGGGTGCGCAGCATCTTGGCGGCGAAGGCATAGTCCCGCTCGTCGGGCAAGAAGCCGAGATGCGTGTTCGCGTCGACCGTATCGAGACCCTGGTCCTGCAGCCGATAGGCCCGGAGTTTGTTCAAGAGCCCGATGCCGCGGCCCTCTTGGCGGAGATAGACGAGCACGCCGGCCCCTTCCTCGGCCATCTGCGCGAGTGCGGCATCGAGCTGCTCGCCGCAATCGCAGCGGAGCGAGCCGAACACGTCGCCGGTGAAGCATTCGGAGTGGAGGCGGACGAGCGGCGCCGGCGCCGACGCCGGATCGCCCACGAGGAAGGCCAGGTGCTCGACGGCACCGGAAGCGGAGCGGAACAGCACGAGGCGGCCGTGCTCGGTGGCGGCGACCGGAAGCCGGGCTTCGACCAGCGGGCGCAGCGTCGCGAGATCGTCGCGCGAGCGGGCGAGGATCGCCTCGGCCTCGACGCTCACGTCCGCGCGGCTCTCCTCGCCGGCGGGGCGCACGAGGACGGCCGGGATGAGGCCGGCGCGCTTGGCCAGATCGACCGCCGCTTCCTCGAGCCGGGTCCCGAGCCGCAGGGTGCAGCCTTCGGGCAGGCCGCGCGGCCCGGTCGGCAGGCCGGGCCCGACCAGGCCCGCGAGGCCAGTGGGCGTGGTGCCGGGCCCGAGCTCGAGCGCAGCGCAGCTCGCCGCCGGGACGGCGAGCCCGAGGGCCTGGGCACGCGTCCCCGTCAGCACGAGGGTGGCGGTTGGGCTCGCAGCGAGCCATTCGGCGAGGCCGGGCTCGCCCAGGGGCTCGACCGCGTGCACGAGGATCGCCGAAGTCCCGTCGTGGACGAGGCAGGTGCCGCCGCCCGACAGGACACGCTCGGCGGCGACGACGCGCGCCCGCGTCCCGCGTGCGGCGGGAGTCACCGCCTGCTCCGAAGCGCGATGGTCGACATCGGCGACTCGTTCCTCCCGCGGACCGCGCGAGGGCGGATCCGATGCGCATGTCCTCGCAAGGCTGTTGCTAGCACGCTCCTCGACCCCGGGAAATCCGAGCCCCCGACGCGCTCGCCGCGCTCACCGGCCCCTCACCATACGCAGGAGAAGGCCGTCCCGATCGACCAGCTGGTGCTTGAGGGCGGCGCCGATGTGGACCACGAGCAACGCCGCGAACAGCCATCCTTGGATCCGGTGGGCGGCGAGCAGGAGCGCCTCGAGGCGCGCATCGGGCCCGATCGGATGGGGGATCGGGATCACCCCGAACAGCACGGTCGGGATGCCGAGCGGCGAGGCGGCGGCGGCGAGGAAGCCCGTGACCGGCATCACGAGGAGGAGGACGTAGAAGAGCGTGTGGTTCGCGGCCGCCGCGCCCCGCTGCCAGGCCGGCATGGTCGGCGGGAGGGCGGGTCGGGCCGGTTCGCTCAAGCGCCACAGGAGGCGCAGGAGCGTGAGGGCGAAGATCACGAAGCCCAGGCTCTTGTGGCGCTGGTAGAGGACGAACTTGAGGGCCAGCGCCTCGGGGCCGAGGCCCGTCATGTATTGGCCCAGGAGCCACTGGGCGAGCACGAGCACCGCGCTCGTCCAATGGAAGAGCCGGATGCCGAGCCCCCATCGCTCGCGGTCGCTACGCCAGCTCACGAGCGGCTCGCCTCGACCTCGAAGCGGACCCGGATCTCGGGGCCGAGGATCTGCTCGCTGTCGAAGACGCCCGAGCCGAAGCCGAAGTCGCGACGACGCAAGCTCACCTCGCCCGAAGCGGTGGCCCGCGCCCCGTCGATCCGGATCCGCGCGGGATGGCGCAGCGCACGGGTGACACCTTTGAGCGACAATTCCGCGGCGACCTCGAAGAGATCGCCGCCCTTGGGCTCGAAAGCGAGGGTTCGGTAACGCGCCTGCGGGGTGCGCGCGGTGTCGAAGAATTCCGCCGCCTGCGCCTGTTTGTCGCGGTTCGGATCGCCGGTCACGACACTCGCGAGATCGACCAGGACCTCGACCGAGGAGCCGGCGAGATCGGCCGGATCGAAGCGGATCCGCGCCGTCCAGCGGGTGAAGGCGCCCTCGATCGATTGGCCGCCCTGGCGGGCGGCGAAGGCGAGCCGGCTGTTCGCCGGATCGACGGTCCAAGCCGGCGGCTCGGCCGCGAGCGGGCCGGCGAGCAGCAGGACGAGGGCGACCACGGTCCCGCCGGGCCAGCGAGCGATCATCCCGGGCGCTCCGTTGCGGCCGCGCTGCGGCGGCCCGCCCGGGAGATCGTCCGGGCGACCGCGGCCGTCCAGGGGGCGGGCGCTCTGCCGCAGGGGCTCAGCGGTGCTCCTCGGCGAGCACCCACTCGTAGGCCGGCAGCGTCAGGAACTCGACGAGCTCGTCTGCTTCGACGAGCTCGAGCAGGAGCTTCGCCGCATCCCGGAAGCGGCCGACCGCGAAGCGCTCGGCGCCGAGCTCGCCGGCGATCCTCGCGAGCTCCTCCTCGACCGTCCGGCGGATCAGCTCCGTGTCGACGGGCCGACCGTCGTCGAGGCGGGCACCGTGACGGCGCCACTGCCAGAGCTGGTCCCGGCTGATCTCGGC
>JAILZQ010000069.1 GCA_023512415.1 Geminicoccaceae bacterium | reverse complement strand
GCTCGGGGGCGCGGCCTCCGGACGCCGGCGCGGCGGCGGCCAGGGCAGGGGAGCCGCGGCCCGTTCGGCCTCGGTCCCGGCCTCGTTCTCGATCGTGAACGGCCCGCGCGGTCGCGGAGCCTCGGGGCGCCAGGGGATCGTGGGCGGGACGGGCCAGTTCCGGTAGTCCATCCGCTCCCAGAGCTCGCGCTCCGACTCGTCGAGCTCGCCCAAGGTCCGGTCGAGCTCCTCCTCCTCCTGCCCCTCGGGAAGGGGCGGATCGGGCAGGCCCCGGGGGGCGCTCCCGGGCAGCGGCCGGAGCAGGCCCAAACCCTTGAGCGCCCAGCCGATGTTGCGCAGGTCGCCGGCTTCGAGATGGTGCTCGACGCTGGCCAGCAAGAGCCGGCGCAGATGCTCGAGGCGGGCCTCGGGCGGCTCGGCGGCGAGGCGCTCGTAATGGCGGCGCAGCTCCGAGAGCTGCGGATCGACCTGCAGTGCTGCCTCGAGCTCGAGCCGCGGCAGGCCGGCCAGCTCGGCGAGGAGGGCGGTCGAAACACCGTCGACGGCGAGGCGGGCCAGGCGACGGCGGTCGAGGGGGGGAGGGTTCGGGGCCTTGCTCATGCCCCGGAGATAGGACGATGGACCTATTCTGTCAATAGAAGACCAATCTCGCTCGCGAAGGCCGCTCCTCCTCGCGCCGCGTACCGATCGGGCCATCTCATTCGAGAGTCGCGAGGCCCTGCGAATGGGTCGGGGCGGCCGCTTCGCCCGGCTCGCTCGGGAGCTCCGGGAGGGGCGTGAGGCCCAGCCGGCGGAAGGCGTTGGTGATCGGGTAGCGGCGGTCGCGGCCGAAAGCCTTGCGGGTGATCTTGACCCCCGGGGGCGCTTGACGGCGTTTGTACTCGGCCAGGTCGAGCAGGTTCGAGACGCGGCGGACCTCCTCGGCCGGCAGGCCGCGGGCGACGAGCTCGGCCGGGCTCAGATCCTCCTCGACGAGCCCCTCGAGGATGCGGTCGAGGAGAGCGTAGGGGGGCAGGCTGTCCTCGTCTTTCTGGTTGGCCCGGAGCTCGGCCGAGGGTGGCTTGTCGATCACCCGCTCGGGGATCGGCGCCGCCTCGGGCCCGAGGGCGCCCGAAGGCCGCGTGCGGTTGCGCCAGCGCGCGAGTTCGAAGACCGTCGTCTTGTAGACGTCCTTCAAGACCGAATAACCGCCGCACATGTCGCCGTAGAGCGTCGCGTAGCCGACCGACATCTCGGACTTGTTGCCGGTCGTGAGGACCATGGGCCCGAGCTTGTTGGAGACGGCCATGAGGAGGACGCCGCGGATCCGCGATTGGATGTTCTCTTCCGTCGTGTCGGGGGGCAGGCCGGCGAAGAGGGGGGCGAGCATGGTCGAGAAGGCCTCGACCGCCGGTTCGATCGGGATCGTGTCGAGCCGGATGGCGAGCCGGCGGGCGACCTCGGCGGCATCCTCGAGGCTCTCGTTCGAGGTGTAGCGCGAGGGCATCATCAAGGCCCGGACCCGCTCGGCGCCGAGCGCGTCGACCGCGACCACGGCCGAGACGGCCGAATCGATGCCGCCCGAAAGGCCCAGGACCACGCCCGGGAAGCGGTTCTTCGCCACGTAATCGTGCAGGCCCAGCATCATCGCCCGCCAGATGGCCTCGAGCCGCTCGGGCGGCCGCTCGATCCGGCCCTTCTCGGCCGGAAGCCAGCCCTCGCCTTCGAGCCGCCAGCGGGTGAGCAGGAGGTCGGGCGCGAAGGCGCGGGCTTGCGCCACGAGGTTGCGCCGCGCGTCGAGGGCGAAAGAGGCGCCGTCGAAGACGAGCTCGTCCTGACCGCCCACCTGGTTGACGTAGAGGAGCGGCAGGCCGGTCTCGGTCACCCGGGCCACCGCGAGCTGGAGGCGCTGGTCCGGCTTGTCCCGCTCGAAGGGCGAGCCGTTGATCACGACGAGCAGTTCGGCACCCGACTCGGCGAGCCCTTCGGCCACGTCCTCGACCCACATGTCCTCGCAGATCATGAGACCGAGGCGCACGAGGCTGCCGTCGCGCCGGCGGAAGGGTACCGGGCCCGGGACCGGGCCCGCCTCGAACACCCGCTTCTCGTCGAACACGCCGTAGTTCGGCAGGGCGTGCTTGGCCCGCCAGGCCTCGATCCGGCCGCCGGCGAGCAGCGCCACGGCGTTGTGCAGCCGACCGCGCTCGCGCCAGGGCGTGCCGAGCACGACCGCCGGGCCGCCGTCGGCGGTCTCCGCCGCGAGGCGGAGGAGCTGGTAGCGGGCATGGTCGGTGAGCGCCGGCTTGAGGACCAGATCCTCGGGCGGGTAGCCGACCGTCACGAGCTCGGGGAACACGACGAGCTCGGCACCCGACGCGGCCGCCTCGGCCCGGGTCCGGCGCAGGAGCTCGAGATTGCCCTCGAGGTCGCCGACGGTCGGGTTCACTTGGGCCAAGGCGATGGAGAGGGGCTCGCTCAAGGGACGCCTCCTAAGCCGCACGCCCCGAGGCTAGCGGCTCGCCCCGCCGGCCGCGAGACCTCGCGCCGTCGCGCGGCCGAGGTGCCATGGCACCGGCCGGCGCCGGGTGGCTCGCTCGGACCCCACGCGTCCGAAGCGAACGACTTGACGGACCGATCCACCGATGATCCGCTCGCGGTGCGGAACAGAGGCAGCCGGGGCGGGAAACGGGCCGATGCGAGCGAAGCCCGGTGGCGAGCCGGCGCGGCGGGTGACGAAGCTGTTGGCATTCGCCGGCTTGCCCGGGGCGCTCGCTTGCCTGCTGCTAGCCGCCCTCGCCTGGAGCCAGGGGCGGGCCGCGCTCCGCGCCGAGCTCGAGGCGCGCGCCCGCGAGCAGCAGCGGATGGTCGAAGCGCTCCTCGAGGGGCCGGGCGACGCCGAGGCGGTGCTCGATCCCTTGCCGCGCGACGTGGCGGGTGTGCGCGAGCGGGTCCGCTCGCTCGTGGCCGCCCTCGACTGGCCGGCCGGCACGGTCCGGCTCGTCGAAGCCGGATCGAGCGGTCCCGAAGGCCTCGACGCGAGCGACGCCGGGCTCGCCTTCCGCCGCCCGGTCGGCGGGAGCGGGCTCGTGCTGGAGCACCGCATCGAGCCCGCAGCCCTGCGCCGGGCCGGGCTCACCGCGGCGGCACCCTGGCTGCTCGCCGTGCCGCTCCTGGTCCTCACCCTCGCCCTCCCCGATCGCGTCGTCCGCCGGCGGATCCTCGTGCCGGCCGTAGCCGCCCTCGAGGAGCTGGTCGCCGCGGCGGCCGGGCGACCGAGTGCTGCCGCGGCCGACCCGGGCTGGGCCCGGCCCTGGGTCGAGGAGGGCCGGCGCGCGGCCCGCGCCCGGGCCGACCGTATCGCCGCTGCGGAAGCTGTCGAGGCGACGCTGCAGGCCGCGCTCGGGGCGGTCGAGGAGGGTGTTGCGGTGCTCGACGCCGAGGGAAGGCTGGTCTTCGCCAATGCGGCCTTCGGCCGGGCGGTCGCCGGGGCGGGGCAGGAGCCGCCGGGGCCCGGCCGCTCGCTCGAGCCCGCCCTGCGCGCCGCCCTCGCCCGCGCCGGTGGCCTGCGCGAGCTGGCTCTGGGCTCGGGCGGCCGGCTCCTCCTGCTGGAACGGGCGGCAAGCAGTCCGCCGGTCGGCGAGGCCGCCGCCCCGTTGCGCGCGACGCCGCCCCCCTCGCTCGGCGGCCCGCGGCTCGCTTCGATGGTCCAGGAGGTGGCCGAGGCGCTGGCGCTCGTGGCCCGCCAAGCGGTGCTGCTGCACGAACTCGCGAGCGAGCCCACGAGCCGCGCCCGGGCCGGTGAGCTCCGCCGGGCGGTCGAGCGCTGCACCCGGGCGATCGCACCGCTGCTGGCCCCGCCTCGACCGCCGCGACCCGAGGCCGTGGCGCGCGATCGGCTCGGCGCCGCCGGCGGCGAGCGGGAGGCGGCGCTGCTCGAGCCGACGGCCGGCCCGCCGCGCGGCTAGAGGGGCTTGCCGAGCAGCCGGCCGAGCTCGCCCACGATGCCGCGGCGGAAGGCGAGCACGCAGGCGACGAAGATCAGCCCCTGGACGATCGTCACCCAATGGCCGAGGCCGGCCAGGTAGTTCTGCAAGGAGACGATCACCGCGGCACCGACGATCGGGCCGAAGACGGTGCCGAGCCCGCCCACGAGCGCCATCAACACGACCTCGCCGGACATGGTCCAATGCACGTCGGTGAGGCTCGCGAGCCGGAACACGATCGCCTTGGTGCCGCCGGCGAGGCCCGAGAGGGCGGCGGAGAGGACGAAGGCCAGGAGCTTGTAGCGATCGACCTCGTAGCCGAGCGAGACCGCCCGCGGCTCGTTCTCGCGGATCGCTTTCAAGACCTGGCCGAAGGGCGAGTGGATGGTGCGGTAGATCAACAAGAAACCGGCCAGGAAAACGGCCAGCACGACCCAGTACATGACGAGGTCGTGCGACAGGTCGAGCACGCCCAGGAGCCGGCCGCGCGGGATCGCCTGGATACCGTCTTCGCCGCCCGTGAACGGGGCTTGCAGATAGAAGAAATAGAGCATCTGGGCCAAGGCGAGGGTGATCATCGCGAAGTAGATGCCCTGGCGGCGGATCGCGAGCCAGCCGAACACGAGGCCCAGAAGTGCGGAGCAGGCGGTCGCGAACAGGACCGCGAGTTCGGGCGGGAAGCCCCAGACCTTGGCGGCGTGACCGGCGGCATAGGCTGCGGTGCCGAAGAAGGCGGCATGACCGAACGACAACAGGCCTACGTAGCCGATCAGAAGGTTGAAGGCGCAGGCGAAGAGCGCGAAGCACAGCACCTTCATGAGGAACACGGGGTAGAGGACGAGTGGTGCGACGGCCAGGGCCGCGGCCATCCCCGCGATGGCGAGGTGTTGGTGGCGCAGGCCGTTGCCGGCGGCCACCACCGGCCCGATCGCCGCGGGTTCGCCGCGCGCCGCCATCACGAGGCCCGCCCGAACAGGCCCGCGGGCCGCAAGAGTAGGACGATCGCCATGATGACGAAGATCACGGTCGAGGAGGCCTGCGGCCAGAAGACCTTGGTGAGCCCTTCGATCACCCCGAGGCCGAAGCCCGTGACGATCGAGCCCAGGATCGAGCCCATGCCGCCGATCACCACGACGGCGAAGACGACGATGATGAGGTCGGCCCCCATCAAGGGGCTCACCTGGTAGATCGGCGCGGCGAGCACGCCCGCGAAGGCGGCGAGCGCCACCCCGAAGCCGTAAGTGAGCGTGACCATCTTCGGCACGTCGATGCCCATCGCCTGGACCAGCGTCGGGTTTTCGGTCGCCGCGCGCAGGTACGAGCCGAGCCGGGTCTTTTCGATCACGAGCCAGGTCGCGAGGCAGACGGCCAAGGACACGACCACGACCCAGGCGCGATAGTTCGGCAAGAACATGAAGCCCAGGTTCTGCCCGCCCCGCAACTCGGGCGGGATCGCGTAGGGCAACCCGGTCGAGCCGAACTCGTTGCGGAAGATGCCCTGGATCACGAGCGCCAGGCCGAAGGTGAGCAACAGCCCGTAAAGATGGTCGAGCCCGGCCAGGCGCGCGAGCAACAGCCGTTCGATCAGGATGCCTGTGATCCCCACGAGGAGCGGGGCCAAAAGGAGCGCCCACCAATAGCCGAGCCCGGCCCAGTTCAACAACATCCAAGCGGTGAAGGCGCCCATCATGTATTGGGCGCCGTGGGTGAAGTTGATGATGTTCAACAGGCCGAAGATGACCGCGAGGCCGAGGCTCAAGATCGCGTAGAAGGCACCGTTGATGAGGCCCAACAGGAGCTGGCCGAACAAGGCCGGTGCCGGGACGCCGAAGAGCTCGGTCATGCCCGCCTCGCCTCCGCGCTCGCGGTCATCGCACCGTCACTGGGCGAGCGGGCAATTGCCCTCGGCCAAGGGCCGGAAGGCCTTGTCGGCCGGGATCGTGGCCTTGAGCTTGTAATAGTCCCAGGGCCCCTTCGACTCGGCAGGCTTCTTGACCTCGAACAGGTACACCGGGTGGAGCTTGCGGCCGTCCTTGCGGATCGTGCCCTTGCCGAAGAGCGGATCGTCGGTCGGCAGCTCCTTCATCTTGGCGACGACCGCCTTGCCGTCGCCGTCCGCGCCGAGCGCGTCGAGCGCCTTCAAGTAATGGGTGACCGCGGCGTAGACGCCGGCGTGCACCATGGTCGGCACCCGCCCGTTCATCCGCTCGGAAAAGCGCTTCGACCAGGCGCGGGTCGAATCGTTCAAGTCCCAATAGAAAGACTCGGTCAAGATCAGGCCTTGCGCGGTTTGCAGGCCGAGGCCGTGGACGTCGGTGATGAAGACCAAGAGGCCCGCGAGGTTCTGGCCGCCCGCGACGATGCCGAATTCGGCCGCCTGCTTGATCGAGTTGATCGTGTCGCCGCCGGCGTTGGCGAGGCCGATAATCTTGGCCTTCGAGGCCTGGGCCTGGAGCAGGAACGAGGAGAAGTCGGGATTGTTGAGCGGGTGGCGGACCTTGCCCAGGACCTTGCCGCCGGCCTTCAAGACCACGGCTTCGGTGTCGCGCTCGAGGGCGTGACCGAAGGCGTAATCGGACGTCAAGAAGAACCAGCTGTCGCCGCCGGTCTGGACGATCGCCGAGCCCGTGCCGTTGGCGAGCGCCCAGGTGTCGTAGGTCCAATGCACGGTGTTGGGGCTGCACTTGGAGCCGGTGAGGTCCGAGGTCGCCGCCCCGCTCACGAGGAAAACCTTGTTCTTCTCCCGCGTGACCTCGTTGATCGCGAGGGCCACCGAGGAGGTCGGCACGTCGACGATCACGTCGACCCCGTCGGTGTCGTACCATTGACGCGCGATGTTCGAGCCGACGTCCGGCTTGTTCTGGTGGTCCGCGAAGGTGACCTCGATCGGCACACCCTTGACCTTGCCGCCGAAGTCCTCGACCGCCATGCGCGCGGCCACGACCGAGCCTTGGCCCGTGATGTCGGCATAGAGCGAGGATTGGTCGTTCAAGACGCCGATCCGCACCTTGCCTCCGGTGAAGTCGGCGAGCGCCGGATGGGCCGCGACCGCCAAGAGCGCGGCACCGGCGGGTACCAGGAAACGTCGCATCCTTTCTGCCTCCCGCAGTTCGCCCCCGATCTCTAGCCTCAAACCGCGAGATAAGCCACGAGCCGCTCCTGGCCCGGGCCGATCTCGGCCGCCGCGATCTCGTCCACCACCCTGCCGTGCTCGACGATGTAGTGCCGGTCGGCGATCCGCGCGGCGAAGCGGAAATTCTGCTCGACCAGGAGGATCGTGAAGCCGGCCTCCTTGAGACGGCGGATCGTCCGGCCGATCTGCTGGACGATCACCGGGGCCAAGCCCTCGGTCGGCTCGTCGAGCAACAGGAGTCGCGCACCGGTGCGCAAGATGCGGGCGATCGCGAGCATCTGCTGCTCGCCGCCCGAGAGCTTGGTGCCCTGGCTCGAGAGCCGCTCGCGGAGGTTCGGGAACAGCTCGAAGATCGCTTCGAGCGACAGCCCGCCGTCCGCCACGACCGGCGGCAAGAGCAAGTTCTCGAGCACGGTCAAGCTCGCCAAGATGCCGCGCTCCTCCGGGCACCAGGCGATGCCGAGCCGGGCGATCCGGTGCGGTGGCAGGCCCACGAGCTCCCGCCCGCGGAACCGGATGCTGCCGGTGCGGCGCGGTACGATCCCGAGGATCGCCTTCAAGGTCGTAGTCTTGCCGGCACCGTTGCGGCCGAGGAGGGTGACGACCTCGCCCTCGCGGACCGCGAAGCGCATTCCGTGCAGGACGTGCGCCTCGCCGTACCAGGCGTGGAGATCCTCGACTTCGAGCAGGGGCGCGCTCACGCGCGGCCCTCCTCGCTGCCGATGTAGGCCTCGCGCACCCGCGGATCGGCGGCGATCCGCCCGTAATCGCCCTCGGCCAGGATCTCGCCGCGCACGAGCACGGTGATGGTGTCGCAGAGATCGGCCACGACCGAAAGATTGTGCTCGACCATCAGCACGGTGCGGCCCTTGGCGACCTCGCGGATGAGGGCGGTGATCCGCCCGACGTCCTCCCGGCCCATCCCGGCCGTGGGCTCGTCCAACAGCATGAGCCGGGGCTCGAGGGCGATCGTGGTGGCGAGCTCGAGCGCCCGCTTGCGGCCGTAGGGCAGTTCGGCTGCCGGCACGTCGGCGACGGCGCCGATCCCGACCGCGTCCAAGAGCTCCCGGGCCCGGCCGTTCCACCGCTCGAGCAGCTTCTCCGACCGCCAGAAATCGAAGCTCTCGCCGCGCTGCCGCTGGAGCGCGACGCGCACGTTTTCGAGCGCGGTCAAGTGGCCGAACACGGCGGAGATCTGGAAGGAGCGGACGATCCCGAGCTTCGCCACCTCGGCCGGGCGCAGACCGGTGATGTCGCGGCCCTCGAAGAGGATCCGCCCGGCGGTGGGTTGCAGGAACTTGGTCAGGAGGTTGAAGCAGGTGGTCTTGCCGGCGCCGTTCGGCCCGATCAGCGCGTGGATCGTCCCGCGGCGGACCCGCAAGGCCACGTCGCGGACCGCGAGGAACCCGCGGAACTCCTTGCTCAGGCCCTCGGTCTCGAGGATCGTCCCGTCGCCCGCCACGCCACCCTCCCCGCGGCCGCGATCATAGCGGGGCGGGCGGACGATGCCAGACGGGGTCGACGGTCAGGAGGCGGCTCCGCCGGCGAGCAGTTGGTCGGCCCGCTCGCGCGGCAGGTAGAAGAGGTTGTGCCCGCGGCCTCGGCCGGCGATCAGGCGGTCGCTCGCGAAGCTCGCCACGACATAATCGAGCCGGGCGAGGAAGCGTTCGGCACTCTCGTCCTCGTTCACCTCCACGAGGAGCACCGGGCGGTGCTGGCGCAAGGTCGCTTCACCGCCGCGCAGCACCGCCGCCTCGTGGCCTTGGACGTCCAGCTTGATGAAGGCGGGGGCGAGCCCGAGGTCGTCGAGCCGCACGGTCTCGCAGCGCAACGGCTCGAGCCGCAACCGATCGGGCCGGAACCCGTAGAGCCGGCCGGCCGCGAGCCAACCACGCGCCGCCTCCGGATCGAGCGAGGCGAGGCCGTCGAACGGCCAGTTGCGGTAGACCGGCAGCCACAGGGTGGCGGTGCCCGAGCGGTCGCCCAGCGCCACGGCCCGCACCTCGACGCGGGGGTCGCCGCGCCAGCGGGCGGCGAGCCTCGCCGCCAAGCGTGGATTGGGCTCGAAGGCGATCACCCGCGCCCGGGGCATCAGCCGCACCATCAGCTCGAGCAGGAGGCCACGGTTGGCGCCGACATCCAAGAGCAAAGCGTCGGCAGGCAAATCCAACCGCGGCAGGGCCAAGAGATCGGGCTCGATCGGCCGCCAGCCCCAGCGCTGCCACCACCGCCCGAGCGCGAACCGCGCCTCCTGGGCGAACGGCACGAACACTTGGGCCGAACGGACGAGTTTGCGGACGTCGACCGTGACACCCTCCGGACCGGCGCGGGGTCCCGCCGACCGCCGAGGGACCACCCCGCCCGCTTCTACAGAGCGTTGCGCCGGCCGGGGAAGACCGGCCGACGGCCGGTCGGTCGGGCGCCGAGGATCAGCCCGGCCGTTGGCCGATGCGGCCGGTCCGCAGCCAGCGGATCCGCCAGAAGGTGACCGGCGGCTCGCTCCAGGGGTGGTCGTTGGCCGGCTCGACGACGATCACGAGGAACGGGCGGATCGGGACACGCTGCACGGGGCGATCCTCCACCACGCACGCGACCATTCTGCACGGTGGCGAGCGTGGCCGCGGTGATCGGCGTCACCGCACGATCCGCCCGATGGCGCGATATTCACTGTTCTCCGCCGCCGGCGGCCTCGGCGAGCGCGGCATCGAGGATCGCGACCGCGGAATCGAGCTCGGCCTCGCCGATGGTGATCGGCGGGCAGAGCGTGAGGACGTGGCCGCCGCCGATCTTGAAGGAGAGGCCCCGCGAGAGGCACCCGTAGAGGACCCGGTCGGCCACCGCGGGGGCGGGGGCCCCGTCCGGTCGGCGCAGCTCGATGCCGAGCATGAGCCCGATCACGCGCACCGTGGCGATCAGCGGGTGACGGGCCCGCAGCGCCTCGAGCCGGGCCCCGAGATCCGCCCCCAGCCGGCCCGCTCGGGCGCAGAGATCCTCCCGCTCGATCACCTCGAGCGTGGCGAGCGCAGCGGCCGCGCCGGCCGGGCTCTTCTCGTGGGTGTAATGCCCGATCGCCTTGTCGGGTACGAGGTCGAGCTCGGCCCGGGCGAGCATCGCCGCCTGCGGCCAGACCCCGCCGCCGAGCCCCTTGCCGAGCAGCAGCACGTCCGGGACGATGCCGAAATGCTCGTGCGGGAAGAGGCGGCCGGTCCGTGCCAAGGCCGAGGGGATCTCGTCGAGGATCAACAGCACGCCGAAGCGGTCGCAGATCGCCCGCACCCGCTGCCAATAGCCCTCGGGCGGGAGCTCCACGGTCGTCCAGCGCACCGGCTCGGCGATCAGCGCGCCGACGTCCGGCGAGCGGGCGAGCAGTTCGGCGAGCGCGTCGGTACAGCCCGTGTGGGCGGCGTCGCGACAGCCGAAGCGGCAGGTGCCGCGGGTCGGCGGCGGCAGGAAGCGAACGCCCGGAAGGAGCGGGCCCAGGCCCTCGCGGAAGAGGGGCTCGCCGCTCACCGAAGCCGCATCGAGCCCGGCACCGTGGAAGCTGCCCTCGAAGGCCACCACGCCGGACCGGCCGGTGGCGTAGCGGGCGAGCTTCAAGGCCGCGCCGACGGCGAGCGAGCCCGAGGGCAGCAAGAGACATTTCCAGGCGCCGATCCCACCAGGCAGGGCGGCCACCAGCCGTTCGGCCAGGCGGACCGCCCAGGGGTTGGTGTAGCGACGCGGGCAGAAGGGGAGGGTGCGCAGCGCCTCGACCACCGCGTCGACCACCGCCGGATGGCCGTGGCCGAGCTGGTGGACGCTGTTGCCGTGGAAGTCGAGAATCCGCGCCCCGTCGGCGGTGACGAGCCAGGGCCCCTCGGCGCGGACCACCGCTTCGAGGCAGGGGGTCGAGAGCACCTGGCGGAAGAAGACCCGCTCGTCGGCATCGAGCAGCGCCTCGCCCGTGGGCCCACGGCGGGCCCGCCAAGCGGCGCGCAGCGGGCCGAGATTGCCGTCGCCCTCGCCCGGCGAGCCGCTCACGGGCGCTCCTCGGCGCGCTCGCGCTGGCGCCGGTCGCAGGCCTCGGCGAGGGCCCGGAGTGCCGCCGTCGGCTCGACCGGGTAGGCCGGCGCGGGGTCGAGGCGGCGCAGGGCGTCGGGTAGGCCCGCGAGCTCGCGGGCGCAGCGCTCGCGGGCCTCGGCGAGCGTCGGCAAGGGGCCGATCCGCCGGCCGCCGCGCATCACCGGCACCAAGAGCGGCTCGCCTTCCTGCCGCTCCTCGGCGAGGCCGAGCCGATCGCCCGCCATCCGGCCGTTCTCGTAGGATCGCCAGACCTGCTTCGCACCCGGCCAGGTGGCCTTGCCCTCGCTGCGTTTGCGGCGCGGCTCGCCGGCATAGGCCACGAGCTTGTAGGCGCAGTCGAGGGCAGGCCAGTCGGTCGAGGTGGTGAGGCTCGTGCCGACGCCGTAGCCGTCGATCGGCACGCCCTCCGCGACGTGGCGGGCGAGGAGGTGCTCGTCGAGGCCGCCCGAGGCGAAGATCTTCACCTCGCGGAGCCCGGCTCCGTCGAGGATCGCCCGAACCGCCCGCGCGTGCGCGGCGAGGTCGCCGCTGTCGAGCCGCACGCCGCGGACCGGTGTGCCGCGCGCGGCGAGCTCGGGAGCCATCTCGACGACGAGCCGCGCCGCGGCCTCGGTGTCGTAGGTGTCGATCAGGAGGATCAAGGCCTTGGGGTGGGAGCGGGCGAAGGCGGCGAAGGCCTCCCGTTCGCTGGCGAAGGCCTGGACGAAGGAATGGGCCATCGTGCCGTAGATCGGGATGCCGAAGAGCGGGTCGGCCGGCACGGTGGCGGTGCCGGTGAAGCCCGCGAGCCAGGAGGCGCGGGCGGCCAGGAGCCCGGCCTCGGCGCCGTGCGCGCGGCGGAGCCCGAAGTCCAAGAGGATCTTGCCCGGTGCCGCCAAGACCATGCGGGCGGCCTTCGAGGCGATCAAGATCTGGAAGTGGAGGAGGTTGATGAGCCGCGATTCGACGAGCTGCGCCTCGGGCAAGGGTGCGGTGACGCGCAGCACGGGCTCGTCGGCGAAGAAAACCGTGCCTTCCGGCATCGCATCCACCTCGCCCGTGAAGCGGAAGGCGCGGAGATGCTCGATGGTTTCGGGCGGGAACCGGCCGGTGCTCGCGAGCCAGGCGAGCTCGCCCTCGGTGAAGCGGGCGTTCTCCAGGAACTCGACCACCTGGGCGAGCCCGGCCGCCACGAAAAAATTGCGGCAGGGGGGGAGTTTGCGGACGAAGAACTCGAAGCTCGCGAGCGCTGCCATACCCTCGCGCCGATAGGCGTCGAGCATGGAGAGCTCGTAGAGGTCGGTGAGCAGGAGCGAGCGGGCGGGGTCGAAGGCGCCGAGCATGGTCCGCGGCCGAAGGAGCGGGTAGGATCGGCCCGCGAGGTTAAAGAGGTGCGGCCGGCGGGGCCAGCTCGTTCGGTGACCGGGAGGGGAGGATGGAGATCCGCGGCCTCGATCACGTCAACATCCGCACGGCCGATCTCGCGCGGATGGTCGATTGGTACGGCAAGGTGCTGGGCCTCGTCCCCGGGCTCCGGCCGGCTTTCAGCTTCGGTGGGGCGTGGCTCTATTGCGGCAACCGGGCGATCGTGCACCTCGTCGAGGTGTCCGAGAAGCCGCGGGCGATCGAGCCCGCGATCGAACATTTCGCGCTCGAGGGGCGGGGCCTGCGCGCGTTCCTCGAGCGTCTCGCGGCACTGGGTGTCCCGTACGAGCTCGGTTCGCCGCCGGGCAGCGGGCTCACCCAGGTCAACATCCACGACCCGGACGGCAACCACATCCACGTCGATTTCCGCGAGACGCCGTGAGGGGGGCTGATCCCGGCTCGGTGCGCCCGCGGGTCTGTCGTCCGCAAAAAGAACCGCAGGTTCGGCGCGATGCAAATGACGTTCGAAGGGGCGACCCTGCCGCCGCCCGTCACGCACGAGTTGTACCGGCAGAACCCCTGGTGGCGGGGCCGCGCCATGCCGCCGCTGCCGACCTTTCGGCGATGGCCGTTCGGGAAGTTGCGCGAGCGATTGCTGGGCCCTTTGGCTCCGATCCTGGAGCTGCGTGGTCCGCGCCAGGTGGGAAAGACCACGCTCCTCGAACAACTGATCGAAACACTCCTGCGCCACGAGGGCGTGGCGGCCGAGCGGATCTTCCGCGTCCAGTTCGACGAGTTGGACTGGCTCCGGCGCGTCGGGTCGGACCCGATCCCGAAGCTGGTTTCCTGGTTCGAAACGGTGATCTTCAAAGGTGATCTCAACGAAGCCGCACGTCGGGGACAGCCGGCCTTCGTGTTCTTCGACGAGGTCCAGAACCTCGAGAACTGGGCTGCACAGAGCAAGGCGCTCGTCGATCACACGGCGGTGCAGGTGATGCTCACGGGCTCGAGTGCGTTGCGCATCGCCCGCGGGCGCGACAGCCTCGCCGGGCGCATCCAGACGATCGAGATCGGTCCGCTACGGCTCGCCGAGATCGCCGCCCTGCGAGGCACGGGGCCGCTGCCCGGCTTCCAACCGGAGAACGGTTACGAGGCCTGGGGAAACATCACCTTCTGGAGGGATTTGGCGGCGCACGGTGAGCGGCACCGCGAGCAACGCGACGTGACGTTCGCGCTTTTCGCCGAACGCGGCGGCTATCCGCTCGCGCATCGCGCGGACATCGGCTGGGAGGAGATCGCGCGGCAGCTCGTGGAGACCGTGGTCGAACGCGTGATCGAACACGACCTTCGGATCGGCGAGCGCGGCCGCCGCCGCGACCCCGTGCTGTTGCGCGAAGTGTTCCGGCTCGCGTGTCGCTATACCGGCCAGGAACTGCACGTGCGCAAGCTTGCGGAGGACATCCAGACCGTCCAGGCGGGCAACGTCGGCGCCCAGCGGATCCGCCACTATCTCGATTTTCTCCATCAGTCGTTATTGGTCGTGCTGATCGATCCGCTCGAGATCCAATTGAAGCGGATGCGCGCGCCCAAAAAGATTTGCCTGAGCGACCACGCGCTCCGGGCCGCGACGCTGCGTGAGCTCGTGCCGCTCGTGGGCGATGCCGACCCGCCGACGACAGCCCTAGCCGGCCACGTCGCGGAAGGGATCTTGGGGGCCTATCTGGCCTCGATGCCGTCCCTCGGCGTCGCCTGGCGCCCCGAGCGCTCGGGAGCGCCGAAGATCGACTACGTCTTGACTGTCGGTGACCGACGCGTTCCGGTCGAGGTCAAATATCAGGCCCGAATAGACCCGCTCCGCGACACGGCGGCTCTGCGCAGGTTCCTGGACGAGCTCGGTCCGCGCGCTCCACTGGGGCTGCTCGTCACCCGGGGCGAACAGCCGCCCGTCGTGGATCCGCGGATCGTGAGCTTGCCCTTGGCGAGCCTGTTGCTGCTGCGCTGACGGTCGACCCGGGCGGCCGCGCCCGCCCGGGTCGAGCGCTCAATTCTTCGCCTTGTCGACCAGCTTCTTGGCGGCGATCCAGGGCATCATGGCGCGCAGGCGCTCGCCGACCGCCTCGATCGGATGCGCCGCGGCGCGCGCCCGCATCGCCTTGAAGCTCACCTGGCCCGCCTTGTTCTCGAGCACCCAGTCCTTGGCGAACTTGCCGGTCTGGATGTCGGCCAAGACCCGCTTCATCTCGGCCCGCACCCGCTCGTCGATGATCCGCGGCCCCGTGGTGTAGTCACCGTACTCGGCCGTGTTGGAGATCGAATAGCGCATGTTGGCGAGGCCGCCCTCGTAGATCAGATCGACGATCAGCTTGACCTCGTGCAAGCACTCGAAATAGGCCATCTCGGGCGCGTAGCCGGCCTCGACGAGCGTCTCGTAGCCCGCCTGGATCAAGGCGCAGAGGCCGCCGCACAGCACCACCTGCTCGCCGAAGAGGTCGGTCTCGACCTCCTCCTTGAAGGTGGTCTCGATGATCCCGGCCCGCCCGCCGCCGATCGCCGAGGCGTAGGAGAGGCCGAGATCGTGGGCGGTGCCGGAGGCGTCCTGATGGATCGCCAAGAGGCAGGGCACGCCGCCGCCACCCACATATTCCGAGCGGACGAGATGGCCCGGGCCCTTGGGGGCGACCATCAACACGTCGAGGTCGGGGCGCGGCTCGATGAGCTTGAAATGGATGTTGAAGCCGTGGGCGAACATGAGCGCCGCCCCCTCTTTCATGTTGGGCGCGAGCTCGTCGCGCCAGAGGTCGGCCTGCAGCTCGTCGGGGACGAGGACCATGACGATGTCGGCCCAGCGGGCGGCCTCGGCCGGGGTCATGCACCGCAAGCCCGCGGCCTCGACCTTCTTGCGGGTCGGCGAGCCGGCCTTCAAGGCGACCGCGACCTCGGGGACGCCACTGTCCTTGAGGTTGTTCGAGTGGCCGAAGCCCTGGCTGCCGTAGCCCACGACGGCGACCTTCTTGCTCTTGACGAGGTTCAGGTCGGCGTCCCGGTCGTAATAGACCCGCATGGTCTCCTCTCTCCCCTGGTTGATCGGGCCGGATGCGGCCCGGCGGCGGTTCAGACTCGCTCGGGCGTGAGGGCCCTGGGCCCGCGGGCGATGGCCACGACACCCGCGCGGCTCACCTCGATCGGCTCCACGAGCGCGATGAAGGCGTCGAGCTCGTCGGAGGTGCCGGTGACCTCGAAGATCAGGCTGTCGGGCCGGCTGTCGACCAGCCGGGCGTGCATGAAGTCGGCGATCCTGAGCGCCTGGACGAGCCGCTCGCGGTCGCCCGCGACCTTGACGAGCGCGAGCTCGCGCGCGCCGGCCGGACCCTCGACGGTCAAGTCCTGGACCTTGTGGACCGGTACGAGCTTGGCCAACAGCGCCTTGATCTGCTCGATCACGTAGGCCGTGCCCGAGGTCACGATGTTGATGCGCGAGAGCGCGCGCGCCTTGTCGACCTCGGCCACCGTCAAGCTGTCGATGTTGTAGCCGCGGCCCGAGAAGAGCCCGATCACGCGCGCGAGCACGCCCGGCTCGTTGTCGACCAGCACGACGATCGTGTGCCGGCGTTCTTCCTCCTGCTTCCCGTTCATCCCGCTTTCCGGAGCTCGCGACCGCGGCCCCGCCCTTAGGGCCTCGAGGGGACCGTGGCAAGCGAGGCGGCGGCGCGCCTCCCACGCAACCCTCGCCGGCATGCCGCGGGTTCGTCACCGACCCGGCCCCGACCCGTCACCGGCCGGGTCCGAGGGGAACCGCGACGCGAGATGGGGGAACGCGGATGCGGATCCGGGGGTGCCTTCTCGCGGGGGCGGTGGGCGGCGGGCTCGTCCTCACGCCCGTTGCGGCGGCGCGCGCCGATCGGCTCGTCCTCGATTGGTGGCACGCGCTCTCGGGCGAGCTCGGTACGGCGCTCGAGAAGGTCGCCGAGCAGTTCAACGCGAGCCAGGACCGCTTCGAGCTCAAGCCAGTGTACAAGGGCAATTACGTGGCGACGCTCAACGCCGCGATCGCCGCTTGGCGCGCGAAGGAGCACCCGCTCATCCTCATGAACAACGAATCCGGCGTGCTCACCATGATGCTCTCGGGTGCGATCGTCCCGGTGCACGACGTGCTCGACAAGTACAAGGTCGAGGTCGAGCTCGAGCACTATCTCCGCCCGGTGATCCAGACCTACACCGACCGGAGGGGCCGTCTGTTGGCGATGCCGTTCAACAGCTCGACGCCGATCCTCTTCTACAACAAGGACATCCTGGACGCGGCCGGGATCACGGCACCGCCCAAGACTTGGCAGGAGATGGAAGAGCAGATCCGCTCGATCCGCGCCAAGGGGGCCGCCGATTGCGGCTATTCCTTCGCCGCCGGCCCCTGGCAGGAGCTCGAGAACTACAGCGTCTGGCACGACATCCCGGTCGCCACCCGGCGCAACGGCTTCGACGGGCTGGATGCCGTGCTCGTCTACAACGAGACCCGCTTCGTGCAGCACGTCGAGCGCTTGAAGCGCTGGGTCGACGAGGGCCTTGCGACCTTCGGCGCGGCTGCAGCGCAGACTTGGGCGAGTGCGGCGCGCAGCAACTTCATCGAGGGCCGCTGCGCCTTCTGGATCGACAGCACGGCTTGGCACAGCACGGTCGAGGCCGGCGCCAAGATGAAATGGGGGGCATCCTTCCTGCCGCACGAGGCGGACCTGAAGCCCAACCACTCGATGATCGGTGGGGCCGCCCTCTATCTCTTCAAGGGCTTTTCGGACACTCACTACGAGGGAGCGGCTGCGTTCTTCCGCTTCTTGACCGACCCCGAGGTCCAGCTCGATTGGCACAAGGCCACGGGCTACGTGCCGATCACGGTGGCGGCGTGGGAGCTCGCCAAGAAGCAGGGCTATTACGGGACCCACCCCACCCGCGGCATCGCCGTCGAGCAGCTCTTGACGGGTGAGGAGCGGGAGCATTCGCGCACCATCCGCCTCGGCAATTACGAGAACGTGCGCAAGGCCTTGACCGACCAGCTCGAGCTCGTCTGGGCCGGCAAGAAGGGTGTCAAGGAAGCGCTCGACCAGGCGGTCGAGGACGGCAACGCGATCCTCCGCCGCTTCGAGCAGCAGAACAAGGGGAAGATCTGAGCGCAGCGGCGCACGGCGCGGGAGCCGGCGGCGGACCCGTCCGCGATGATCAAGCGGGTTCTCTTCCGTGGCCGGCTCCTGCCCTGGCTCTTGCTCGCCCCGCAGCTTCTCGTACTCTCGTTCTTCTTCTTCTGGCCGGCAGGACAAGCGATCGTCCAGGAGGCGCGTCG
>JAILZQ010000068.1 GCA_023512415.1 Geminicoccaceae bacterium | reverse complement strand
GCACTGGCGATCGCCTGGTCGCCCGAGCCGCACACCCGGTTGACGGTCATGGCCGGCACCTCGACCGGCAGGCCCCCGCCGATCGCCGCCTGGCGCGCCGGGTTCATCTTGTTGCCGGCCTGGATCACGTTGCCCATGACCACCGTGCCGACGGCGGCCGGATCGAGCCTCGCCCGCGCGAGGCTGGCGCGGATCGCGGTCGCGCCGAGCTCGACCGCGGGCGTGTCCTTGAGGCTACCGTTGTAGGTGCCGATCGCGGTGCGCACCGGCGCACACACGAAAACAGCATGCGACGTCATGATTCGCGTCCCTCCGTTCGACGGGCGACGATCGTCCATCGCATGGCGACCGGCCGCGGTCGAGTGCGGTCGGGCTCAGGGTCCCAAGAGCTCGGCGAGGCGCCGCCGCTCGACCACGATCTCGGCGAGCGTGGTCCGGTCGAGGACGGCCAAGAACGCGTCGAGCGCCTCCACGAGCACCGCGCGCAAGACGCAACCGGGCTCGAGCCGGCACAGCTCGCTCGACGGATCGAAGCATTCGACCAGGCGCAAATCGCTCTCGGTCGCCCGCACCACCCTGCCGAGGACGATCCGCTCGGCCGGCGACGCCAGCCGATAGCCGCCCGTGCGGCCCCGCACCGAGGCGAGGAAGCCCTCGCGGGCCAAGAGGTTGGTGATCTTGCGGACGTGCCCCTCGGGGATCCGGTGGACGCGGGCGATCTCGGCGACGGTCACGAGCTCGGGGTCGCGTACCGCGGCCAGGACCAGCGTGCGGAGCGCATAATCCGTGAGTTTCGAGAGCTGCATGGCTCCCCGAACGAACGGTTGGCCGGTTGCACGCCGTCCCCCGAGCGGCGATCGCCGCGGAGCTTAGCGGCGGCGCGCGGTCCGTCCATCCGGCGTCGTGCGGCCGCCCGGCCGGGCGGCGATCGTGGAGCCGTTCAGCCGTACAACACCTTCGGCAGCCAGAGCGCCACCTGCGGGAAGAAGAAGACGATCGCGAGGCCGATCACCTGGAGCAGCATGAAATCGACCATGCCGCGGTAGATCCAGGTGAGCTCCCATTTGGGGGCGACCGCCTTGAGGTAGTAGGCGGCCATGGCCACGGGCGGCGAGAGGAAGGCGGTCTGCAGGTTGACGGCGACCAGGGTCGAGAACCACAACAGGTCGATCTTCATCTCCTGGACGACCGGCAGGAAGATCGGCAGGAAGATGAAGATGATCGCCGGCCATTCGAGCGGCCAGCCGAGAATGAAGATCACCACCATCAAGAGCAGGATCAACGGCGTCGGGCCGAGGCCGAGGCCCAACAGCCAATCGGCGAGCATCGTGCTGGTGCCGAGCCGGGTGAACACCGCACCGTAAATGTTCGAGGCGATCGCCAAGAACAGCACGAGGCTCGAGGTCTCGAGCGTCTTGAAGCAGGCGTCGCGCACCTTGCCGAGGCTGAAGCGGCCGTAGCCGATCATCAAGCAGAGGGCACCGAAGGCGCCCATCGCCGCGGCCTCGGTGGGCGTGGCGAGGCCGAACAGGATCGAGCCGAGTGCGGCGAAGATCACCACCGCCAAGGGTACCACACCCGTGAAGAACTCGACCGCGATCTGCCGATAGGAGGTCGCGCGTTCCTCGGGCGGCAGGGGCGGCCCGAGCGAGGGGTTCAATTGGCAGCGGATGATCGTGTAGGCGACGTAGAGGCCGGAGAGGATGAGGCCCGGGATCAAGGCCGCGGCGAACAGCTTGATGATCGACACGCCCATGATCGGGCCCATCACCACGAGCATCACCGAGGGCGGGATCAAGATCCCGAGCGTGCCGCCGGCGGCGATCGTCCCGGCGCTGAGCTTGGGGTCGTAGCCCGCCCGCATCATCGCCGGGGCGGCCATCATGCCCATGACGGTGACCGAGGCGCCGATGATCCCGGTGGCCGTGGCGAAGATCGTCGCGGTCAACAACACGCCCAGATAGAGCGAGCCTTTCACGGGCGCGAGGATGAGCTGGAAGGAGCGGAACAGCCGCTCCATGAGCCCGGCCTGCTCCATGATGTGGCCCATGAAGATGAAGAGCGGCACCGCGGCCAGCGTCTCCTCCTTCATGATGCCGATGGTCTGGAAGACCATCAGGTAGAAAACCGTGTCGCCGAAGCCGATCAGCCCGAAGACGATCGACAGGATGATGAGGGTGAAGGCGATCGGGAAACCCACGAAGATCCCGGTGAGCAGGGCGCCCAGCAGGACCAGGCCGAGGATCTCGGGGCTCACAGCGTGCGTCCCGTCTTGGCGGCGTAGGCGCTCTTGAGGAACTCGGAGATGCCTTGGAGGAAGAGGAGGGCCAAGGCGAGCGGCATCATCATCTTGAAGGGCCACATCACCGGGCGCCACGGGCTGGCCGCGGACACCTCCCAGATGTCCAAGCTGTGCAGCGCCTCCTGCAGGCTCATCCAGAAGAACAGCACGATCCCCGGGAAGAAGAACAGCACGTAGAGCGTGGCATCGACGATTCCCTTGGTCCGCGGCGACCAGTTCTGATAGAAGATGTCCGTCCGGATGTGTCCGCCGCGATAAAGGGTATAGGCCGCGCCGAGCATGAAGTGGCTGCCGTAGAGCATGTAGCTCACGTCGTACGCCCAGATCGTCGGCCGATTGAACAGGTAGCGGGAGAAGACCTCGTAGGTCATCGCCGCGACCAGCGGCACGACCAACCAGCAGAACACCGCCGCGGTCGACAGCGTGAACCGATCGATCGTGCGCACGGTTCGGACCAGAGCGGGCGGCGGGTCACCCGCCGAAACGGCTAGGCTGCTCAAGGCGGACCTCGGGGCTCCGGGTTGGCGCGTCGGCTGGTCGGGGGAAGCGGCCCGGGCGGCCCGCGCCGCCCGGGTCGTTCGGTCGAGGGCGGATCAATCCCGCTTCAGGTAGACCTTGTCCTTCCAGTAGAAATTACCGGCCAGGTCGTACGGCGGGAACCAGGACAGGCGGAACGGCACCAGCAATTCGGCATACTTTTTCTGGCTGTCGATCACCTTCTTGTAGAAGGGATCCTTGGCGGCGTAGTCGGCCTGGATCTTCTCCCACTCGCCGAGGAACTGGATCAGCACCTCGTCCGGCGTGCGGTGCAGGGTGACGCCTTCCTTGATCAGGTCGAGGCAGGCCTGGGCCGTCTCCCGGTTGAGGATGAAGTTGCGCCGCATCGTCGCGTCGACCACCGCGACGCGCATGATCTCTTTGATGTCGTCGGGCAGCTTGGCCCAGACGTTGCGGTTGATGATGATCTGGCCGCCGGTGACCGGCTCGTGCATCCCCGGCGTGTAATAATGCTTGGCGACGTTGTTGAGACCGAGCTTCTTGTCCTCGGCGCAGTTGATCCACTCGGCGGCGTCGATCACACCGCGCTCCATGGCCGGCACGATCTCGCCACCCGGCAGCATGACCACCGGCACGCCGAGCCGGCCGAAGGTCTCGTTGCCGATCCCGTAGATCCGCAGCTTGACCCCCTTGAGCTCGTCCAGGCTCTTGAACGGCTTGCGGAACCAGCCGAGGCCCTGGGGGAAGTCGGTCGGCGCCGGGAAGCCCACCACGTTGTATTTGAGGATGTCGCGGTAGAACTCGTCGAGCAGGTCGAGCCCGCCGCCGTCGAGGTACCAGCCCCAATAATCGTAGCCGTCCATGCCGAACAGCGGCCCGTGCGACATCGGAATGGTCGCCGGGTGCTTGCCGAGGATGTAGCCGAACGGCGAGGCCCCGACGTCGAGCACCTGCCGCGAGACGGCGTCGAACACCTCGAAGGCCGGGACGATCGCGCCGGCCGGCAGGGCCTCGATCTTGACCCGCCCGCCGGTCATTTTCTCGACGTTCTCGGCCCAGAGCTTGAAGATCAGGTGGAAATTGGCCGAGGCGGGGTGCGAGGACTGGCCCTTCAACCGGAGGGGCCGGTCGGCCGTCTGGGCTTCCGCGGTCGGGGTCCAGGAGACGAGGGCGCCGAGCGCGGCGCCCGCGAGGAGTGCCAAGAACTTCTTCATGAGCAGCGCTCCCTGTACGGGCCGCTTGAGCGACCTCGCAGGCGAGCTAAGCGGCCGCTGCAACACGTGTCAATCGGCCGCACCGCCGTCCTCGATCCGATCGCGCGCTGCCCGTCAGCCGGCGGCCGGGGCCAACCGCTGCGCCCGCGCCGGTACGGGGCGCTCGCGCCGCACCGCCACCTCGCGCCGCCGCAGCACCGCCCAGCCGATCGCCGCGAGCACGGTCGCGGCGATGAACAACACGCCGATCGCGTTGACCGCCGGCGTGAGCCCGAGCCGCACCCGGGTCGCGATGTTGATCGTGAGGGTGTCCTCGGCCCCGATCACGAAGAGCGTCGTGTTGTAGTTCTCGAACGACTGGAGGAAGGCGATCAGCGCCGCCGAAAGGATCGCCGGCCGCAGGAACGGCAAGAGGATGCGGCGGACCATCTGCAGGTGGCTCGCACCCAGGTCGAGGGCCGCCTCCTCGAGCGTCCGGTCGAACCGCTCGAGCCGGGCCATGAAGAGCAGCATGCAATAGGAGGCGATGAAGGTCGACTGGCCGACCACCGCGAGGAACAGGCCGCCGCCGACCTCGAAGGCCCGCTGCCAGAAGATCAAGGTCGAGATCCCGAGGATCACGCCCGGCGTGAGGATCGGCGAGACGAGCACGGCGTAGAGGAAGCCTTTGAGCCGGCTCTGCAGGCTCGTGAGGAGGAGCGCACCGGCGAGCCCCAAGGGCACCGAGAGGAGGATCACGCCCGCGCCGATCAGGATCGAATTCCAAAGCGCCGCCGCCATCCGCGCGTCCTGGAACAGCCCGGTCGGCCGGCCGCGCGCGTCGAAGCCCCAGAACCATTGCAGGGTGAAGCCCTCCCAGGGCAGCATCGTCGGGAAGCGGCTCGCGTTGAACGCCGCCGCCACCATGAAGACCAGCGGCAGGAACAGATAGGCGAAGAACAGCGCGAGATAGAGGGCCGTGAACAGGCGGAGGAGGCCGCGCGCGCTCACTTGGCGATGTCCCGGAGCCCGACGCGGAACAGCCGCATCGTCGCCATCACGAAGACGATGCACAGGAGCAGGAGAGCGAAGGCGTAGGCCGAACCGCGGTTCCAATCACCGCCGTCGAAGAAATAGGAATAGATGATCTGGGTGAACCAGCGGGCGTTGGTCCCGCCCGGCAAAGATTGCATGATCTGCGGCACGGCGAAGGTGCCGGCCGCGAGCATGAAGGTCATCACGCAGCCGACCGCGATCCCGGGCTTGGCGTGCGGGATCACCACCCGCCAATGGATCCGCCAGGTCGACGCCCCGAGGTCGCGGGCCGCCTCGATCTGGTTGCGATCGAGGCTCTCCAGGGCGTTGTAGAGCGGGAAGATCATGAACAGCACGTAGGCGTAGACCATCCCGATCATCACCGCCCCGACGCCGCCCAGCGCCAAGGGCTCCTCGATCACCCCGAGGCCCAGCAGCAGTCGGTTGACCAGACCGTTCCGGGCGAGGATCAAGAACCACGAGAAGGTGCGGAGGATCTCGTTGACCCAGAAGGGGATCACGAGGGCGGTCGCGAGCAGGAGGGCGCGCGTGCCGCGGGCTTCCTGGGCCAGATGGAAGGCCACCGGGTAGCAGACCAGGAGCGCGAGCAGGGTGACGAGCAGCGAGCTCCAGATCGTCTGCCAGAAGATCGCCCGGTGCAGGGGGTTGGCCCAGAGTGCCGCGTAGTTGGCGAGCGACAGGACGTCCTCGGGCCCGCCGCGGGCGGCGGCCGGCAGGTTCGGCCGGAACGAAAGTTCGACCATCAAGAGCTGCGGCAGGACGATCAAAAGGAGCGCCCAGAGGAGTGCCGTGGCGAGGACGAGCCCACCGCCGAGCCGGCCGAACCGGCGCCAGAGCTCACTCACGGGCGAGCGGGCCCTCGGGCAACGCGAGTGCGGCTTCGGCCGGGAAGCGCACGGTCACCGGGGCCCCGGCCTCGAGCCGGGAAAGGCGACCGTCGTTCGCCACCTGGACCTTCAAAGCGGGCCCGGCCGGGCTGGCTACGACGAGATTGGCGAACGCCCCTTCGAAGTCGATGCGCGCGAGCCGCCCCTCGATCCGGTTGACCGGGGCATCCTCCGCCCGGGCGAGCCGGTCGGCCGGCCCGTCCCCCTCGCCCGCCCCGTCGAGCCGGCAGCGTTCGGGGCGGACGACCAGGATCGCGGCACTGCCCGGGGCGAGGCCGCGCGGATCGCGCGCCCGCAGGGGCCCGAGGGCGGTGTCGATCCGCGCGAGCCCGCCCGCGCTCTCCCGGACCCGGCCCGGCAGAGGGTTGCTCTCGCCCACGAAGCTCGCGACGAAGGCCGTGGCCGGCGCGTCGTAGATCTCGGCCGGGGTGCCGACTTGCTCGATCCGCCCTTGGCTCATCACCGCGACCCGGTCGGACATGGTGAAGGCCTCGCCCTGGTCGTGGGTGATGTAGAGGAAGGTCACCCCGGTGCGGCGCTGGATCGCCTTGAGCTCGGCCCGCATGTGCTGGCGGAGCTTGAGGTCGAGGGCGGAGAGCGGCTCGTCGAGCAGCAGCACCTTGGGCTCGACCGCGAGCGCCCGGGCGATCGCCACGCGCTGGCGCTGGCCGCCGGAGAGCTCGTCGACCCGTTTCTCGGCGAAGCCGGGCAGCGCCACGAGCTCCAACAGCTCCTCCGCCCGCCGCCGCCTTTCGGCCTTGGCCACCCCGCGGACCTCGAGGCCGAAGGCCACGTTCTCCCACACCCGCATCAGGGGAAAGAGCGCGAGGTTCTGGAAGACGAGGGCGGTCGGCCGGGCGGCGGGGCCGACCCCGCGCACGTCCCGGCCGTCGATCCGGATCACCCCCTCGGTCGGCTCGACGAAGCCCGAGACGAGCCGCAGGATCGTCGTCTTGCCGCAGCCCGAGGGGCCGAGAAGCGAGAAGAACTCGCCCGGGCGGACGGTGAGGTCGATGCCGCGGACCGCCCAGAAGGCGCCGTAGGCGAGGCCCACGCCCTCGAGCGCGACCTCCGCCCCCTGCATCGCCCCACCCCGCCCGGGCCCCGGCTCAGGCCGACAGGAACCGGTCGCGGAACTCGTTGCGGACGGCGATGAACCAGGGCGGCTCGGGCGGGTACCACCAGAGCTTCTCGATCGCGTCACCCGGATAAGCCGCCTTGAAGTTGGCGGCGTACTCCGCCCCGGCGAGCTCGGCGGCACCCTGCGTCACCGCGTTGTAGCCCGACAGGCGGACGTGGATCGCGGCGTTCTCGGGCGTGTAGTACCAGTTCATCCAGGCATAGGCCTGCTCGATGTTCTCGGCTCCCACCGGGATGCTCATCCCGTCCATCCAAGTGAGCGCTCCTTCTTTGGGGGCGAGGTAGGTGTAGCGGCCCTTGCTCTCCGAGCGCAGCCGCATCGCCGGGCCGTCCCAGGTCTGGCCGATCACCGCACCGTTCTGCAGGAAGGCGGCCTCGGTCTCCTGGGCGTTCGACCAGAACTGGACGATGTTCTTCTTGCGCTCGATCGCGAAGGCGAGGCACTGCTCGTAGACCTCGCGCATCCGCTTCTCGTCCTTGTAGGTGTCGCGCATTTGGTTCGACGGCAGCTTGCCGATCGAATCGAGATAGAGGCCGATGCCGAGCAGCGCCGAATGCGCGCGCACCGTGGCCTTGCCGCGGTACTCGGGCTGCCAGAGCGTGCCGTAGGAGATCTCGCCGTAGACCGGCTTGACGACCGTGGTGTCGAGGCAGATCGCTTCGGTGCCCCAATTGAAGGGCGCGGTGTAGCGCTTGCCGCCCGCCACCGCACCGAGCTCGGCCGAGCTCTTCCACATCGAGGGGATGACGCCCGCGACCTTGATCTTGCTCTCGTCGAGCGGCTGCAGGAGGTTGTGGGCGAGCCAGGCGGGCGTGTAGGTCACCGACGGCATCACCAGATCGAAGCCCTTGCCGGCCGAGGCGCGCAGCTTGTTCAACACCTCGTCGTTCGAGCCGTAGGTGGCGACGTTGAGCTTGATCCCGGTCTGCTTGGTGAAGGACTCGACCATCTCCGGGTAGACGTAGTCGGACCAGGTGTAGAGGTTGAGCACCCCCGAAGAAGAGAGCGCCCGCGGGCTCACGATCGCCGGCGCGGCGACCGCCACCCCCGTCGCTGCACCGAGCTCGAGCACCCTGCGCCGACCGAGCCCTCGGCCCGAGGTCCCGCTTCCGTCCGTCATGGCTCTCTCCCTTCCGTCCCGACGCCCGAGGCCCCGCCGACCCGGCCCCGCCCCGGCGCCGTCCGCGGCGGGCTTAGGGAAGCAGCACGGCGCTTTCGTGACAATCCGCGGCCGGGCGGCTGCCGTGCCGCCGACCGAGGTCGCGCCGAGCCCCGGCGATTCGGCGGCGGGTGCCCGCGCCCGGCCATCTTGTCGCGCCCCCGCCGGCCGGTAGAATAGGCTCGACAAGAACGAAAAGCGAAGGGAGGCAGGGATCAGGTCCGGCGGGCGGTTCCTCACGATCGTCACGGCATTGGTCGGCGGGCTGGCCCTGGGCGGCGCGGCCGGCGGCAAGACGATCAACGTCTGGCACACCGAGCCCAATCCGCGCAGCGTGGCGGTGATCAAGGAGATCATCGAAGCCTTCGAGAAGGCCAATCCGGGCGTCAGGGTCGAACAGGAGGCGATCGCTTGGGGCGATCTCGATGCCAAGATGCAGGCGGCGCTCGCGGCCGGCGCCCCGCCCGACATCGCCCACGGCCAGACCTACGTCGAGCGTTCGCTGTCGGCCAAGGGGCTGCTCGTGCCGATCGACGAGGTCGTCAAGGCGATCGGCGAGGACGACATCTACCCGGTGGTCCGCAAGCTCGATCACCACAGCGGCCATTATTGGGGCCTGGCGCACGCGATCGGCACCGACCTGATCATCTACCGCAAGGACTTCTACCGCGCGGCCGGCCTCGATCCGGACAAGGCGCCGGCCACCTGGGCCGAGTGGCTCGACCAGCTCAAGAAGCTCACGGTCGACACCAACGGCGACGGCAAGCCCGACCGCTACGGCCTCGATCTCGCCGGTCCCGGCTTCTTCATCAACGAGGAAGTCTACATGTGGACCGGCTCGAACGGCGGCCGGCTGTTCCAGCCCAACGGCCGGCCGAACTTCACGAGCCCGCAGGTCCTCGAGATGCTCGCCTTCTGGAAGGAGCTGCGCGCCTGCTGCCTGCCGCCGGAATGGCTGAGCCACGCCTATCTCGACACCTTCGCCAACCTGGCGACCGGCAAGGTCGCCTCGATCCTGGGCTGGGGCCGCGGCACCGACTATTTCGAGAAGTACGCCCCGGAGGTCGTCGCCAAGGGCGACATCGGCGTGTTCCCGACCAAGCCGGTGGGCCCCTCGGGCCAGACCTTCCTCACCCAACTCGACTGCGAGCCCTGGATGGTCTTCAAGGACGCCGACGGCGCCAAGGAGGAGATCGAGTTCCTCAAATTCTTCATGCGCCCGGAGAACTATCGCCGCTACATCCAGAGCGTCCCGGTCCACTTCTTCCCGATCACCCGCTCGATGCAGAGCGACCCGCAATATCTGGCGACACCGGACTTCGCCAAGTGGAAGTTCTGGGTGGACGCCCAGCGCAACGTGATCGCCAACTACGAGCCGAAGCCTCTGCTGATCACCCACTGGGACGATCTCCAGCTGCCCTATCTGCAGGAGATCGCGGGCTCGGGCATTTTGATCGACATGGTCACCGACGTGGTCAAGAACAACCGCGCGCCGGCCGATGCCGCGCGCCGGGCGCAGGACCGCGCCGAGGCGCTCATCGCACAGCTGGGCTACAAACGTTGGTGAGCTGCTCCGCGCCCTGCGGCCCGCCCGCCGGCTGAGGCGCCGGCGTGGCCTCCGCGCCGGGGATCGCGGCGGCGGAACGGGCCGCCTCCGCCGCCTGGCGGGACCGGCCGCTGCGCGAGCGGCGGGTGCCCGAATGGGCCTGGGGTGTGCTGCTGCTCGTGCCGGCCTTCGCGCTGGTCGCCGCCTTGATCCTCTACCCGGTTGTCTACTCGTTCTGGCTCAGCCTGCACAACAAGCACGCCTACCTGCCGGTCCAAACCTTCGTAGGCCTCGACCACTTCGTCTTCTTCCTCACCCGTGATTTCGACGGCTTCTGGCGTTCGCTGTGGCTCGGCACGATCTACGCGGTCGGCTCGGTCGCCCTCCAGACCGTGGTGGGGGTGGCCGCGGCGCTCGTTCTCAACGAGACCTTCTTCGGCCGCACCTTCGTGCGCGGCCTGCTGCTCTTCCCCTACATGGTGCCGATCATCGTCGTCGTGATCCTGATGCGCTGGGTGCTCAACGACTCCTACGGCGTCGTGCCCTGGCTTTTGCGCACCGTCGGGCTCGGCGCGCCGGGCTTCTTCACCGGCGAGATGATGATGTTGACGCTGATCTTGATCAGCACCTGGACCTTCTTCCCCTTCGTGCTGATCGGCGTGCTCGCCCGGCTGCAGACCATCGACCCCGAACTCTACGCCGCGGCGGCGATCGACGGCGCCGGGCCGATCCGCCGCTTCCTGCACGTCACCTTGCCGCAGATCGCGGGCGTCCTGTTCGTTCTGGTGCTGCTGCGGGTGATGTTCATGTTCACCAAGTTCGACATCATCTGGCTGTTGACCGGCGGCGGCGGGGTCGGCTGGTTCGTCCGCACGCTGCCGGTCTACACCTTCATGAAGACCTTCCAGGAGCTGCAGGTCGGTGCCGGCGCCTGCCTCTCGGTCATCATGTTCCTGCTCTTGAGCGGCTTCGCCGTGCTCTACTTCAAGATCTTCAAGGCGCGCGCCGAGGAGGGTCAGTGAGCGGCCCGACTTCGGCCCCGCGGCGGCTCGCCTTCGCCTTGTGGATCCACGGCGCGGCCGCGCTGCTCGCCCTGTTCTGCGGCTTCCCGCTCCTGTGGATGCTGATCACCTCGCTCAAGCCGGATCCGGAGATCTTGACCGCCGAGCCGGTCTTCTGGCCGAGCCGGCTGCAGCTCGACGCCTATCTGCGGCTGTTCGAGCAGACCAATTTCGCGGTCTACTTCGTCAACTCGGTCAAGGTGGCGGGTGCCGCCACGCTGCTCACCATCCTGGTCGCCACCCTCGCCGCCTACGCCGTCACCCGCTTCCGCTTCCCCGGCCGCGAGCTGGTCGCCGGCACCATGCTGTTCACCTACATGTTCGCGCCGATCATGATCGTGGTGCCGTTCTACATCATGGTCCGCTCGGCCGGGCTCATGAACACCCACACCGGCCTGGTGCTGTCCTACACCTCGTTCTCGCTGCCCTTCTCGATGTGGCTGTTGCGATCCTTCTTCCGCTCGATCCCGCTCGAGCTCGAGGAGGCGGCGATGATCGACGGCGCTTCGCGGCCGCAGGCGGTCGCCCGGATCGTCGTGCCGCTCGCCCTGCCCGGGGTGATCGCGGTCTCGATCTTCACCTTCATCGTCGCCTGGAACGACTATCTGTTCGCCCGGGTGCTGATCAGCTCGGACCGTCTGAAGACCCTGCCGGTCGGGATGAGCGATCTCTACAACGCGACCGTGACCGACTGGGGCATGATGATGGCGGGCGGCGTGGTGATCACGATCCCGGCGCTGGTCTTCTTCGTGCTCGTGCAGCGATGGTTGATCGCCGGCTGGGGCGCCGGCGCGGTCAAGGGCTGAGCGGGCGGGCGGCCCCTCACAGCCGGATACGACCCGACCGCGGCGCGGGCGCCTCCCGGGTTGATCTCGACGCGGCGAGAAGGGATGGTTGCGCTACGGCGGTCCGCAGGATGCGCCGCCGCCCATGTTCGGGCAGGAGACGCCTTTGGTCGAGCAGCGCATGCCCGCGCCCGCCGGCGCCGCGCCCGCGGCGACCGGCTCGTCGGCCGCGGCGGCCGGGACGGCCCCGGGCGAGCTCGTCCTGCGTCGGCTCCGGGAGGCGCTGCGCCGCAATCTCGCCCTCGTGCTCGGCACCGTGCTCGTCCTCGACCTCGCGGTCGCCGCTTGGCTGCTCGTCCGCCCGCTCACCTGGACCGCCACGGCCGAGCTCTTGATCGAGGCCGACGAGCGCAACTTCGGCAATCTGCGCGAGGAGGTCGATTTCCGGATCGACCGGCTGCAGCCGGCCGACCTCGAGAGCGAGGTCAAGCTCTTGGGCTCGCGCCGGCTGGCACTCCGGGTGATCGAAGCGGAGCGGCTCGCCGAGGTGGTCGAACCCGAGCCGCTCGGCCGACGGCTGCGCGGGGCGCTGGCCGGTGCCGGCGAGTGGCTGCTCGACTGGGTGGCCGGGGCGCGCTCGAGCTTCGCGGGATACCCGACCGACCTCGGGGCGCGGCTGCCGGACGAGCCCGAGGTCGCCACCCCCGATGCCGAGGCGGTCCTCGACCGCTTCGCCGAGAGCCTCGTGGTCCGCCGCGACCCGCTCGCCCGGGTGGTCGCCGTGGCCTACACGACGGGCGACCGCGAGCGGGCGGTGCGGGTGGTCGACACGATCACCCGCGTCTACCTCGAGGAGCGGGTGGCGGCGCAGCGCGAGGCGCTCGACCAGACCGCCCGCTACATGGAGGAGCGGCTTTCCGTGCTCGCCCGCGAGCTCGAGGAGGCGGAGCGGCGGGTCAAGGAGTTCCAGAGCCGGACCGGGCTCTACGCGGTCGACGGGGCGTCGGCCCTCGAGCGGCGCTGGGCCGAGCTCGGCCGCGAGCTGACCCAAGCGCGCATCCAGCTGGCCGACGCCGAAGCCCGGCTCGAGCAGGTGCAGGCGGCCCGCCGGAGCCGCGGCCTCGCCGGCTTGCGGGAGGTCGCGAGCTCGCCGGTGATTGGCGAGCTGCGCCGCCAGGAGGCCGAGCTCGCCCGGCGGATCGCCGATCTCTCCGGGCAGTACGGCCCGCGCCACCCACTCATGCAGAACGCCCGGGCCGAGCTCGCCGACATCCGCCGCTCGATCGACGCCGAGATCGACCGGATCGCCGCCGCGCTCGCCAACGACCGGTCGGTCGCCGAGGAGCGCGTGCGCCGGCTCGAGGCCGAACTCGCCGAGGCCGAGGCGCGGCTTGCGCGGGTCGGCACGAGCCAGGTCGAGCTCGAGGAGCTCGGCCGGCGGGCCGAGGCCGCCCGCAAGGTCTACGAGACCATGCTCGACCGCTATCGCCGGGCGAGCGAGCAGCGCAACCTGATCCGCCCGGCCGCCCGGGTGATCTCGCCGCCCACCCCACCGACCCGGCCGAGCAACGCGCCGCGCTCGCTCGTGCTCGCCTTCACCACGCTCGCGGGCCTCGGGCTCGGCTGCGGACTCGCCTTCCTGCGCGAGCTGCGCCGCAAGGGCTTCCTCACGAGCGAGGAGCTCGAGCGCGAGCTCGCGCTCCCCGTCCTCGCGGTCCTGCCGCTCCTTCCCGAAGGTGCCGCGGACCGGGCCGTGGCCGCGCCTTCGGGCGAGGCCGAGCCGCCGCTCCTGCTCGCCTATCGCGAGGCGGTCCAGCGGATCCTCTCGCGGGTCGTGGTCGAGCCGCCGGCCCGCGGCGCCCGCCGCGGTCGACTCTTGGCGGTGACCTCGGCCTTCCCGGGCGACGGCAAGACCACGCTCGCCTTGGCACTCGCCCGGCAGTGCGCGCGCAGCGGCCGGCGCACGCTCCTGATCGACGCCGATCTGCGCCGCCGCTCGCTCGACCGGCTGCTCGCGGTGCCGGAGGACCAGCCGGGTCTCGTCCAGCTGCTCGACGGCAGCTGTCGGTCGATCGACCGGGCGATGATCCGGGAGACCGGCTCGGGCCTCAAGATCCTGCCGGCCGGCGGCGCGCCGGAGAGCCCCCCCGACCTGTTGGGCTCGCCCAAGGCCCGGGTCCTGCTCGGCGCCTTGCGCGAGGTGTGCGACCTCGTCGTCCTCGACCTGCCGCCGGTGCTCGCCGTGAGCGACGCGCTCGCCTTGGCCCCGGTGCTGGACGCGGCGCTGCTCGTGGTCCGCTGGGAGGCGACGCCGCGCGACGCCGTCCAGGCCGCGGCGCGCGAGCTGCGCGCCCTCGAGGTGCCGCTCGCCGGGGTGGCCCTCAACGCCGTCGATCTCTCCGCCTACAGCCGCTACGGCAGCCCCGACCATCTGCGCTACACGGGCCATTACGCCCGGTATTACGCCGGTCGGGGCTGACGGCGGGGGCGAGGGGCGGGATGCGCGTCGTCTGTCTGCAGACCGGGCCGCTCGACTATTGTGTCGAGTTCGCCGCCGCCGCCGCCCGGCGGGTCGAGCTCCTGTTGATCGGTGCCGGGGCCGAGCTCGAGCCGATCCGCGACCAGCTGCCCTCCGAACTCGCGCTCGCGCCGTTGCCCTGGCCGCGCCACCGCAGCCTCGCCAATCTGCGCCTGTTGCGCGACGTGCTCGCACGGATCCGCGACCACCGGCCGGAGGTCGTCCATTTCCTCGGCGATTCGACCCTCTGGCTCAACCTCGCTCTGCCCTTCCTGCGCCATCTGCCGCGGGTCGTGACGATCCACGACGTCCACCTCCACCCGGGCGACGTCCAGTCGCGCCGGGTGCCGCGGCTCACCGTCCACCAGCTCCGCCGGGCCGCCACGCTGCTCGTGGTCCACGGGCCCGACCAGCGCCGCCAGGCGATCGCCCAGCTCGGCCGGCCGGCGAGCGAGGTCGTGGTCCTGCCGCACCCGGCCCTTTCCCGCTACGCCCGGCTCGCCGCCCGGGAAGGGCTGGTCCGCCGGCCGGGAGGACCGCCGCGGGTCCTCTTCTTCGGCCGGCTGATGCGCTACAAGGGCCTCGCCGTCCTGCTCGAGGCGTGGCCCGGGGTGGCCGCGGCGCGGCCCGGCACCGAGCTCCTCGTGGCCGGCAGCGGCCCGGATGCCGCCTGGCTCGCCCGGGCCTGCGCGGGCCTTCCGGGCGTGCGGCTCGTCGACCGCCGGCTCGGCGACCTCGAGACCGCCCAAGCCTTCCTCGACGCCGACCTCCTCGTGCTGCCCTACATCGAGGCCTCGCAGAGCGGTGTCTTGGCCCTCGCCGCCGCCTTCGGCCGGCCGGTCGTGGCGAGTGCGGTGGGCGATCTCGCGACCACCGTGCGGGAGACCGGCATGGGCCGGCTCGTGCCGCCCGGCGATCCGGCGGCCCTCGCCGCGGCGCTGGTCGCGCTGCTCGGCGATCCCGCGGAGTGCTCCCGGCTCGCCCGGGCGAGTGCCGCGGCGGCCGAAGGACCGCTCTCGGCCGCGACCGTGGGCGCCCTCGCCGCCGAGCTCTACGCCGATGCCGTGGCCCGCCGTGCCGGCCGGCTCGCCGCCTGAGCGGCCGCTCGCCGCCGCCCGGCGCTCAGCCGGCCCCGGGGGGCGGGGGCGCGAGCGCCTCCGCGTAGAGGGCCGCGAGGCGGCGGGCGTAGCCCTCGATCGCGAAGGCCTCGAACCAACGGGCGCGGGCCGCGCGTCCGAGCCGGGCGCGCAGCGCCGGCTCGTCGATCAGCCGGACGATTGCGGCCTCGAGCGCGTCGACCTCGCCCGGCGGGACGAGCAGCGCCGAGACCCCGTCCCGCACCGCCTCGAGATGCGCGCCCACCGGGGTCGCGAGGATCGCGAGGCCGTGCGCCATGGCCTCGAGCAGGGCCATCGCCTGGCCTTCGGCGTGCGAGGGCAGGACCAGGATGTCGGCTGCGCGCAAGAGCTCGAAGGTGGCCTCCTGGCCGAGCCAGCCGTGGAAGCGGCAGCGCTCGGCAACCCCGAGCTCGCGGGCCCGGGCGCGGAACCGCTCGACCTCGCCGCCGCCCGCGAGATCGAGCCGCCAGGCGCGCGCGGCGAGCGATGGGCGGGCGAGCGCCGCCAGGAGCTCGCCCACGCCCTTGCGTTCGCTCAGATGGCCGAGGAACAGGAGCCGCGAAGGCCCGGGCCGGCCGACCCGCTCGGGCGGCGGGCCCGGATCGGGCACTGCATTGTGCAGGACCACGGACCGCCCGGGCTCGACCCCGAGGCCTTCGATCACGAACCGCCGGTCGCGCTCGCCGAGCACGAGGCACAGCCGGGCGCCGCGGAACAGCCGGCGCACGAGCCGCCGCTGCCAGTCCGGCCGGCGGGCCAGGTCGGCCGGATAATCGAAATCGTGCAGATGGACGATCGTCGGCAGCCCCCAGAGCTCCGCCCAGAGCCCGAGGATCACCTTGCGGACGGTGCTGCCGCGGCCGGCGACGTTGAGGTGCAACAGATCGAGCCGGCCGGCCCGCCGCTCGCGCGCCACGAGGGCGAGCGCGCGGACGAGATGGATCGGCGAAAAGAGGAGCGAGCCCGGACCGCGCGCATCGACCAGGAGCCAGTCCGGCCCGGTGCCCGAGGCCTGCCAGGCGCGTACCGTGTAGAGCATGATCCGGCCGATCCCGCCGAACTCGAAGCCGCCCGGCATGGCGAGCCCGACCCGCGGCCGCCGGCCGCTCGGCGGCGGGTCGCCGGGTTCGGGCTCGACCCTGCTCTCGGGCATGGGCGCGCGCGGCGCTCCGGCTCGGCCGGCGGGCGGGGCCCGGGCGGCCGTTCAACCTCCGGTCGATCCTGGCAGCTCGCTCGGCCGGTCGGCAAGAGCGGGCCCGCGCGGTGAAGCCCGGAGCGAGCGCGCCGCGCGCCTCGGTCACGGGCTCGTTGCTGTGGGCCGGGCTCGAAAGCGGCCTCTCGCTCGCCATCTCCGTGGGCTCGGTCTTGGCGATCGCCCGGCTCCTGGGTGCCGCCGAGTTCGGCCTCGGGTCTTTGGCGCTCGGCCTCGTCCAGATCCCGCTCGTGGTCGTGGGCTCGTTGGTCCACGACGCCCTCGTCCAGCGGGCCGAGCTCGGCGAGGCGCATTGGCGGGCCGGCTGGACCGCCTCGCTCGCCACGGGCGCGCTCCTCGGGCTCGCCCTCGTGGCGAGCGCCCCCCTCCTCGCCCTCCTGTTCGAGGAACCGGCCCTGGGCCCGCTCGTCGCGGCCATGGCCCCGCTCCTCCTGCTCGAGGCGGTGAGCGCGCCGCTCTTGGCGCTCCGCCGCCGCGCCTTCGACTTCGCCTGGGTGGCACGCCGGCTCCTGGCCGGCCGCGCGCTCGGAGCCGTGGTCGGCCTGGCCGCGGCGCTCGCCGGCGCTCGGGCCTGGGCCATCGTCGCCCAGCAGCTCACCGCCGCCGGCACGATCGCCCTCCTCCTGCAGCCGGGCACCCCGTCCCGCCGGGTCGGCCGGGTGGACCTGGGGGCCCTCCTCGAACTGCTGCGTTTCTGCCGGCCGATCGTCTCGACCCAGCTCGTGATCCAGGGCAGCGAGCGGCTCTTCCTCGCCTATGTCGGCCACCAGCTGAGCCTGGCGGCGGCCGGCCATTGGAGCCTCGCCACGCGGCTCGTCGAGAACGTCGCGAGCGTGGTCGGCAGCGCCCTCTACCATGTGGGCCTCGCCTTCTTGAGCCGGCTGCAGGGCGAGCGCGCGAGCCTCGCCGCCCGCCTCGACGCGGGCGTGCGGCTGTTGATGCTGGCGGTCGTCCCGGCGGCAGCTGCCCTCTTCGTCGCGGCCGATCTCCTGATCGTCGTGGTCGTCGGGCCGGACTGGGCGCCGGCCGCGCTGCCGGTACAGATCCTCGCCGCTGGCGCGGTCCTCCTCTTGCGCCGGCTCCTGCCGGCCGTGGCGCTGACCGCGGCGGGCCGGCCGCGCGCCGGGCTCGATGCTTATCTGGCCGAGAACGGGCTCACCCTGCCGCTCTTGTTCCTCTGGGGCCCGGTCGCCCTGCCGGCGATCGCCGGCCTGCGCGCCGCCCGTTCGGCGATCGGCTGGGCGGTGGTGGCACGCGCCGCCGCCGCGGGCCTCGGCCGATCCTGGCGGGCCGAGCTCGGCTCGCTCGCGGCCGACCTGGCCGGGCTCGGCGCCGGCGTCGGCTCGGGCTTCCTCTTGCGCGGCCTCTTCGCGACGGCCGCATGGTCCCCGGCCCTGCTCCTCCCGATCGTGGCCTCGGTCGCGGCCGCCGCGGCCGTCGCGACCCTCCTCGCCCTCCAGCCGGCGCTGGTCCGCGAGCTCGCCGCCCGGCTCGGCCGCGGCGCGCGCCGGCCGCCGGCCGCCCGGGTCGCGGGACCGCTGCCGTGAGCCCCGCCCCCCGATCCCCCGCGG
>JAILZQ010000067.1 GCA_023512415.1 Geminicoccaceae bacterium | reverse complement strand
GGCCGATCCCACCCGTGGTGAAGACGTAGCGGTACCGCGCCCGGCATTGGTTCACCGCCTCGACGATCGCCGCCTCCTCGTCGGGCACGACCCGGGCCTCGGCCATGCGGATCCCGAGCTCGCCCAAAAAGCGCGCGATGTAGGCGAGGTTGGCATCCTGCGTCCGGCCGGAAAGGATCTCGTTGCCGATGATGACGAGGCAGGCGGTCGGGGTCTCGGCCATCGGTCCTCCGGGCGCGCTCCGCCCGTCCCTCCTAGCGGTTCACCGCCGCCTCCGCCATCCGCCCGACGCAAATCCACCCGAGCTCGACTTGTGAGTTAAGTCACGATGAGTTAATCAACTTTTACGCTAGAACGCGCGCCATGGCTGGGCACGACACGGCACCGTCTCCGACCCCGGCCGCCGGCTGGCCGCCGAGCCCCGAGCCGGCGTCCGCCGCGGCGGACCCTTCGCCGAGCGAGCGGCTCGGCCGGCTCGGGCTCGTCCTCGAGCCGGCCCCGGCGGGCGGCTTCTTCTTGACCGGCTACACCTTCCACTATCGCGAGGCGATCAAACAGGCGGGTGGGCGCTGGCTCGCGGAGCGGCGCGCTTGGCAGCTCCCCGACCCCGCCGCGGTCGAGGCGTTGGCCCGGCTGTTGCCCGCCGCCGTCCCCGGGCCGGGCCTCGCCGAAGAGGTGCCGGCACCACCGGCCCCGGCGACCGGCCGGGGTGGCAAGCATTATCACGGCCATCGCGAGCGACTGCGCCAGCGTTTGCTCGAGACGGGGCCGGACAACCTCGCCGATTACGAACTCCTGGAGCTGCTCCTCTTCTTTTCCGTCTATCGACGCGACACCAAGCCTCTGGCGAAAGAGATGCTCCAGCGTTTCGGTTCCTTGGGTGGGGTGCTCGCGGCCGATCCGGCGCGCTACGCCGAGTGCCTGGCCCTCCGGCCGCTCGCTCCGGGCTCGGACGCCGAGCGGGTCCAGCAGCGCGACGACGATCTGCGCTTCACCCAGGTCCTGTTGAAAGCGGTCCACGCCTTGATGCAGCGCGTGCTCAAGGAGGAGATCCGCGACCGGCCGGTGATCGGCTCCTGGACCGCGCTGCTCGACTATCTGCGGGTCACGCTCGCCCACGAGCCGACCGAGCAGTTCCGCATCCTGTTCCTCGATCGCAAGAACATCTTGATCCGCGACGAGCAGCAGAGCCGCGGCACAGTCGACCACACCCCCCTCTATCCGCGCGAGGTGGTCAAGCGTGCGCTCGAGCTCGCGGCCTCCGCGATCATCATGGTCCACAACCACCCCTCGGGTGACCCTACCCCCTCGCAGCCGGACATCGAGATGACCCGGGCGGTCGTGAAAGCCCTCGCGGCCGTGAACATCCTCGTCCACGACCACGTGATCATCGGCAAGAACCGGCATCTGAGCTTCCGCAGCCAGGGGCTGATCTGAGCCCGGCGAGGGCCGTCCCTCGCCCTTGCGCGGCGCCCCCGCGGGGCCCAGCTCCCGAGCGATGCAGCCTGCTCCGCTCGCCCTTCCCGATCTTCCCGTCCGCTCGGTCCTGCCGGATCTCGCGACCACCCTCGCACGGCACGGCAAGGCCGTGCTCGTCGCTCCGCCCGGTGCCGGGAAGAGTACCCTCGTGCCCCTCTTCCTGCTCGGCGCGCCGTGGCTCGGCGACGGTCGGATCCTGATGCTCGAGCCGCGCCGGCTCGCCGCCCGGATGGTCGCTCGGCGCATGGCCGCGCTGCTCGGCGAACGCCCTGGCGAGACCGTCGGCTGGGCGGTCCGCTTCGAGCGGGTGGGCGGCCCGCGGACGCGGATCGAGGTCGTGACCGAGGGCCTCTCGATCCGGCGGCTGCAGGCCGATCCGAGCCTCGAAGGGATCGGGCTCGTGATCCTCGACGAACTCCACGAACGCGCGCTCGAAACCGATCTGGCCCTCGCGCTCCTGCTCGAAGTCCGAGCGGCACTCCGCCCCGACCTCCGGCTCCTCGCCATGTCGGCCACCCTCGAGGCGGAGCGCGTGGCGGAGCTTCTGGGCGATGCGCCCGTGCTGCGGGCCGAAGGTCGGAGCTTCCCGGTCGCCACCCGCTGGCGGCCGCGGCCGCGTGAGGTGCCGCTCGCATCGGCGGTGGTGGCGGCGGTCGAGGAGGCGCTCGCCGAGAGCTCCGGGGACGTCCTGGTCTTCCTCCCCGGCGCTCGCGAGATCCGCGCCGCGGCCGCGGAATTGGCGGCGCGCCGCCCCGACCTCGCGATCCGCCCCCTGCACGGCGACCTGCCGCGCGCCGAACAAGACGGCGCGCTCGCCCCCGCACCGGCCGGCACGCGCAAGGTGGTGCTCGCGACCGACGTGGCCGAGACCGGCCTCACCGTCGAAGGCGTCGCGGCGGTCGTCGACAGCGGTCTCTGCCGGCGGCCGCGGCTCGACCCGCGGACCGGCACGACCCGGCTCGTCACCGAGCGGATCGTGCTCGCCTCGGCGGAACAGCGGCGCGGCCGCGCGGGTCGTCTCGGGCCCGGGCTCTGCCTGCGGCTCTGGGCCGAGGCCGAGGAGCGGGGGATGGCGGCTCATCCCCGCCCCGAGATCCTCCACGCCGACTTGGCACCCTTGCTCTTGGAGCTCGCTGCCTGGGGTATCGCCGATCCGCGCGCGCTCGCTTGGCTCGACCCGCCGCCCGAGGCGCAGCTCGAGGCGGCCCGGCGGCTGCTCGCCGACCTCGGGGCGCTCGATCGGGACGGCCGGATCACCGCCGACGGGCGGAGGCTCGCCGAGCTGCCGGTCCATCCGCGACTCGGCCGGCTCCTCCTAGAGGGCGAGCGGCTCGGCCTCGGCCCGACCGCAGTGGCCCTCGCGGCGCTGCTCTCGGCGCGCGACCCTTGGCGGGCCGAGCGGGAGCCCGACCTCGCCCTCAAACTCCGCCGGATCGCCGAGAGGGCCGGGGGCGAGCCCGCGGCCCTCGCCGAGCTCGCCCGAATCCGTCGCCAGCTCGCCCGACTCCTCGGCACGGCCGAGACCCCGATCCGGCCCGAGGCCGCGGGCGGGCTGGTGGCGCGTGCCTGGCCTGAGCGGCTCGCGCGGGCCCGGCCCGGCGGCGCCGGGAGGTTCCTCCTGGCGAGCGGCCGGGGTGCGGCACTCGACCCGACTTCGAGCCTCGCGTCGGCCCACTGGCTCGCCGTGGCCGAGCTCGACGATGCTGGTCCCGAGGGTCGGATCCTCGCTGCCGCCGCGCTCGACGAACCCACCCTGCGGGCCGTCGCGGCCGACCGGATCGAGCGGGTCGAGGAGGTCGTCTTCGATCGCCGAACGCTCGCTGTCGTCGCGCGCGCGGTCGAGCGGCTCGGGGCGATCGAGCTGGTCGCCCGGCCGCTCGTGGCGGCCGATCCCCGGGCGGTCCGGCGGGCCCTCCTCGAGGGATTGCGGGCGCTCGGCCTCGACCGCCTGCCCTGGACGGCGGCCGCGGCGGCGCTGCGCGCCCGGCTCCGGTGGCTCGAAGGTGCCGCAGCCGAGCTCGCCCTTCCGCCCGCGGACGACGGTACGCTCGAAGCGACGCTCGACGTCTGGCTCGGCCCGTTCCTCGACGGCTGCCGGGGACTCGCCGACCTCGAGCGCGTGGACCTCGGCGCGGCCCTCTTGGCGCGGCTCTCGGCCGAGCAGCGGCGCGCGCTCGACCGGCTCGCACCGGCCGGTCTCGTCCTGCCGAGCGGCCGGTCCGTGCCGATCGACTACGGCCGGGATCCGCCGGTGGCCGCGGTGCGGGTCCAGGAGCTTTTCGGGCTCGACCGGCATCCGGCGATCCTCGGGGGGCGAGCGCCGCTCGTCCTCGAGCTGCTCTCGCCGGCCGCCCGGCCGATCGCGGTCACCCGTGACCTGCCCGGCTTCTGGCGCGGTGGCTGGGCCGAGGTGCGCAAGGCGCTGCGCGGCCGCTACCCCAAGCACCCCTGGCCGGAGGACCCGCTCAGCGCGGCACCACCCCGTCCGGCCCGCTCGCCGGCAGAAACGGGTGGTCGAAGCGGATCCGCTCGGTGACGAACACGGCTTCGCTCCGGCCGCCGGCCAGGAGCGGCCAGCCCTGCGTCGTCCAGAAACGGAAGCCGAGCGGGCTGCAGCCGTGCCGTGCCCGCGGCCGAAGCCGCGGATCGCTCGCCTCGAGGAGCTCGAGCGCGCGCACCGCGGGCTCCAGGAAGCGCGCCATCCAGGCCACCGCCAGGACCTCGCCGCAGACCCGCTCGTCCTCGGTGAGGAGCTGCCAGGCGCCGCCGTGGCCAGCGAACATGGCACCGCCGCCCAGGGGGGTCAGCCGGACGAGCCCGACGCCCGGCCGCTCGGCGGCCACCCGGGCCGGCTCTGCGACGCCCGGCTCGACCGTACCGCGCGCGACGTCCAGAAGGCGCGGTTCACCCGCGACGGTAGCGCGCACGAGCCACTCGCCCGGCTCGCCGCGCCCGGCGAGCTCCAGCCGTAGCGGCACACCCTCGAGCCGGCCTTCGATCAGGATCCCGGCCGAGGCCGGTGCCGCGAGGAGGAGCCCTGCGAGGATCGCAGACGTCCGCCTCACGACGCGGCTTCCGGGCCGAGCACGCGCTCGAAGATCTCGCCGACGCGACGCAGATGCCAGCGGGGGTCGAAGAGCTCGCGCAGCCGTTCGGGCCCGAGCCGCCCGACCACCTCCGGGTCGGCGAGCAAGAGGTCGAGGAACGACCGGCCGTCTTCGAAGGCGCGCATCGCGTTCCTCTGGACGAGCACGTAGGCCTCTTGGCGCGGCAGCCCGGCGTCGGTCAAGGCGAGCAGGACGCGCTGCGAGTTGTAGAGCCCCCGGGTCGCTTCGAGGTTCCGCCGCATCCGCTCGGGGTAGACGACGAGCCGCTCGACGAGCCCGGCCAGCCGATCGAGGGCGAAATCGGCGAGGATGCAGGCATCGGGCAGCATCACCCGCTCGACCGAACTGTGCGAGATGTCGCGCTCGTGCCAGAGCACGACGTTCTCGAGCGCGGGTGTGACCGCCGCGCGGATCATCCGGGCGAGCCCGCAGAGGTTCTCGGAGAGCACGGGGTTGCGCTTGTGCGGCATCGCCGAGCTGCCCTTCTGCCCGGCGTGAAAGAACTCCTCGGCCTCACCGACCTCGGTGCGCTGCAGATGGCGGATCTCGGTGGCGAGCCGTTCGACGGCACTCGCCAGAAGCGCGAGGGCGCAGTGGAAGGCGGCGTGCCGGTCGCGCGGGATCACCTGGGTCGACACCGGCTCGACCGCGAGGCCGAAGCGGCGGGCGACGGTGGCCTCGACCTCGGGCGGTACGGAGGCGAAGGTGCCCACGGGTCCGCTGATCGCACAGGTCGCGACCTCGCCGCGGGCGGTCACGAGCCGGTCGCGGCAACGGCGGAACTCGGCCCAGTGGCCCAAAAGCTTGAGCCCGAAACTCGTGGGCTCGGCGTGGATCCCGTGCGAGCGGCCGATACACGGCGTGTCGCGGTGTTCGAGCGCCCGCCGGCGGAGCGCGGCGAGCAGGCGGTCCACGCCCTCGAGCAAGAGGTCGGTGGCGCGGACCAGCTGGATCGCAAGGGCGGTGTCCAAGAGATCCGAGCTCGTCATGCCGAGGTGCAGCCAGCGCGCCTCGGGGCCGAGCCGCTCCTCGAGGTGGGTCAAGAAGGCGATCACGTCGTGCCGCGTCGTCCGCTCGATCTCCTCGATCCGCTCGGGGTCGACGAGCGCGGGCCCGGCCTCGGCGACCTTGCGGCGCAGCGTGGCGACGTCGCCGGCCGGCACGAGGCCGAGCTCGGCCATCGCTTCGGCCGCGGCGAGCTCGACCTCGAGCCACAGGGCGAGCCGCGCCTTCGGGGCGAAGAGATCGGCCATCTCGGGCCGGGAATAACGCGGGATCATGGGGCCACCGCTGGCGATCGTCCGCCGCGCTCATAGCAGCAGCCGGCGGCGCGGCGGAACGGGCCAGGGGGGAGCCGGGTGGTCGCGGCTCCCGGGCGATGCTAGCTCGGTCGGGTGAAGGCCCTTTCGGCTGCCGAACGCGGGAGCGCCGATGCGAACGATCCTCGTCGCCACCGACTTCTCGACCCGTTCGGATCGGGCGCTCCGTCGCGCCGTCCTGCTCGCCCGCCAGCTCGAGGCCGAGCTCCGGCTCGTCCACGTGGTCGACCCGGATCGGCCGGCCCGGCTCGTCGAAGCCGAGCGCCGTGAAGCCGAGCTCCTCCTCGGCGAGCTCGCCGAGACCTGCCGCCGGGAGGACCGGGTCGGCTGCGACTTCGAGCTCCGCCTCGGCGAGGCGTTCGAGGGTGTGCTGGCCGCGGCAGCCGACAGTGGTGCCGAGCTGATCGTCCTCGGGCCGCCGCGCCGCCAGCTCCTGCGCGGGGTCCTGACCGGGACGACCGCCGAGCGGGTGATCCGCGCCGGCGCCCTGCCGGTCTTGGTCGCCAACGGCGTACCGGCAGCGACCTACCGCCGCGTGCTGCTGGCGACCGACCTCTCCCCCGGGGCCAAGGCGGCGGCCCTCGCGGCCGTGCGCCTCCGCCTCGACCGGCTCGGCGCCCTCGCGGCGGTCCACGTCCACCCGACGGATGCGGCGACGCTCCTCCTGCGCACGCCCGTGACCGCCCGCGAAACCGAGCCGCTGCGCGCCCAGGAAAAGCGTGAGGCGGCCGCCGCGCTCGCCGCCTTCCTCGCCGAGACGGGCCTCGTGCGCGCCCGCCGGCTCGTGCTCTCGGGCGACCGGCCGGTCGCCGAACTTTTGCTGGAGGCCGCACGCAAGGTCCGCGCCGATCTCCTGGTCGTCGCCACCCGCGGCCGGGTCGGGCTCGGCAAACTCGTGCTCGGCAGCGTCGCCGAGGAGCTGCTCCGCCGGGCCGAGCTCGACCTCTTGACGGTACCACCCATCGCCGACTCCGCGGAGCCCATCCCGTCGCCCGACCCGGCCCGATGAGTGCTAGGGCCTTCGGCTCGGTCTTCGCCGAGATCGCCGCCTTCCTCGGCCTCGCGGCCGCGGTCGGGCTCGGGGGTCTCGTCCTGCGTCAGCCGCTCGTCGTGAGCTTCATCCTGGTCGGCATCCTGGCGGGCCCGGCCGGCTTCGGCCTGGTCCGCGCGGCCGACGAGGTCGAGCTCTTGGCCGAGCTCGGCATCGCCGTGCTGCTCTTCCTCGTGGGCCTCAAGCTCGATCTCGGCCTCGTGCGCTCGCTCGGCACGGTGGCGCTCGCCATCGGGCTCGGCCAGGTCGTCTTCACCGCCTTCTTCGGCTTTCTCTTGGGCCTGGCCTTCGCGATGCCGCCCCTCGAGGCCTTCTACGTGGCGGTGGCGCTCACCTTCTCGAGCACGATCATCATCGTGAAGCTCCTGTCCGACAAACGCGAGATCGATTCGCTGCACGGCCGCGTGGCCCTCGGCTTCCTGATCGTCCAGGACATCGTGGTCGTGCTCGCGATGATCGTACTCTCGGCGTTGGGCGTCGGCACGGCCTCGGAGGATCCGCTGCGCGCCATCCTCCTCGTGGTCGGCGCGGGCGGCCTCTTCCTCCTGTTCGTCCGCTTCCTGGCCGATCCCTTGACCGAGCGGCTCGCCCGCAACCCCGAGCTTTTGCTGCTCTTCGCGGTGGCGCTCGCCGCCGGTGGGCCGGCGGTGGCCGACGCGCTCGGGCTCGGCAATGAGCTGGGCGGGCTCACGGCCGGCGTGGCCCTGGCTTCGACCCCTTCCGCGACGCCTTGTCGGCGCGGCTCTCGCCGCTGCGCGATTTTCTCTTGCGGTTCTTCTTCGTGGCCCTCGGCAGCCGGCTGGATCTCGCCCAGATGCGCGCGGATTTCCTCCCGGCGATCGGCTTCTCGGCCTTCGTGCTCGTGGGCAACCCTTTGATCTTGCTCGCCATCATGGCAGCGATGGGGTTCCGCAAGCGGACCGGCTTCCTGGCCGGGTTCACGGTCGCCCAGATCAGCGAGCTCTCGCTCGTCTTCGTCGCCATGGGTGTGAGCCTCGGCCACGTGAGCGAGGCCGCCCTCGGCCTCACCACCCTCGAGGGCCTCGTGACGATCGCCGCCTCGACCTACATCATCATCTGGTCGCACGAGCTCTACACGTTGTTGGAGCCGCTTCTGCGCCCCTTCGAACGGCTCCAGAGCCTGCCGCTCGCCTCGGCGCCCTGGGTCGTCGTGACCCTGCCCGGGCTCGAACGCGGCTTGCCCCACGACGACCCGCGCCGGGCGATCCTCCAGCCGCTCAGGGCCGCGGTCTTCGCCGGTCGGGTGGCGGTGGTCGCCCGCAACGAGCAGGAGGAGGCCGTGCTCGCCCGCCTCGGCGCCGACATCGTGCTCGTGCCCTTCGAGGACGCCGCCGATCGGGCGGTCGAGCTCCTGCTGGGTGAAGCCACGCCGGGCGCTGGCGGCGGGACGCGGGTGCGCGCTCCGGCCCCGGGCCTCTAGCGCCGCCAGAAGGCCGGGTGCAGGAGCACGAGGAGGGTGAAGAATTCGAGCCGGCCCAACAGCATCGCCAGCACGAGCAGCCATTTGACCGGATCGCTCAACGGCTGGAAGTTGCCGGCCGGGCCGATGATCGCACCGAGCCCCGGCCCGACGTTGGCGAGCGCGGTCGCCGCGCCCGAGATCGCCGTCACGAGGTCGAGGCCGAGGGCCGAGAGCAGGACGGTGAAGACGCCCCAGCTTCCGATGAAGAAGAACACGAAGCTCAGAACCGAGCCGATCAGCTCTCGGTCGATCGGCCGGCCGGCATAGCGCGACCGGATCACCCGGCTCGGCAGGATCAAGCTCTGCACGTAGAGGAGCGAGGCGGTCCAGAGGATCTGCACGCGGAAGATCTTGATCCCGCCGGCCGTGGAGCCGGTACACGCCCCGAGCACCGTGATCGCGAGGAAGAGGCCGAGCACGGGCGTGCCCCAGAGCTGGTAGTCCTCGCTCGCGAAGCCGGTCGTGGTGATCACCGAGACGATGTTGAAGAGCGCGGCGCGGAGGGCATCGAGCGGTGCCCGGCCGTGGACGATCGCCAGCCAGGCGGCGAGGGGAAGGGCGACCCCGAGCACGATCACCAAGAAAACGCGAATCTGGGTGTCGCTCGAGAAAAGTTCGGGGCGACCTTGCAAGATCGCCAGGTAACGCATGAAGGGTAGGCCGCCCGCCAGCATGAAGACGATCAGCACCCACTCGACGGCGGGGTTCGCGAACGCGCCGATCGAGGCGTCGCGGGTCGAGAAGCCGCCGGTCGAGACCGCGGTCATCGCGTGGTTCACCGCATCGAAGAGATCGAGCCCGACGGTCGTGAGCGCGATCGTGCAGGCTGCGACGAGCACGAGGTACACGCCCAACAGCCGGGCCACGAGCGCGCCGGTCGTGGGGAGGAGCTTGTCGGATTTGTCCGAGCTCTCGGTGCGGAAGAGCTGCATCCCGCCGATCCGCAGGAACGGCAGCATGACGAGGCCGATCAGGACGATCCCGGCGCCGCCTACGAATTGGAGGAGCGAGCGCCAGAGCAACAGCCCGCGCGGCGCCGCATCCAGCCCGACGATCACCGTGGCGCCGGTCGTGGTGAGCCCCGAGACCGTCTCGAACACCGCGTCGGTGATGGACAGATGGACGCTGCCGAGCTGGAAGGGCAGGGAGGCGAACCAGGCGACCGCCGCCCAGGTGAGCGAGGTCAACAGGAAACCGGTGCGGAGGTCGATCGGCGGTAACGGACCGCGGGTGGCGAGCAGGAGGGCGGTGCCCACGAACACCGTGGCGAGCGCCGCGCCGGCGAAGCCCTCCCAGTCCGGATGTCCCTCGGCGAGATCGACCGACATCGGCAGGAGCATCGCTCCGGCGAGCAGCACGAGCAGCCAGCCGACCGCGTGCACCACGATCCGGAACGGCGCGCGTCCCGGGGGAGGGAGCGCCGCGCTCCGCAGCGCCGAGGGAGGGCGGCCGGGGCCGCTCCGCCGCTCGGGAGGCCCGGCGAGGCTCGTCCGAGCCGGTGTCTTCGCGGGGTCCGCCATGGCCGCATCCTAACCGGGCCGGTCGAGCGTCGGTACCGACGGGGCATGCTCCACCGGGCCGATCGCGCCGGTGGCCGAGCGCGCGGGCGCCATGCACGGTCGCACGGTTCCGGGCCCGGGGACACCTGCTACGCTCGGGCGTCGGATCCGGTCGGGAGAGCGCGCATGGGTCCCCTGCACGACAACCGCTCGCTCGAGGAGGCCTATCGGGCCCGCACCCCGGGGTCGGCGCGGCTCGCCGAGCGCGCCCGGGTCCTGTTCCCCTCGGGCGTCACCCACGACGGTCGCTTCCTCGAGCCCTACGGCATCTATGTCGAGCGGGCGCAGGGTCCGCACAAATGGGACGTCGACGGCAACCGCTACGTCGACTGGTTCGGCGGCCACGGCGCGCTGCTCTTGGGCCATTGTCATCCCGTGGTGAGCGAGGCTGCCGCGCGGGCGCTCGCCGCCATGACCCACCCGGGCGCCAACCATCCACTCGAGATCCGCTGGGCCGAGACGATCCGGGCGCTCGTGCCGTCCTGCGAGAAGATCCGCTTCACGAGCTCGGGGACCGAGGCGACGCTCCTGGCCGTGCGGCTCGCCCGGGCCTTCACCGGCCGCCGCAAGATCCTCCGCTTCCGCACCCATTTCCACGGCTGGCACGACCACATGACCTCGGGCTGGCAGAACCACATGGACGGGAGCGCCACCCGCGGCGTGCTCGACGGCGTGGCCGAGAACGTCGTGCTGTGCGACCCGAACGACCACGCCGCGGTCGAGGCGGTGCTGGCGAGCGACCGCGAGATCGCCGCCGTGATCCTGGAGCCCACCGGCGCCTCGTTCGGAATGGTGCCGACCCGCGAGGGTTTCCCGCAAGCCCTGCGCGAGCTCACCGCCCGATACGGGGCACTCTTGATCTTCGACGAGGTGGTGACCGGCTTCCGGGTGGCCCCGGGCGGCGCCCAGGCGGTCTACGGTGTGCGGCCCGACCTTTCGACCTTCGCCAAGATCGTGGCGGGTGGGCTTCCCGGTGGGGCCGTCGGCGGCCGCGCCGAGATCCTGGATGCCCTCGACTTCGCCCGCACCCGCGAGCGTGGCGAGGAGAAGATCGGCCACCCCGGCACCTTCAACGCCAATCCGGTTTCGGCCGCAGCCGGCATCGCCGCGCTCGGGCTGATCGCTTCGGGTGAGCCCTGTGCCACGGCGAACGCCACGGCCGCGAGCCTGCGCGAGAAGCTCAACGAGCTGTTCGCCGAGCTCGGCGTACCCTGGGCGGCTTACGGCACCTTCTCGGGCGTCCACCTCTTCCCCAACCCCGAGGGGCGGAGGATCGACCCGCTCGCCTTCGACCCGGAGAGCCTGCCCTTCGCCGAGCTCAAGGCGCGGCCGCCTCGGCTCGCCCAGCGGATCCGCCTCGCCCTGCTCCTCCACGGGGTCGACGTCAGCGGCCAGCTCGCCCTGCTCGCCTCGGCGACCCACGGACCGCGCGAGGTCGAGGACACGGTCGCGGCCTTCCGCGAGGCGATCCGCCGTCTCGCCCGCGAAGGCGAGGTGCGGCTCGAGCGCCGGGCGTGAGCCCGCCGCCACGCTCGCCACGCGATCGACCGTCGCCGCGCCGGTTCGGCTTGACAGCCCGGGCGGCCGGGCGTGTCAGTCCAACCCACCTGCCGCGGCCGGCCGCCCGCTCCATGGACATCTATCTCCCGATCGCCGAGCTTTCGGCCAATCTCCTCCTGTTGCTGGGTCTCGGCGGCGCGGTCGGGTTCCTTTCCGGCGTCTTCGGGGTGGGCGGCGGCTTCCTGATCGCGCCTTTGCTCATCTTCATCGGGATCCCTCCGGCCGTAGCGGTCGGCACCGCTGCCCAGCAGGTGCTGGCCTCCTCCGTCTCGGGTGTGCTGGCCCACCTCAAGCGTGGCACGGTCGACGTCAAGATGGGGCTCGTCTTGACCGCTGGCGGCTTCCTCGGCTCGGCCGCCGGGGTCCTGCTCTTCCGCTGGCTCGCCGCGATCGGCCAGGTCGAGACGGTGATCGCCCTGGGCTTCGTCCTCCTGCTCGCCACGGTCGGCACGCTCATGCTGATCGAGAGTGGTCGGGCCCTTCTGGCCGAGCGCCGGCCGGTGCCGCGCCCCCCGCAGCGGGCCCGCCGCCACCTCCTCGTCCATCGGCTGCCGCTCAAGATCCGCTTCACCGAATCGCGCCTCTACATCAGCGCGCTCGTGCCGCTCGCCGCCGGGGCGGTGGTCGGCGTGATGGCGGCGGTGCTCGGCGTCGGTGGCGCCTTCGTCATGATCCCGGCGATGATCTACTTGATCGGCATGCCGACCCGCGTCGTGGTCGGCACCTCGCTCCTCCAGGTGGCCTGCGTGACCGCGCTCACCACCTTCCTCCACGCCTACAACAACCGCACCGTCGACATCGTGCTCGCGCTTCTGTTGATCGTCGGCGGGGTGGTCGGCGCGCAGCTCGGCGCGCGCGCCGGCAGTGCGCTTCGCGGCGAGCAGCTCCGGGTGCTCTTCGCGCTCCTGACGCTCGCGGTCTGCACGCGGCTCGCCTGGGACCTCGTGGCCGAGCCCGTGGACCTCTATTCACTCGCCTCGTGAGCTCGCCCGGAAGCGACCCTTTCGCCCCCGCGGCCCGGCTCGCCGGCGCGCTGCTCGTCGCCGCGGCGGCGGCCGCGCTCTGGTTCACCGCGCCGGCCCCGGACGGCTTTCTTTGGGCCGATGCGCCGCGCCATGCGATGAACGCAGTGCTGTTGGCCGACGCGCTGCGCGAGCTGCCGCTCGGCCATCCGGTCCAGTGGGCCTTCGATTATTATCTCACTTGGCCGGCGCTCACCTTCTTCTTCTACCCCCCGCTCTTTTACGTGGTGAGCCTGCCGTTCGTCTCGGCCTTCGGCGTGTCGGAAGGCGTGAGCCTCCTGCCCGTCGCCCTGCACGCCCTACTTCTCGGCCTCGCCGTGGCGGCGATCCTCCGGCCGCAGCTCGGCGAAGCCGGCGCCGTGGGTGGTGCGCTGCTCGTCCTGGGCACGCCCGCGATCGCCTTCTGGGCACGGCAGGTGATGCTCGAGATCCCCTCGGCCGCCTTTCCCGCCCTCGCCGCGGCCTGCCTCCTCGCCTGGCTGCGCGACGGGCGGCGCGCGGGCCTGTGGGGCGGGACCGCCGCGCTTGCCGCCGGTATTTGGACCAAGCTCACGACCGTCTACGCCCTGCCGCTCCTGCCGCTCGCCGCCTGGCTCCGCCTCGGCCCCGCGGCGCTCCGCGACCGCTCGGTGCGCCGCGCGCATTTCCTGATGGCCGCCGCGGTCCTGCCCTGGGTCGCCCACCAGGCCGCCTTCGGCCGGCACAACGTCGCCAACCTCGCCGGAGCCGGCGACCTCGCCCTGCAGCCGAGCGAGGCCGTGAGTTGGGTCTGGTACCTGCTCGAGCTGCCGCGGATGGGCGGACTCGCGCTCCTGCTCGTGGCGCTGCTCTTCCTTCTCCGGCTGCCCGCTCTCCTGCGCGACGGCTCGCTCGCCCGCGAGCTGCCTTTCCTGTTGGGCTGGCTCCTCTGCGCCTACCTCTTTTTCTCTTTCACCGCGCTCAAGGAGGATCGCCAGGGGCTCCACCTCCTCCCGCCCGTCGCGGCCCTGGGCCTGCTCGCGCTCGCCCGGACCGTGCCCGCTCCTTGGGCCGGCCGCCTGGCCCTGCTCTTGGGCCTCACGGGCTTCGCCCAGGGCCTCCTGCTCGCGCGACCACCCGCGATCACCGGCTATCGCGAGGCGGCCGCCACCGCCGCGGCCCTCGCCCGGCCCGGCTCCACGGTGCTCGTGTCGGGGGAACGCGACGGTACCCTCGTCTTCTGGCTCAAGGCGAGCGGCCGCGAGGACCTCGCGGTCCTGCGCGCGGACAAGCTCCTGCTCGAGGTCGAGGCCCGCCGGACCTTGGGCGTGAAAGAGAACCCCTTGAGCGAAGCGGAGATCGCCGAACGGCTCGCGCGCGAAGGGGTCGATCTGGTCGTGGCGCAAGCCGATTTCTGGACCGATCTTTCCGTCATGGCCCGGTTCGAACGCGTGCTCGCCTCCGACCGCTTCGTCGAGCTCGCCCGGGTCCCGGTCCGCGCCGTCCCCTACCGCCCGCTGCCCGACCAGGAGCTCGTGCTCTACCGCGCCCGTGACTGGCGGCCGCCCGAGCCCGTGCCGATCCGGGTCGCGATCCCGCTCCTCGGCCGCGAGATCGAGGGCCTGCCGCGCAACCGGCGCCCCCTCGCGCCCTAAAACTCCAACCCGCCGGAGCCCGCTCGGCCGACGAGGAACAGACCGAGTAGCACGAGCAGCGCGAGCAGGACCGCGCCCAGGATCTTCCAGAGGCTCCACGGCCGCTCGCCGTGGACCTCACCCGTTCGACCGTTGACCAGGACGCGATAGTCCTTGCCCATGAACCTGAAGCTCGCGACCCAGATCGGCAGCAGGACGAGCTTGTAAGTCTCGTTCGAGAGCGCGATGTCGAGCCGCTCGACGACCTGCTGATCGCCACCGATCGCGATCTTGGCGTCCTGCTCGATCACCGCGCGCATCTGCGCTTTGGCCGCCTCGTGCGCGTCGGCGACCGAGCGCTTGTAGAGCTCGCTCGCGAAGCCCGCGAGATAATCCGGCCCGTAGCCCTTGAGGCCCTGCAGGTCCCAAGGCTCGAGCCGCTCGACCAGGCGCTCGGGCAACTCGTCGCCTGCGACCACGAGCACGTCGTCGAAATCGCGCGCGAGCCGCCCCTCGACCGGCGTCCAGCGGATCTTCGGCACCTGCACCGCCTGCCGCACCCGCCGCCCGTCGACCACCCGCTCGACCCAGCGGGTCTCATAGTAGACGTCGCCGCGCCGGCCCCGATACCAGCTCCGGCTCTCGGCGTCGAAGGTCCAATGCGGCACGTAGAGACCCTCGAGCCTTCCGCCCGTGCGCGCCTCCCGGGCGAGCCGCGAGGGCGCGAACCAGAGTCCTTCGAGCCATTGCCGGATCAGCCGCCGGCCGTCCGGCTCGGCGATCACGAAGGGCAGCACGCCGTCGGGCGCGATCGCCCGCACGGCCGCGGGGTCGGCCACCGACGGGCTGCCGCAGGACGGGCAGGGGCCAGCGTGCCGGCCCGCGGGTAACGTGAACTCGTAAGCGCACTGGGCGCATTTGCGGGGGATCGGCGGCGGAACCGGCGGCTCCGGCGGCAAGCGCCGGAGCACCGGGTCGAGCTCGTTCTCGATCGGCGCGCGCTCGACCGTTCGGATCCGGTTCGCGTGGCCGCAATAGCGGCACACCAGCGTTTGCGCGCCGGGCTCGTAGGCCAGCACCGCGCCGCATTGCTCGCACACGTAAGTGGCCGGTGCCGGGGCGGCGACCGGCGTCGTACCACCCGCGCCTGCGTCGGTCGCGACGCGGCGACCCCAGGGTCCGACGCGCATCGGCTGCCGCGCGAGCCGGCTCAGGCCTTGCCCGGCAGCGGCGGCGGGACGGTTCCGAAGAGGGGGGCGAGCTCGGGGAGCTCGGCTGCCGGCTGCCAACTCGCCATCCCCGGCGACCAGACGAGCGTCGTCGGGTGGAACGTCCCGGCGGCGATCCGCCGAGCGAGCTCCTCGGTCGGGAAGGGTCCGCTGGCCTTGCCGCCCTCGGCCAGGTGCCACTTCTTGGCGGGCGGTGGCGGCGGGGGAGGGGGCGGCGGGACCGCGGCGGGCTCGGCGGGGCGCGTCCCCCAAGGTCCCGCCAGCTGGGCGCCGAGCGCATGGCCCACGACGAGGCCGAGGCCGGCGCCCGCGGCGGCCGGGTTCTGCGCCGCCGCCCGCATCGCCTCGGCGGCCTGGAACTGGGCGTAGCGCGAAAGATCGCCCACCACCCCCATGGCCGTGCGCCGATCGAGCGCTTGCTCGACCTCGGGCGGGAGCGAGACGTTCTCGACCAGAAGCGAGACGAGCTCGAGCCCGTAATTGGCGAACTCGGGTGCGAGCCGGCCGGCCACGTAGGTGCCGAGCTGTTCGGTGTTGGCGGCGAGATCGAGCACCGGGATCCCGGAGCCCGCGAGCACCATGCCGAACCGGGTGACGATCAGGTTGCGCAGCTGGTCGGAGATCTCGTCGACCGTGAAATGGCCGTCGGTACCCACGACCTCGCGCAAGAACACGGCCGGTTCCTTGATCCGGATCGCATACGTGCCGAAGGCGCGCAGCCGGACCGGCCCGAACTCGGGATCGCGAAGGATGACCGGGTTCTTGGTTCCCCATTTGAGGTTGGTGAAGATCCGAGTCGAGCAGAAATAGACTTCCGCCTTGAACGGGCTCTGGAACCCGTGCGGCCAAGCTTGCAGGGTCGAGAGGATCGGCAGGTTGCGGGTGTAGAGCTCGTACATCCCGGGCCCGAAGACGTCGGCGATCTCGCCCTCGTTGACGAAGACCGCCATCTGCCCTTCGCGCACGGTGAGCTTGGCACCGTACTTGATCTCGTTACCGTGGCGCTCGAAGCGCCAGACCATGGTGTCGGGCGAATCGTCGAGCCATTCGATGACGTCGACGAACTCGCCGAGGAGCTTCTTGAAGACCACCGCCCCGCCTCCCGGCCCGCCCGCGCCTCAGACCGCGGGCCCGGCCGCGGGCGGCGCCGCCTTCGCTCGGGCCGAGGCCGCGGCCAGCGCCTGCTTGAGCTCTTCTTCGAGCTTGACGAGGTCCTGTTCGGCCTGGGCGCGGCGCTTCTTGCCCTCGTCGGCGATCCGCAAGCTGTCTTCGATCGTCGCGATCAAGGTGGCGTTGGCCTGCTTCACCGCCTCGATGTCGAACACGCCGCGCTCGACCTGCTCGCGCACCTGGACGTTGACCTTCTGGAGGTTTTCGGCGTTGGCGCGCAACAGCTCGTTGGTCAGATCGGAGGCGGCCTTCACGGCCTCGGCGGCCTTGCCCGAACGGTAGATCGTGATCGCCTGGGCGAGCTGCTGCTTCCACAAGGGTACGGTGTTGGCGATCGTCGAGTTGATCTTGGTGATCAGCGACTTGTCGTTTTCCTGCACGAGCCGGATCGAGGGCAGGCTCTGCATCGTCACCTGACGGGTGAGCAAGAGATCGTGGACGCGCCGCTCGAGGTCGTCGCGGGCGCTGCGGATGTCGCGCAGCTTCTGCGCCTCGACCATGTCGCCGCTTTCCTCGACCTTCTTGGCGAGCTCGGGGATGACCTGCTCGTCGAGCTCCTTGAGCTTGGCCCGCCCGGCAGCGATGTAGACCTCGAGGGTACGGAAATATTCGAGATTGGCTTCGTACAGTCTGTCGAGATAGGTCACATCGGTCAAGAGCTTGGTCTTGTGTCGCTCGAGGTCGTTGGTGATCTGCTCGATCTTGGCCTTGACCTCGTCGTATTCGCCGAGGAACTTCTCGATCTCGCTCTTGATACCGAAGAGCCGGGCCAACAACCCCGGCTTCTCGCCCGGCTGGACGTTCGGGACGTCGAACTCCTTGAGCTTCTGGACCATCGCGGTCAACAGATCACCCGCGGGGCCGACGTCCTTGACCTTGACCTTCTCGAGCATCTGCTCGGAGACCGTCGCGAGCTGCTGCTGCGCCTTGGCGCCGAAGAAGATCACCGAACTCGTGTTGGCCATGTCGAGTTCGGCGAGGACCGAGCGGATCTGCTGCTCGATCGGCCCGTCGAGCTTGATCTGCAGGTCCTGGACGACCTCCGCACCGAGGGTGGCGATCGCCGTGCCGAGCCGCTCGGCCGGCGTTTCCCCCGGCGCGGCCGGTGCGGTCGCCATGGCCGGGGCCGCCGGCGGGAGCGGCGGTGGGTTCGCGGGCTCGTTCGTGTTGGTGCTCATCGCTTCTTTCCCTCTCCTCGGTCGATCACGTCCCGGGCCCGCGGCGGTCCGGCCGCCCCCTCAATGCACGCCCTCGCGCCGCAATTGCGTCTCCAGCACCTCGAGCTGGACCTCGAGGTCGAGCCGGTCGTCGCGCTTCAAAACTTCGATCTGCTCGCCGAAAACCTTGTCGATCGTGTCGAGCACGCGACGGAAATTCTCGCCGAGCGCGGTCCCGGCGACCTCGTGTTGCTGCTCGGCATATTTGGCGATCACGTCGCGGGTGCCGTCGAGATAGGTCACGAGGAAACGCCGCGCCCGAGAGATGTCCTTGGGGTCCCTCTCGAGCTCGGCGAGGACCGCGCGGGCGCGGGCGGCGATCCGGCCGATCCGCTCCTGGAGCTCGCGGGAGCGCAAGGATGCGGCCGCCTGCTCGATCACCAGCCCCTCGGCAAGCTGGAAGCACTGGCCGTTCAGCTCCACTTCTCCCGCCCACACG
>JAILZQ010000066.1 GCA_023512415.1 Geminicoccaceae bacterium | reverse complement strand
CCGCCCCGGGCGGAGGCCGCGTCGCCGCGGCTGCCACGCGGCTGCCACGGCCGACCGGGAGACGGGCCGGCTCCGCCGGGTCGGCCTAACGCTTTGCTCGGTCGCGGGGATTTTTGCTCTTTACAAGGGCTGCGATCGCCCCCATATGCGCGGTCCCGAGAAGGAAGCCCAAGCACTGCGGCGCGCGCGGCGGCGGCTGACTGATCGTCTTGACTCCCCCAGGGGTTGGGAGGTCGGTATGGCTGACACCTTCGGCAGCGCCGCGGCGCTGCTCGCTCTGCGCTCCCCGGAGAACCCGGTGATCTGCGTCCGGCCGCACCTGATCGAGGCGCGGGCCCGGCGGGTCGTGGCCGCGTTCCCCGGGGACGTGCTCTACGCGGTCAAGTGCAACGACACGCCGATCGTCCTCGAGGCGCTCTGGCGGGGTGGCGTGCGCCACTTCGACACCGCCTCGATCGGCGAGGTGCGCCTCGTGCGCCGCCTGCTGCCGCAGGCCCGTTGCCACTTCATGCACCCGGTCAAGAGTGCGGAGGCGATCGCCGAGGCCTACCACCGCCACGGTGTGCGCCGCTTCGTCTTCGACCACGAGGACGAGCTCGCCAAGATCGTGGCGGCCACCGACCGGGCGCGCGACCTCGAGCTGTTCCTGCGGCTCGCCGTGCCGGGCCAAGGCTCGCTGCTCTCGCTCACCGGCAAGTTCGGCGTCGAGCGCGAGGAGGCGGTCCGCCTCTTGCGCCGGGCGCGCGGCATGGCGGCCGAGCTCGGCCTCACCTTTCACGTCGGCTCGCAATGCGTCGATCGCGAGGCCTTCGAGCGGGCGATCGCGATCGCCGCGGAGGTCGCGCATGCCGTGGGCGGGGTCGAGCATCTCGACGTGGGTGGCGGGTTCCCGGCCCTCTACAAGGGCGACGAGCCGGAGTTCGAGGCGTTCGTGACCACGATCGTCGGCGCGGTGGTGGCGCACGGCCTCGGCTGCCGGTTGCAGTGCGAGCCCGGCCGGCTGCTCGTCGCCGACGGCGCCTCGGTGCTGACCCGGGTCGAGCTGCGCCGTGGCCAAGCGCTCTACCTCAACGACGGGGTCTACGGGAACCTGGCCGAGCTCAAGTGGATCGGCCCGCAGTTCCCGATCCGGCTCGTCCGCCCGTCGGGTCCCGTTGTCGGCGAGACCGCGGCCTTCGACCTCTACGGCCCGACCTGCGACAGCATCGACAGCATGCCGGGGCCGCACCGGATCGTCCGCGAGGTGGGCGAGGGCGACTGGCTCGAAGTCGGCATGATGGGCGCGTACTCGAACGCCTTGAAAACCGCCTTCAACGGCTTCGCGAGCGAGGGCGTGGCGATCATCCGCGACCGCGGCTGGTACCTTGAGTCGGTGCGCGGCGAGCCGACCGCGCTCGCCGCCTGAGCGGGGCTCAGCTGCCCGGCGAACCGGGCGACGCGGCGGCCCGCTCGGCCAACAGCCGGGCGATCGCCGGATAGTCGGGCTTGCCGGTCGCGAGGCGCGGCAGCGTCTCGAGCGGAACGATCTCGGCCGGCAGCACGAGCTCGCTCGCGCCCACTTCCTGCGCCACCCGCACGAGATCGGCGCGGGCGAGCCGCGGCGCGGTCGTGACCAGGACGAGCCGCTCGCCCTTCTTGGGATCGGTGAGGGCCAGCACGGCGTGCGTCTCCTCCGGTGCGGCGCGCAGCGCGAGCTCCTCGGCCGCAGCGAGGCTCACCATCTCGCCGCCGACCTTGGCGAAGCGCTTGGCCCGACCGAGGATCGTCACGTAGCCCTCATCGTCGACCGCGACGATGTCACCTGTGTCGTACCAGCCATCCGGCGGCGGCAGGAGCGCGCCCGGGTGCGCCGGATCGAGATAGCCGCGCATCAGGTTGGGGCCGTGGACGAAGAGCCGCCCGCCCCGTTCGATGCCGGCGACCGGCTCGAGCCGCCAGTCGATCCCGGGCAGGAACCGGCCGACCGTGTCCGGCCGGTTGTGGTGCGGCGTGTTGACGGCGAGGACCGGCCCGGTCTCGGTCGCCCCGTAGCCCTGCAGCACGCGGACCCCGAACCGGTCCTGCCAGAGCCGCCGGGTCTCCTCCTGCAGCCGCTCGGCCCCGGCGAAGAGGTAGCGCAGCGAGCGGAAGTCGAAGGGATCGGCGACCCGCGCGTAGCCGCGCAGGAAGGTGTCGGTGCCGAAGAGGATCGTCGAGTCGGTGCCGTAGACCAGCTCGGCGACGGTCCGGTAGTGCAAGGGTGAGGGATAGAGGAAAACCGGCGTCCCGGTGCGCAGGGGCAAGACGAGCCCGCCCAAGAGGCCGAAGCCGTGGAACAGCGGCAAGGCCGCGAAGCAGCGGTCGTGGGCGCCGAAGTCGTACAGCACGGCGACCTGCGCGGCATTGGCGAGCAGGGCGGCGTGGGAGAGTGCCACGGCCTTGGGCCGTCCTTCCGAGCCCGAGGTGAAGAGGAGGACCGCGGTCTCCCCCTCGTGGACCGCGAAGCGGCGGTGGAAGCGATGGGCCCACGCTGCCTCGAGGAGCGCGCGCAGCCGCGCAGCCCTGCCGAGCTCGTCCCGCAGGTCCTCGAGGAACAGCACCCGGGCGCGACTGGCCACCGCCTCGATCTCCCGCTGGAGCCGGGCCTGCTCGACGAAGCTGCGCGAGGCGAGGACGAGGCCGACCCGGCCGACCTCGAGGGCCGCGAGGAGGTTGTGGGTCCCGGCGGCGTAGTTGAGCATCGCCGGCACCCGGCCGATCGCCTGCAGCCCCATGAAGGCGGCGAGCGTGGCGCAGGCGTTGGGCAGGAAGAGGCCGACCGCCTCGCCGCGCGCGGTCTCCCGCTCGAGCCGCCGACCGAGCAGGAGCGCGCCCGCCACCAGCCGGCCGAGGGAGAGCCGGGTGCCGCGCACGTCCCGGGCGAACGCCAACCCGCCGCCGTGCCGGTGCCTCGCCTCGAGCAGGGCCCCGAACAGGCTCGCCGGGCGCACATCCGTACGGAACAGCGCCTCGACCAGGAGGTCGTGGAGAAGGGTCGCCGCGCGCTGCCGCCGGGCGCGCCCGCGCAAGGCCTCGGGCAGAGCGAGCCGGCGCGGCTCGAAGAAGCGCACCCGGACCTTCGGCAGGAGCCGCCGCCGCACCTGGCCGCGGCCGAGCCGCGAGAGGAAGCTCCGCTCCGCGCCGGTGATCGCCGCCGCGACGATCGTCGCATCCGCCCGGTCGGCGATCCAGGCCGGGCCGGCGTAGATCTTCATGAGCCCGCCCGTCACCGTGATCCGCCCCTCCGGGAAGATCGCGAGCGGGGTGCCGCCGGCGACGAGCTCGGCAAGGCGCCGCGCCTCGAGCGGCTTCGTGGGGTCGATCGCGACGAGGCGCAGCGGTGTGCGGAAGGGGGCGAGCCACCAGCGGGCGAGCCAATCGTGCCAGACCGCGAAGACCGGGATCTCGTCGAGGGCGGCGAGCAGGAGCGGCCCGTCGAGGAAGGAGACGTGGTTGGCGACCAGGATCCGCCGCGCACCGGCCTTCCCGAACTGCTCGGCACCCCGGACCTCGAGCCGGAACAGGAGCCGGAACAGCGCCCGGAAGACGCGCTGGATCGTCCGCCCCGAAAGGAACGGCAACGCCGCCACGAAGCCGCCCGCTACGGCCAGGAGCAGGCCCAGGGCGAGGCCCGCAACCGGGGCGCCGAGGAGCGTGAACCCACCGGCGACCAACGCCAACGCGGCGAGGAGGAGCGCGGCGATCCTGAGCGTCCAGCCCGCGAGCGCCGCCTGCCGCTCGGCAGCACCCTCGCGCGCCGGCTCGCTCGGCACGTCCCGCCGGCCGCTCACCCGGCCGCCCGCCGCAGGCGCTGCACGCCTTCGACGAAGCGGCGCAGCGTGTTCGAGATCGCCCCGCGCGGGATCATCGCCTCGACCAGCTGGAACCGGCCGCGCCGCGCCACCGCCGCCTCGAGCGCGGCGGCGAGCTCGGCTCGGGTCGCAACGCGCCTCCCCTCCCCGCCGAGCGCCGCGGCCGCCTCGGCGAAGCGCCAATCGTCGAGGTCGTTGAAGCGGCTCTCCGGCTGGAACACGCGCAGCATCTCCCAGCTCCGGTTGTTGAAGACGAGCACGATCGGGTCGATGCCGAGCTTGCGGCAGTTGCCGAGCTCCCACCCGGTCATCTGGAACGCCCCGTCGCCCACGAGCACGAGCACCCGCCGGCCGGTCACGAGCTGGGCTGCCATCCCGGCCGGCACGCCGTAGCCCATGCCGGCATAATAGGCCGGGGCGGTGAGCGGGCCGTGGTCCAGCGACATGGCGGTGAACAGGCAATCGCCCACGTCGCAGGCGATCGGCATCACTCCGTGTCGGGCGAAGAGGTCGTTGAGGCCGCGGGCGATGTCGTCCGGGGTGATCGGCTGGTCGTCGGCCGGGAGCCCACGCGGCACGACCGGGCGCGGTGCCGCGACCGCCGCCCCCAGAGGCCGGGCCCGCTCGAGCAGGGCCTCCACCAGCGCCCGCAGCGGGATGTCGGGGAAGACGTGGAAGCCCATCGCCACCGCCCGGTCGCAGGCGCGGATCGTGCGCCGCAGGTCGAGCTTGCCGACGCTCACCCCGAAATTCGTGTCGGAGAGGATCACGCCCAGAAGGAGGAGCCCGTCCGAGCCCTCGACGAGTTCGGCGACCGCCGGATCGCCCGCCGCACCCAGATAGGTGCCGACGACCGGCGCATCGGCTTCGGAGAGGAGCCCGCGGCCCATGAAGGTCGTGACCACGGGAATCGCGAGGGTGCGGGCGAGGGCCGCCACCCGGCTCTCGAGGCCGAAGCGGCGGATCTCGACGTCGACCAGGAGGACCGGCCGCTCGGCCGCGGCGAGCCGGTCCACGATCGCATCGGCGCAGGCCGCCACCGCCTCGGGGTCGAACGGCCAAGGCACGGGTGCCGGGACCGGCTCGACCGGTACCGCCACCATGTCGCGCGGGATCTCGAGGTAGACCGGCCGGCTCTCCTCGACGGCCGCCTGCAGCACCCGGGCGATCTCGGCCGGCGCGCTGCGTGGATCGTCGAGCCGGGCCTGCGCCACGGTGATCTCCTCGAACACCCGGTATTGGGTGTCGAGCCGCGGGCCCTGGTGGTGGAGGAGCAGACCCGAGCGGCTCTCGTGCCGGCCCGGGGCGCCGGAGATCACGACGACGGGCGATTTCTCGGCGTAGCCCGCGGCCACCGGGTTGACGATGTTGAAGGCCCCCGCCCCCCAGGTGACGGCCGCCACGCCGGGGGCGGAGCGGAAGCGCGCCGCGGCGTCCGCCGCGAAGCCCACCGCCGGCTCGTGCGAGAGGGTGTGCACGGGCAGGATCGCGCTTTGTTCGGCGATCTCGAAGAAGGGCAGCGCGAAGTCGCCGGGGATGCCGAAGATCTCGCGCACCCCGCGCGCCTCGAGCGCGCGCAACAGGGCCTCGACCAGGGTCATCCAGCCTGTTCCTTCCCGCCTCGTTCCGCCACCCGTCGCGAGCCTACCACGGCGCGCGGCCGTCCACAGCCGGTTCGCCGCTCCGCCCGCCGGGCCGGCCGGCCCGTCCGGACCGCTCGTCCCGCGGTCGGCGCCGGCGGCGTGCTCGAACCCCGGTCGACGGACGCGCGGGGTCCGGTCGATCGCTTGTTCTCGCGCCATCCGTGTGCGAAAGCGCCTGCGGTGACTCGAACGGAGGTCGGCGGTGCGGCTGGTCGGAATGCTGGGCGGCGCGCTCTTCTGCGCTTCGGGAGCGATCGCGTGGGCCCAGCCGGGCGATCCGGTGGCCGGCCGCGCGCTCGCCGTCGAGCTCTGCTCGAATTGCCATCTGGTCCCCGGCCTCGCCCGCGGGCCGGTGCCGGACGGCGTCCCGACCTTCGCCGCGATCGCCCGGAAGTGGACGGATGTGGGAGCGCTCGCCGACCGGCTGATCGCCCCGCCGCACCCCGAGATGCCGCCGCCGCCGCTCGGCAACCGCCAACGTCTCGACGTCGCGGCCTGGATCCTCTCGCTGCGCGAGTGAACGCCGGGAGGCTCAGCCGGCCGCGACGATCTGGGTCCCGAAGCCGCCTTCGGTGAAGAGCTCCAAGAGGATCGCGTGCGGGACCCGGCCGTCGAGGATCACCGCCGCCTCGACCCCCTGCTCGACCGCGGCGAGGCAGGTCTCGACCTTGGGGATCATCCCGCCCGAGATCACACCGTCGCGGATCCAGGCCCGGGCGGTCGCCGCGTCGAGTGTGGGCACGAGCCGTTTGTCGGCATCGAGCACGCCCTTGACGTCGGTCAGCATCAAGAGCTTGCGCGCTTTCAGGGCACCCGCGACCGCACCCGCCACGGTGTCGGCGTTGATGTTGAAGGTCTGCCCGTCCTCGCCCACGCCGATCGGCGCGATCACCGGGATGATGTCGCTCTCGGTCAAGACGTCGAGCACGTGGGTGTTGACCCGCGTGGGCTCACCCACCAAGCCGAGGTCGACCACCTGCTCGATCGCGCTCCCCGGATCGCGCCGGGTCCGGGTGAGCTTCTTGGCCTCGACGAGCCGGCCGTCCTTGCCGCACAAGCCCACCGCCATGCCGCCGGCGTTCTGGATCGCGGTCACGATCTCCTTGTTGATCCGCCCGGCGAGGACCATCTCGACGACCTCGACGGTGGCCGCATCGGTCACCCGGAGCCCGTCGACGAAGCTCGAGCGGATCTGGAGCCGGTCGAGCATGGCCTTGATCTGCGGCCCGCCGCCGTGGACCACCACGGGATTGATCCCGACCTGCTTCAACAGCACGACGTCGCGGGCGAAGTCGGCCGCGACCCTCTCGTCGCCCATGGCGTGGCCGCCGTACTTCACGACCATGACCGCGCCCCGGTAGCGCCGCATGTAGGGCAGCGCCTCGATCAGCGTCATGGCGATCCGCTGGATGTCGGGCGGCGGGTGGTCCGGGCTCATGCGGGCTCTCCGGGCTCGGGCGCGGGGGAGGAGGCGGGTACCGGTGCGGCCCTGGCGGCGAGCTCGGCGCGCAGCCGGTCGATCCCCGCTCGGGTGCGGGCGGAGGTGGCGAGCGGCTCGGGCAGCGCGCCCGGGGCGCGGGCGAGTTCGGCGCGGAGCTCGGCGAGCCGAGCCTCGAGGGCCGCCGGGCGCAGCAGATCGCACTTGGTGAGGACCACCCGATAGGGCACCGCGGCCCGCGCCAAAAGGCGCATCGTCTCGCGATCGCTCGGCTTGAGGCCGTGGCGGGCGTCGACCAGGAGGCAGACGAGCGCGAGGCCCGGCCGACCGCGCAGGTACGTGAAGACCAGGCGGGTCCAGGCCTCGACCACGGCCTTGGGTGCTTCGGCGTAGCCGTAGCCCGGCATGTCGACGAGCACGAGCCGGCCGGAGAGATCGAAGAAGTTGAGCTCGCGCGTCCGCCCGGGCGTGTTCGAGGTGCGGGCGAGCCCGCTCCGGCCCACCAGCGCGTTCAAGAGCGAGCTCTTGCCGACGTTCGAGCGGCCGGCCAAGGCGACCTCGGGCGGGCCCGCGGGCGGCAGCTGGTCGAGGCGGGCGACGCCCAACAGGAACCGCACCGGGCGGGCGAACAGCAGCCGCCCGGCCTCGAGCGCCCGGGCCTCGGCCTCCGCTGCGGCGTCGACGGCCACCTCCCCTCCCCGCCGGCCCTCAACCGGGCGCGACGCCCATCCGCTTCATGATCAGCCACTGCTGGCCGATCGACAAGAGATTGTTCCAGGTCCAGTAGATCACGAGCCCGGCCGGGAAGGTCGCGAACAGGAAGGTGAAGAAGATCGGCAAGAGGTTCATGACCTTCGCTTGGACCGGGTCGGCCGGCTGCGGGTTGAGCTGCTGCTGCAGCCACATCGTCGCGCCCATGAGGATCGGCCACACCCCGATCGTGAGGAAGGCGGGCGTGTCGAACGGCAAGAGGCCGAAGAGGTTGAAGATGCTGGTGGGATCCGGCGCCGAGAGGTCCTCGATCCAGCCGAAGAACGGTGCGTGCCGCATCTCGATGCTGACGAACAGGACCTTGTAGAGCGCGAAGAACACCGGGATCTGCACGACGATCGGCAGGCAGCCGGCCATCGGGTTGACCTTCTCCCGCTTGTAGAGCGCCATGAGCTCCTGGTTCATCTTGACCTTGTCGTCGGCGTAGAGCTCCCTGAGCCGCATCATCTCCGGCTGCAGCTTCTTCATGTGGCTCATCGCCTTGTACGACTTGTTGGCGAGCGGGAAGAAGGCGATCTTGACGAGGAGCGTGAGCAGCAGGATCGCGACCCCGTAATTGCCGGTCCACTTGTAGAAGAAGTGGAGGATGTGGAAGATCGGCTTCGTCAGGAAATAGAACCAGCCGAAATCCACCGCCCGATCGAACAGCGGGATCCCGTAGGCCTCGCCGTAGCGGTCGAGCTTGTCGACCTCCTTGGCCCCGACGAACAGCCGATCGACGACTTCGACCGTGCGGCCCGGCTCGACCACGACCGGCTCGCCCCGGAAATCGACCTGGTAGCGGTCGCGGCCGTCGATCGGGACCCAGCGGAAGGTCGCCGTGAGCTTGCGGTCCTGTTCCGGGGCCAGGGCCGCGAGCCAGTATTTGTCGGTGATGCCGAGCCAGCCGCCGGTGCTCTCGAAGGTCTGCGGGCGGCCGCCCTGCAGATCGTCGTAGTCGATCTCCTGCAGCGTGCCGTCGAGCACCCCGATCGGGCCCTCGTGCAGGATGAAGAATCCGAGCGTCGGCGGGGTGTCCCAGCGGCTGACGAGTCCGTAGGGATAGAGGGTGACCGGCTCCCGCCCGTCGTTGCGGACGGTCCGCCGCACGGTGATCATGAAATCGTGGTCGACCTCAAAGGTCTTGCCGAAGACCAGGCCCTGGCCGTTGTCGAACCGCAGCCGGGCCGCCCGTTCCGCGGTCAGCCGGTCGGTCTCGGCCTGCCAAAGGGTGCGCGAATCGGGCACGGTCACGCCGGGCGTGGCGGCGATCCAGCCCCACTCGGCGAAATAGGGGTGGGTGGTGCCGACCGGCGAGAAGATCCGGATCTCCGGGGAGGTGCGGTCCGGCGTCTCGTGGTAGTCGGCCAAGGTGACGTCGTCGATCCGCGCCCCGGTGAGCGCGATCGAGCCGTGTAGCCGGCCATTGTCGAGCCGCAGCCGGGGGCCGCCCGCCCCGGCCTCGCCCGCGGTCCCGGTCGGGGTCGTTCCCGGCAGGCCGGGTGGCAGCGCACCGGCACCCGGCTGGACGGTCGGGGCCGTCTCGGCGAGCTCCGCCTGGCGGGCGAGTTCGGCTTGCCGGGCCTGCTGCTCGCGCAGTCGCGGGATCTCGTAGAAATATTGGAAGATCAAGATGATCCCGACCGACAGCACGATCGCGAGGACGAGGTTCTTCTGATCACCCATCATCGTGCGGGCGGGCTCCCGGAAGCTTCGGTGGCGCTCACGTCGCGCGGGCGCCGGGGCGGTCGGCGGACCCGACGGCGGGGGGCACTGGATCGTAACCCGAGCCGCCCCAGGGATGGCAGCGGGCGATGCGCCGCACGGCGAGCCAGCCGCCCCACCAGGGCCCGTGTCGGCCGATCGCCTCCTGGGCGTATTCCGAGCAGGTCGGCAGGAAGCGGCAAGAGGGGCCGAGCACGGGCGACAGGAGGTAACGGTAGAGGCCGACCAGGCCGATCAGGACGAGGCCGAGGAGCCGGTCCGGGCGGAGCCGCGCCGGATGCGCGCGAAAGCCTCGCGGAGCTGGCCGACGAGCTGGTCGAAGGGACATGTGAGCGCCGCCTGCCGGGCCACGATCACGAGGTCGACGCCGCCGGTCCGCAGCGCGTCCGCGGCGGCCCGGACCGCCGCCCGCAGCCGCCGGCGGATCCGGTTGCGGACCACCGCCCCGCCGAGCTTCTTGGTGACCGTGAGGCCGATCCCGGCCCGCTCGGGCGCTTCCGGCCGGCGGCCGATCTGCACCACGAAGGCCGGCATGTGCAGACGCGGGCCCTTGGCCGCGGCGAGGAACTCGGCGCGGCGGCGGAGCCCGACGAGCTGCGGCCGGCCACCGCGGCCGTCCGGGCTCAGGCCGTGAGCCGCTTGCGCCCGCGGGCGCGGCGCCGGGCGATCACCTGGCGGCCGCCCTTGGTCGCCATGCGCGCCCGGAAGCCGTGGCGGCGCTTGCGCACGAGCCGGCTCGGCTGGTAGGTCCGCTTCACGAATCACCTCTGTCTCGGGGAGCGTCTCGCGACCCGGCGGGATATAGGGGCCGGCCGCCGGCCTGTCAAACCGCGGCCGCTCGCCGCATCGTGATCGCGGGCGACTGGACCCCGCGGGGCTCGCGGCCGATCTGCCGATCGTTCACCACGAGCCGAAAGCCGCCCGTGCCGCTTCGTCGTGCCGTCCTCGCCCTGCTCGCCACGGGCCCGCTCCCGGCCCTGGCCGGCCGCCCCGCCAAAGCGGCGCCCAAAGCCCGCCCATGGCCGCGCTGGGAAGCCCACGAGCCGGGCTCCACCCTGCGCGTCGACCACGCGCCTTGGGCCGCGCTCCTACAGCACCTCCTCCGCCCCCAGCCGGACGGCCGCCGGCTGGTCGCCTACCGCGACGTCGGGCCGGCCGAACGGGCGGCGCTCGAGGCCTACCTGGCCGCGCTTTCCGCGACGGCGGTCTCGCGATTGTCCCGGCCCGAGCAAATGGCATTCTGGATCAATCTTTACAACGCGCTGACCCTCGAGGTCGTGCTTGACCATTGGCCGGTCCGCTCGATCCGCGACATCGACATTTCGCCGGGTCTGTTCGCCGACGGGCCCTGGGGGGCGCGGCTGATCGCGGTCGAGGGCGAGCCGCTCGCGCTCGACGACATCGAGCACCGGATCCTGCGGCCGATCTGGCGCGACCCGCGCATCCATTACGCGGTCAATTGCGCGTCGATGGGCTGCCCCGACCTCGCCCTCGAGCCCTATCGGGCCGACCGGCTCGACGCCCAGCTCGACCGGGCCGGCTTCGAGTTCGTCAACCACCCGCGTGCGGTGCGGATCGACCGGGGCAAGCTCTTCGTCTCCAGCATCTATCATTGGTTCGTCGAGGACTTCGACGGGAACGACCGGGCGGTCGTCGAGCATCTCTGCGCGTATGCCGCCCCGCCGCTCGCCATGGTCCTGCAGCAATACGAGCGGATCGACGGCCACGCCTACGACTGGGCGATCAACGCCGCACCTTGACCCGATCCCGCGCGCGGCGCAGGAGGCTCCGCCCGAAGGGCAGGCGCGAGGTGGCATGGCCGAGACGGCTTTCCGTCCCCGGCTCGGGCGCGGGCTTTCCGCCCGCATCCTGCTCTTGACCTGCCTCTTCGTGCTGTTGGGCGAGGTGCTGATCTACCTGCCCTCGATCGCCCGCTTCCGGCTGGTCTTCCTCGAGGAGCGGCTCGCTGCGGCCGAGCTCGCCGCGCTCGCCTTGGACGCTGCCCCCGAGGGTCGCCTCGACCCCGCCCTCGAGGGCCGGCTGTTGCGCTACGCCGGGGTGTCGGCCGTGACCCTCTGGCGCAACGGGGCCGAACTCATGCTCGGCCGGATCCAGCCGGTCGACCGGGTCGTCGACCTGGCCGAGCGGACGCCCTGGCGGCTCGTCCGGGACGCGCTCGCCGTGCTCGTGGCCGAGCCCGACCGTCGGCTGCGGGTGGTCGTCCCCTCGCCGCGCGAGCCCGGCACGGTGATCGACGTGATCGTGCCCGAAGCGCCCTTGCGCGCGGCGATGCTCGACTATTCCCGGCGCATCGTGACCTTGAGCGTGTTCCTCTCGCTCCTCGTGGCGGTCCTGCTCGTCGCGAGTCTCTGGCGGCTCGTGGTCCGGCCGCTGCGGGTCTTGACCGCCCGGCTCGAGCGCTTCCGGCTGCGCCCGGAGGAGCCCGAGCCCGAGCCCGGCAACCCGCGCGGCGACGAGCTCGGCATCGTCGAGGCTGAGCTCGTCCGCATGAGGGCCGGGCTGCGCCAGGCCCTTGCCGAGAAGACCCGGCTCGCGGCGTTGGGTGCCGCGGTGAGCGAGCTCGCCCACGACCTCAAGAACATGCTGGCTTCCGCCGTGCTCGTCTCCGACCGGCTCGAAAAGAGTGCCGATCCGGCCGTGCGGCAGATCGCCCCGCGCCTCGTGGCGAGCCTCGACCGGGCGATCCGGCTGTGCACCGACACCTTGGCCTTCGCCCGCGACCGGCCGCGGCCGCCGCGGCTCGAGCGCTTCCCGTTCGCCCCGCTCGTCGAGGAGGTGCGCAGCGAAGCCCTGGCCGGGGCCGCGAACCTCGGCTTCGCGACCGAGATCCCGCCCGGGCTCGAGGTCGAGGCCGACCGCGACCATCTCCACCGGGTGCTCGCGAACCTGCTGCGCAACGCGCGCGAGGCTCTCGAGGGTCGCGCCGGGACGATCCGGCTCTCCGCCCGGTCCCGCGAGGGCGCGGTGTCGATCGCGGTCGAGGACGACGGCCCGGGCGTGCCCGAGGCGGTCCGCGCGCGGCTCTTCACGAGCTTCGCCCGCTCCGGCAAGCCCCAAGGCTCGGGCCTCGGGCTCGCGATCTGTCGCGAGCTGTTGCGCGCCCAGGGGGGCGACATTTCGCTCGCCCGCACCGGCCCCGACGGGACTATGTTCGAGGTGACCCTGCCGGTGCGCGGACCCACCCGCGCGCTCGACCGGCGTGCCGCGGAATGAACCGATGCGCTTCGTCATCGCTCGAACGATCCCCGCGCTCGCGCTGGCCGGCGCTCTCCTCGCCGCCTGCGCCCCGCGCAATCCCGAACTCGGAGCCTATCGCGGCGTCGAGTTCGCGATCGAGAGCTTCTACGAGACTTACGCCTTCGAGCGGAACGCCACCTGTCTCAGGCCGGAGATGGCGATCGCCCGGATCGAGACGGTCGAGGACTCCCCCGAAAAACTCGTCCTTCGGGTCCGCTATTTTTGGGAGGACCGAGCTTTCGGCCTCGACGAGGAGATGTTCCCGCGCCGCGGCGGTGGTTCCTGGTGCTCGGGCTTCGACGAGCGGATCTTCACCCTCGCCAAGCATCCGGACGGCCGGGTCTCGGTGATCGCCATGACCGGCCCGCAGCGGGAGCGCGGCTGAAGGAACCGCGGCGGGGCCGCCTCAGCCCCGGCGGAAGGCCTCCTCCTTGGCCCGCCAGAGCCGATCGGTGAGGTAGGAGAGGATGGTCCGCTCGCCGACCTTGAGGTCGACGTCCACGAGCATGCCCGAGCCGAGGGCGAGCTCGCCCGGCCGGCTGCCGAGCTCCTGCCGCGCGGTCACGACCGTGACGAGGTAGCTCGCGGGCCCTCCCTGCGGGTCGGGGCTCGCATCGGCCGCCACCTCGACGACCCGGCCCGGGAGCGTACCGTAGCGCAGGAAGTCGAAGGTGCGGACCTTGACGACCGCATCGAGGCCGGGGCGGACCTTGCCGATGTCCTCGTTGGCGACCCGGGCGGCGATCACCAGTCCCTCGCCCTCCGGTACGAGGCGGAGGATCGGCTCGTTGGCACCGATCGACTGGCCGGGCCCGGTCACCGCGAGGTCCTGGACGATGCCGGCGACCGGGGCTCGCACGAGCAGCGAGTCGAGCAATCCCACCTGCGCCACGACCTGCTCGTAGAGCCGGTCGCGCTCGGCCACCGTCCGCTGCAGCGCGTCGAGGATCTCGCTTTTGGCCTCCTGCTCGAGCGCGGCGAGCCGCGCCTCGGCCTCGGCGAGGGCCGCCCGGGCGGCGGCGAGCGCCGCCTCGGCCTTGGCCCGCTCGCCTTCGGCTGCGGCCACCTGGCGTTCAACCTCGACCTGCTTGAGCTTGGGGTAGAGCCCGCGCTCGGTGAGCTCGTTCACGGCCTCGAGCTGCTGACGCAAGAGGACCAGGCTGTTCTTGATCCGCGCCTGCTCGGCCGCGGCGCTCCGCACCTCGTTGGCGCGCGTCTGGACCGCCTTCTGCGCGGCCTCGCGGCGGGCGGCGAGGGCCGCGGCGCGGGCCGCCTTGAGCCGTTCCTGGCCCTCGACGAGGTCCGGCCGTTCGCGGGCGAGCTGGGGGTCGACGGCGATCGGCCCACCCTCCGCCTCGGCGCGCAGCCGGGCCGCCTCGACCGCCTTGACCTGCCAGCGGCCGAGCAGCTCGGCGTAGGTTCCCTGCTCGCTCGGCTCCTCGAGCCGGAGGAGCGCGGCGCCGGCCGCGACCCGGTCGCCGTTCCGCACGAAGAGCTCGGCCACCCGGCCGCCCCGCGGATGGTTGACGAGCTTGACCTTGCCGGCGGGCTCGACCCGCCCGGTGGCGGTGACCACCTCCTCGACCTCGGCCCAGGCGGACCAAGCGAGGGCGGCACCCAGAAGGGCCGCGATCGCGAGCACGAGCGCCCCGGCCCAGGGCGAGGTGCGGCTCTCGAGCAGCGAGCGGGCGTCGTGGAACAGCCCGGCCCGGTCGCCCGCGTGCACCGCCCGGCGCTCCTCAGGTGACCGCCTGCAGCCCGCTCCGGCCGGCCGTGCGGGCGCGCAACAGAGCCAGGATCTCGGCCGGCGGCCCCTCCTTCACGATCCGCCCGCCCTCGAGCAGCACCGCCCGGTCGCACGCTTCGACCACCGCCGGCCGATGGGTGACGAGCAGGATCGTGCGGCCCGAGCCGGCGCGCCGCAGATTGGCGAGGAGCGCGGCCTCGGTCGGCGGGTCGAGCGCGCTCGTGGCCTCGTCCAAGAGGAGGATCCGCGGGTTGCGGACGAGCGCCCGGGCGAGGGCCACGAGCTGGCGCTGGCCGGTCGAAAGGCCCTGCCCGCGCTCGCCGAGCCGGGTCTCGTAGCCCTCCGGCAGGCGCTGGACGAGGTCGTGCAGGCCCACGAACTTCGCCGCCGCCACGACCCGGGCGAAGGAACGGTCGCGCGCCGCGATCGCGATGTTCTCGGCGATCGTGCCGGCGAACAATTCGAGCTCCTGCGGCACGCAGCCGATCTGTGCGCGGACCTCGGCGGGGGCGAGCCGGCGCAGATCGTGACCGTCGATCGTGACCCGCCCCTCCTGCGGCGTCTCGAGGCCCAAGAGCAGCTTGAGGAGCGTGCTCTTGCCCGAACCGGGCGGGCCCAGGATCGCGAGCATGGTGCCCGGGGCCACCTCGAGATCGACCCCGTCGAGCGCCGGCGGGCGGTCCTCCGCATAAGTGAAGCGCACCCCCTCGACGCGCAGCCGGCCGACGAGCGCCGGCGTGACCGGCCGGCTGCCGGGCAGCGCCTCGACCGGTTCGGCGAGCACCGCGCCGAGCCGGCTCCAGGCCGAACGCGCCTGCTGGAGCTGGTGGAACGCACCGAACACTTGGCGCATCGGCGCCACCGCCCGGGCGGAGAGGATCGAGCCCGCGACCAGCGCGCCGATGCTGAGCTCGCCCGCGACGATCTGGCGGGCGCCCACGTAGACGAGCGCGAGCGCGGTGAGGTGTTGGAGCGCCTGGGCGGTCCCGCCCACGAGGCCGGCCGTGCTCTGCGCCCGGAAGCCGGTCCAGGCGGCCTCGACCAGCCGCCGCTCGAAGCGCCGCTCGACCACGGGCTCGAGGGCGAGCGCCTTGACCGTGAGCGGTTGGCCGAAGGCTTCGGCGAGGCAGGCCTGCTTGGCGGTGGCGGCCCGGTTGGCGGCGCGCCCGAGCCGCTCCTGGCGGCGGTGCGCCACGGCGGAGAGCAGCACGAAGAGCGGCAGGACCGCGAGGGTGAGCCAGCCGAGGCTCGGGGCGATCACGAGGAGCGCGGCCACGAACAGCCCGACGAAGGCGAGGTCGACCAGCAGCAGGGGGAGCTGGCCGGTGAGGAAGCCGCGCAGCTGGTCGAGCTCGCGCAGCCGCTCGGCGATCGCCGTCGAGCCCGAACCCGCGAGCGTCCGATAGGGCAAGGCCAGGAGGTGGTGGACCACCTCGCTGCCCAGCGCCGCCTCGACCCGCGCCCAGGTGTGGCTCGCGACGTGCGCCCGCAAGGCCCTGAGGACGAGCTCGAAGGCGAGGAGGGTGAGCATGCCCACCGCCAAGACGTCGAGCGTGGCGAGCGCGCCGTGGCCGATCACCTTGTCGTAGACGGTCATCATGAAGATCGGCGTCGCGAGCGCCAGGAGGTTCAAGACGACCGAGGCGAGCGCCACCTCGCCGAGCGCCGGCCCGAGCCGAGCGAGCACGAGATCGCGGCCGAGTGCCGCCGGCCGGGGCACCGCCTCGACGCGCAACAGCAACGCTCGACGGGCGCGGCCGGCGAGGCTCTTGGGCGTGACCGCCGTGCTCGCGCCGCTCGCCGGATCGACCACCACAAGATGCTGGCCGGTCCGCGCGCGTACCAGCCACACCTCCTCGGGCCGCTCGCCGAACAGCAGACAAGGGGTCGGCAAGGCCGAGAGAGCGCGCCGGCCGCGCACCCGCTCGAGCCGGGCGGCGAGCCCGAGCCGGCCGGCTAGGCGGACGAGGTCCTCGGGCTCCGGCCGCTCGCCGACCGCCGGCCAGGCGGCCACGAGCTCGGCCTCGCCGACCGGCCGGTCGAGCAGCGCCAGGAGCCGCGCCATGCCCTTCAAGGCGAGCGGCGGCCCGTCTCCTGCCGGCTCCGCCTCGGCTCGCCGATCCCGCGTCTCCGCCCGCATGCCGACCTCCGCGGCGCATGGCCCGCGCGACAGCCTTCCGGGCTCCCTTTATAGTTTTAATCTTTGCAACATTCAACAACTCGAGATTGAAGCGGCCGGTCAGTCCAGGGCGTAGGCGTGGAACTTGAGATAGGCGCCCTCCGGCAAGGCCGGGTGGACCGGATGGTCGGGGCCGGCGAAGCCGCGGTAGAGCAGCCGCGCACCGCGTCCGGCGGCGCGGATCCCGGCGAAGACCTCGCGGCCGAAATCCTCTTCGCTCACCTGGTGCGAGCAGGAGGCGATGCAAAGGAAGCCGGCCTCGGCCACGAGCGTAGCCGCTTGCCGGGCGAGCTTGCGATAGCCCCGGAGGCCGACCGCCAGGTCCTTCTTGCTCTTCACGAAGGCCGGCGGGTCGGCGACCACGAGGCCGAAGCGGGCCTTCTCGGCGGCCAGCTCCTCGCAGGCCTCGAACACCTCCTTCTTGAGGAAGCTCGTGCGATCCGCCACGCCCTGCCGTTCCGCGCTCGCCCGGGCGAGCGCGAGGGCCCCCTCGGCGCGGTCGATCAGCACCGCCTCGCGGGCGCCTTGCGCGAGTGCGGTGAGGCCGAAGCCGCCGCCGTAGGAATAGAGGTCGAGCACCCGCTGGTCCCGGGCGAGCCGCGCGGCGAAGGCCCGGTTCGGGCGCTGGTCGTAGAACCAGCCGGTCTTCTGCCCCTGCAGCACGTCTGCGAGGAAGGTCACGCCGTTCTCCTCGACCTCGACGCGGGCGGGCACCCTGCCCTTGGCGATCCGGACTTCCTCGGGAAGCCCCTCGAGGGTGCGGATCGCGCTGTCGTTGCGCAGCACGATCGCTCGTGGGGCGAGCACCTGCTCGATCGCCTCCAGCAGTTGGGGCTCCAGCCGCTGCATCCCGATCGTGTTGATCTGCAGGACGAGGATCTCGCCGTAACGATCAGCGATCAGGCCCGGAAGCCCGTCCGCCTCGGCGTGGACCAGGCGGTAGAAGGGCTTGTCGAACAGGCGGCTCCTGAGCTGCAGCGCGCGCTCGAGGCGGCGGGCCAAGAACCGGGTGTCGATCGTGGCCTCGGTGTTGCGGGTCAGCACCCGGGCGCAGATCAAGGAGTGCGGGTTGAACTGGGCGAGCGCCATCGCCTTGCCGTCGTGGCTCACGAGCCGCACGAGGCTGCCGGGCTCCAGGCTCTTGGCGGCCCGGTCCATCTGCACCTCGTTGGAGTAGAGCCAGGGCCCGCCACCCCTGAGACGCTTGTCGTGGCCGGGCAGAATGCGCAGAGTGGGAAGGCTCATGGAGGGCTCGATCGGCTGCGGGGCGCGCGTCCCGGATTCGGGATCGGGCGACGGGGAGGCCCTCATGCACCGGAACCCCTCGGCTCGACAACCGTCCGGCCCGTCTCGGCGGTACGCGATCGGGCTCGCCGTGGCCCTGCTGGGCACGGGGCTCCTCCTCGCGGGACCGGCCGGCGCCGCCGGGCCCGTGGTCGCCGAGCGCCTCCTGATCGCCACCGCCGATCCGCGGGCGAGTGCGGCCGGCCTTTCGATCCTCGAGCGCGGCGGCAGTGCGGCCGACGCGGCGATCGCCGCCCAGCTCGTGCTGGGCCTCGTCGAGCCGCAATCCTCGGGGCTCGGCGGCGGCGGCTTCCTCCTCCACCACGAGGCGGCGAGCGGCCGGATCGTCACCCTCGACGGCCGCGAGACCGCCCC
>JAILZQ010000065.1 GCA_023512415.1 Geminicoccaceae bacterium | reverse complement strand
GCCCCGACCGCATCGGCGAGCGCCCCGGCGACCGCCCGGGCGCAGCCGGCTCGCCCGCCGCACCAGGCCGGCCGCTCGACCAGCACGGCGCGCAGCACCTCCGGCCGGCGGGTGCCGAGCTCGACGGCGAGGGGCCCGAGCTCGTCGGCGCGCAGCCTCGGCCCGAGGCCGGCGAGCCAGGCGGCCAAGACGAGCGGCTCGGCCCGCTCGGCGGCCATCGTGCCCTCGAAGGCGGCGAGCGCTTCGAGCGTGTCGCGCACCAACGGCTCGCCGTGTTCCTCGGCGAGCCCTTCCCGGGCGAGCGGCAGGAGCACGGGCAGGAGCTCGCGCGCCACTGCCGAGACGAGGTCCTGCTGGATCGCCCGCGCGAGCTCCGTGTCGACCCCCGTTCGCCCGTCGAGGAGCTCGTGCAAGCGGCGGGCACGGGCCGGTCCGTCCCACTCGGCGGTGAGCGGATGGGGGTTCGGGGCGCCGACCACTCGGTTGTTGGCGTTGACGACGAGCCCGCCGGGCGGGTCGAGGCGGCGCGGCAGCGCCTCGGCCGGGATCCGGCCCGTCCAGTCGGCGGAGCCGTCCCAGCCCGGCGCAGGCAGTCGGCCGTCGCCCGCGCGGCGGATGGGAACCCGTCCCGCCACCGCGAGCCCGATCCGGCCCGACCGATCGGCGAAGGCGACGTTCTGCACCGGGCTCGCGAAGTCGGCGAGGGCGGCGAGCAGCGCCTCGACGTCGCCGGTTCGGGCCATGGCGAAGCCGGCGGCGAGAGTCCGGTCGGTCGGGTCGAGCCCGGTCCACTGCAAGGCCAAGAGCTCGCCCGGCTCGCCCGGGCCGGCGACCACGAGGTCGGAGATCACCGGGCCGAAGCGGGTGGTGCGCACCCTCAGCCGCTCCGGCGCGCCGAACCGGACCCGGAGGATCTCCTCCCGCACGAGGAAGGGTTCGCTGCCGCCCGGCACGAGATAGCGCTCCGGATCGCCGGGGACGGGGCGGATCCGCACGAGGTCCTCGGTGTCGGCGCCGGTCGTGGTGAGGCCCCAGGCGACCCCCGCCGTACGGCCGATCACCACCGCCGGCAGACCCGGGATCGTGCCGCCCGTCACCTCGAGCCCCGGGGCTCGCAGCGCCGCCAGATACCAGGTGCCGGGTGCGCGCAGCGGCAAATGCGGATCGCTCGCGAGGATCGGTGCGCCCGAGGCGGTGCGCGTGCCGGCGAGCACGAACACGTTCGAGCCGAACCCGCCCGGCAGTGCCGGCAGGACCGTCTCCAGGCCGGCCAAGAGCCGCTCGTCGGGAAGCTCGGCCTCCGAAAGGCTCGGCCGATCGCCCGGTCCCTCGCTCGGGAGGAGCAGATCGAGATCGGCCGGGCTCAGCCTCCGGGCGAGCCGGGCGCGCAGCAGCTCGCGCCGCCAAGCACCGGCCACCTCGAGGGCCATCAAGCGGTGGACCAGGAGGCTGTCCTGCGGGCGCCAGGGCTCGGGCTGGTGCCAGAGGAGCTGGAACTCGGGCGGCAGCGGCCGGGCCGTGGCGATCGCCGCGTTCACACCCGAAGCATAGGCCTCGAGCAGGGCCCGCTCCTCCGGCCGGTAGGCGGCGAGGCCCTCCTCCGCCACGCGGGCGAGGCCGAGGGTGCGCATGAAGCGGTCGAGCGGCAGGGCCCTCTCACCCACGAGTTCGGCGAGCCGGCCCTGGCCGATCCGCCGGGTCACCTCGAGCTGCCACAGCCGATCGCGGCCGTGGACGAAGCCGAGGGCGAGCCAGGCGTCGCGCTCGCTGACCGCACGGATCACCGGGATCGCGTGCTCGTCGCGCAGGATCTCGACCGGACCGTCGAGGCCGGCCACCTCGACCGTGCCTTCCTCTTCGGGCAGCGAGGCGAGGAGCAGCCAACCGAGCCCGAGGAGGGCGGTGCCGAGCAGAGCGGCGAGTGCGAGGAGGAGGCGGACCGCGAGCCGACGCACCGGCCGGCTTAATCGAGCGGGCCGCGGACTCCGAGCTCCGCGGCGAGGAGCTCGGGCGCGCGGCACCGGCGGCTGGCGAACCCCGGGCGCTTCGCGGTGGCGAGCCCGGCCACCGCCGGGACGAAGGGTCGGCCGCGGTCGAGCCCGGCGTTCCGGGCGGGCGTACCGGTCTCGGCCAGGAACCGTTCCATGATCGCCTCCTCGGCGAACATCCGGCGACGCAGCCGGCGCGGCTCCCAGTCTATCGGCATGCCACCCGGTCGAACACTACGAGCGTGCCATCCATCGGCCCCTCCCGATCCGCCGCCGGCGCGTCGGCGCGCCCCTTCACCCTCCGCCCCGGCCGCTCCAGGATGCCGCCCCCGGCTGCCGGCCGGGGCGCCCGCCGATCTGGTCGAGCGGCTCGCCCGCGAGGGCGTGTTCGTCTCCCGCCGGGGCGGCGATCTGCGGGTCACCCCGCAGGTCTACAACGACCTCGAGGACGTCGAGCGGCTGGTGGCAGCACTCGACCGCCACCTCCCGGCACGGGCCGGCTGAGCCCGGCCGGCTCAGAACAGGATGGTCCGGTCGAGCTCGCGCAGGACCGCATCGAGGCTCACCCCGAGCAGCACCACCTCCTGGATCGCCGCATCGGTGCCGTCGAGGTCGACCAGCACCGCGGCGCCGAGGTCGCGGAAGCGCACGCCCGCCGGATCACCACCGAAGCCGCGGAAATCGAGGAGGTCCTTGCCGAGCTCGAGGTCGAGGACGGTGTCGCGGCCGCTGTTCGGGCCGAAGCGGAACAGGTCGCGCCCGCGCACGAGCGAGGGATCGGTGCCCGGATCGATGGCGTCGCCGTAGAGCTGGTCGTCGCCGGGGCCGCCGTCCAGGATGTCGTCGCCGCACCGCGCTCCGCCGGCGATCGAGGCGAAGTCGCCCACCAGCAGGTCGTTGCCGGCGCCGCCCCACAGCCGATCGCGGCCGCCCGCGACCTCGCCGCTCGTCAAGAGCGCGTCCCCCACGAGGAAGTCGGCCCCGGTACCGCCGAACAGCCGATCGTCCCCGCCGCGTGCCGAGCCTCCCATGCTCTGCGCGTCTCCGTAGAGCTCGTCGCCCTCGCCCAGCCCGGCCAAGCGATCGTTCCCGCCACCCGCCGCACCCTCGAGGGCTTCGCCGTCGCCGAGCAGCAGGTCGAACAGCGCCCCGCCGGTGAGCCGATCGTCGCCGCCACGGCTCGCCTCGAGGAGGAACCGGGCGTCCCCGTAGAGGAAGTCGAAGCCCGAGCCCCCGTCCAGCCGGTCGTCGCCGCCGCGGGCGGTCCCCTCGAGGGTCTGCGCGTCGCCCGAGGCGAGGTCGTCGCCCTCGCCGAGCCGGAGCCGATCGTTGCCGCCGCGCCCCGCGCCGCGGATCCGGTGGGCGTCGCCGAAGACGAGATCGGGGCCCGCGCCGGCGAGGATCCGGTCGGCACCGCCGCGGCCCGTACCCTCGACGATCCAGGCGTCGCCCAGGACCAGGTCTGAGCCTTCGAGGGCGAGGATCGTGTCGCGGCCGCCGCGCCCCGTCGCCAGCGTGCGACCGTTGTCGGGAAAGGCGGCGCGGTTCTCGCCGCTGAACGGGTCGCCCAGGATCTCGTCGTCGTCGACCGTCCCGACGAGCCGCTCCGACGCGCCACCCTGCGGCGGGCGCCCGCGTCCGGTCCCGATGATCACGACCATGGTGCGTCTATCGATCCGCTGGCTATCGCGCCGACGATGGACCAAGCCCGGGCGCAGCGAAAGCGCCCACAGCCTGCGGTAACGAGACGCACCCTATTTTGGGACTTACAGTTGAGCCGGTCGCCTCCTCGGCAATCGGCTCCAGCTGTGCTCGGCGGCCGTTGCGGTCGGATCGGCCTCAGCGGATCTCGAGGTCCGCGCGGCGGCCCTCGTAGCGGCAATAGCCCTCGTAAGAGCGGCCGCGCCTTCGCAGCTCCAGGTTCATCCGAACCGTGTCGCCGACCCGCCGCACGTCGCTCGTGCCGCGCACTTCGTAGCCGCGGTCGATCGCCTCCTCGCGGCAGGCCTCCCGGGCACGCTCGACGAGCCGGCCATCGTCGCCGTCGGCGCGCTCCATGTCGAGCCGGACCCGGCGGCTCGAGCGGTCGAAGGTGCAGGTGCCGCGATAGCTCCGGCCGTCGCGCACCGCCTGCATCCGCACGAGGACCTTGTCGCCGATCCCGGTGGTCGACGCGTCCGTCTCGATTTGGCGGAAGCCCTCGGCCCGCGCCTCGGCGCGGCACTCCTCCTCCGCCCGATCGGCGGCGCCCGGCGGCACCGTCGTGCAGCCCGCGAGGAGGAGCCCGGCCAGGGCTCCCACAAGAACGACCGTGCCGCGCATCGCCCCGCCTCCGAGCGGGTTCACCCCGTCGTGGAGCCTCCTAGGCGAGTTCCAGAGTAGCCTCAACCCTGTCCCGCAGCCGCAGCCGCAGCCGCAGCCGCGGCCGCGTGGCGCCGGCCGGCGCGCCCGGCCCGATCCTTTTCCAAGGGGATGACGGGCGCGAGGTTTCTCCTTATAGTTGAATCGTGTGCCGAACGATCTTCACCCGAAGCTCTCGCGTCCCCATCTCACGGCCCGGAGGGAGGGACCGATGGCCGCATCGCGACACGTCGTCTGCCCGGCCTGCGCGACGGTCAACCGATTACCGGGCGACCGGCCGGCGGCCGCGGCCAAGTGCGGCCGGTGCGCGGCCCGGCTGTTCGAGGGCCGGTCGGTGGCCCTCACCGCCGAGACCTTGGCGCTGCATCGCGACCGCTCCGACCTGCCGCTCCTGGTCGATTTCTGGGCCCCCTGGTGCGGCCCGTGCCGGGCGATGGCCCCGGTGCTCGAGCAGGCGGCGGCCCGGCTCGAGCCGCGGCTGCGGGTGGGCAAGCTCGACATCGAGGCCGAGCCCGAGATCGCCCGGACCTCGGGGATCCGGTCGATCCCCACGCTCGTGCTGTTCGAAGCCGGCCGCGAGCGGGCCCGGACCAGCGGCGCCATGTCGCTGCCGGCGCTGCTCGCCTGGCTCGAGCGGGCGCTCGCGTGAGCCCGCCGCCGCTCGGGGCCCGGCTCGTCGAGGCGATGCCGCTCGCCCAGCGGCTCGCTCGGGTCGACATCTTGGCCGGGCTCGACGAGCGCGGCCTCGCGGCGGTGCTGCCAACGGTCCGGGTCCGCCATTACGATGCCGGCCAGGCCATCGTCGGTCACCTCGACCCCGGCCGCGAGGTCTATTTCGTGCTCTCGGGCACGGTCCGCGTGACGATGTTCGCCGAGAGCGGCCGCGAGGTCGCCTTCCGCGACCTCGGTGCCGGCTCGAGCTTCGGCGAGATCGCGGCGATCGACGGCGAGCCGCGCTCGGCCGACGTCGTGGCCCTCGAGGACTCGCTCGTGGGCGCGATGAGCGCGACCGATTTCCTCGCCCTCTTGCGGCGCGAGCCGGCGGTGACCGAGGCGACCTTGAAGAAGCTCGCCCGGCTCGTCCGCGCCTTGAGCCAGCGGGTCTACGAGTTCGCGAGCCCGGTGCCGGCCAGGATCTGCGCCGAGCTCCTGCGGCTTTGCGGCGGCGAGGGAGGGCGGCCCGGGCGGATCGCTCCGCCGCCCAAGCACGCCGACGTGGCCGCCAAGGTCAGCACCCATCGGGAGGCGGTGAGCCGGGTGATGAGCGAACTCGCCCGCCGCGGGGTGATCGCCAAGGGCCGCGGCGAGATCCTCGTCAAGGACCGGCACGCCCTCGAGCGTTACGCCCAGGGTGTGGAGCGGCTCTTGGATTGAGCCCTCAGCGGGAGGCCGGGTAGCAGCCGGCGGCGCGCGCCTCGAGCGTGACGAGCGCGTGGACCGTGGCGATCGTCGGGGTCGGCACCTCGACCAAGCGGGCGAGCTCGAGCACGGCCGTGACCAAGGCGTCGATCTCCATCGGCCGGCCGCGCTCCAGGTCCTGGAGCATCGAGGTCTTGTGCGCGCCGACCGCGGCCGCGCCCTCGATCCGCTTGTCGACGTCGATCGCGAAGCGGACCCCGAGCTTTTCGGCCACCGCCTGCGCCTCGACCATCATGGCGCGTGCCACCGCCCGCGTCGGCGGATCGGCGCAGATCACGTCGAGCGTCGCCCGAGTGAGCGCGCTGATCGGGTTGAAGGCGAGATTGCCCCAGAGCTTGACCCAGATCTCGTCGCGGATCTTGGGCCGCACGGGCGCCTTGAGACCGGCCGAGACGAGCGCTTTGGCCAGCCGCTCGACCCGCTCGCTGCGCGTGCCGTCGGGCTCGCCGAGCGAGAACCGGTCGCCCTCGACGAGCGTCACCACCCCGGGCTCGTGGACCTCGGCGGCCGGATAGACGACGCAGCCGATCGCCCGCCGTGGGTCCAGCCGGTCCCAGACCACCCCGCCCGGATCGACGCTCTCGAGGCGGCGATCCCGCCAGGGCCCGTCGAGCCCGTGGAAGTACCACCAGGGCACGCCGTTGACGGCCCATACGATCGCCGTCCCCGGGTCCAAGAGCGCCTCGATCGCTGGCACCGCGGCCGGGATCTGGTGCGCCTTCAAGGTGACGACGACGTAATCCTGCGCCCCGAGCTCGCGCGAATCGGCACTCGCCCGCGGACGGGTGACCGTCCGCCGCTCGCCCTCGACGAGGACGAGGCCGTTTTTGCGGATCGCCTCGAGATGCGGCCCGCGGGCCACGAGCGAGACCTCGTTCTCCTCCCGTGCCGCGAGCTTGGCCGCGAGATAGCCGCCGATCGCCCCGGCGCCGAACACACAGATGCGCATCAGGCCAACCCCAAACGCTGCGCGAGGCCGATCCGCTGCAATTTGCCGGTCGCCCCCTTCGGAATCTCGGCAAGGATCACGACCTTGCGCGGCACCTTGAAGTCGGCGAGCCGGGTGGCCGCGAAGGCGCGGATCTCCTGTTCGGTCGTGCTCGCTCCCTCGCGCAGGACGACGGCTGCGCCGACCTCCTCGCCGAGCTTCTCGTGCGGGATCGCGAAGGTGACGCACTGGGCCACCGCCGGGTGGTCCATCAAGACCTCGTCGACCTCGAGCGGGCTCACCTTCTCCCCGCCGCGGTTGATGATCTCCTTGAGCCGTCCGGTCAGCCGCAGATAGCCGTCCTCGTCGAAGAAGCCCTCGTCGCCGGTCCGGAACCAGCGCCGTCCCTCCGCCTCGAAGAAGGCCTTGGCGTTGGCGTCGGGGTTGGCCTCGTAGCCGCGGGTGACGTTCGGGCCCGAGATCACGACTTCACCGGTATCGCCCGGCCCGCGCAAGACGGGCGCCAACGGGTCGGCGATCCGCACGAGCGGACCCGCCGGCAAGCCGACCGAGCCCGGCTTGCGCATCGCGGGCGGCAGCGGGTTGCTGGTCATCTGATGCGCCGCCTCGGTCATCCCGTAGCTCTCGATCACCGGGCAGCGGAAGGTCGTCTCAAGCGCCCGCATGACCTGGGGCGGCAGCGAGGCCGAGCTCGAGCGGATGAGGCGGAGCCCGGACCGGGCCACCGCCTCGGGGTTGCGCTCGGCCCGGGCGAGGATCGCTTGGTGCATGGTCGGCACCGCGGTGTACCAGCTCGGCCGCGCCTCCTCGAGCCAGGCGAAGAAGCGGAGCGCGTTGAAGCCCGGTGTGCAGAACACCGAGCCCCCGGCGGCGAGCGAGGCGAGCACCGCCGCGACGAGCCCGTGGATATGGAAGAGGGGCATGATGTTGAGGCAGCGATCGGCGGGCCCGAGCGCGAGGGTCGCACCGATGTGGCGGGCCGAAGCCACGAGGTTGGCGTGGCTCAAGGGCACGAGCTTGGGCCGGCTCGTCGTCCCCGAAGTGTGCAACAGCAACGCCGTCGCCTCGGGCGAAGGTGTGGGCTCGGCCGCGGCCGCGGTACCGAGCGTGAACCGTCCGGCCTCGGCCCCGCCCGGGACCTCGAGCCGCAAGAGCTGCATCCCGCGCTTCGCCGCGACGGCCACCGCGGGACCCTTCTCGTCGGAGCTCACCAGGACGGCCTTCGCCCCGAGATCGTCGAGATAGAAGTCGAGCTCCTCTTCCCGGTAGGCCGGATTCAAGGGGGCGGTCGCCGCGGCACAGGCGATCGTGAGGAAGGCGGTCGCCGCCTCGGGGCCGTTCGGCAGGACGATCGCCACCCGGTCATCGGGCCCGATCCCTCGCGCCCGCAGCGCCCCGGCGACCTCGCGGACGAGCGCGCGCAGGCCGGCGAAGGGGAGAGGTGGGCGGTCGGGCGCCAGGACGGCCGGGTCGCCGTCGCGGCCCGCGGCCAAGAGATCGAGCAGGGTCGAGGGTGCCGTCGTCGCCATGGAGCCTCCGATCGCGCGTGCGCGCCCAGAAGCAGGTTCCCGGCGGGCTCGACAAGCCTATTTTGCCTGGCAGCGCCCGGGCAGCCGCCCGGTCTCTGTCGCGCCTTTCCGAGGAGAACGCTCATGCGGCGTCGCACCCTGCTCGGCACCCTGCCCACGCTCGCGGTGTTCGGCAGTTTCGCCACCTCCTGCGGCGGTGTGCAGGTGGGCGTGGGCGCGAGCGCGCTCGCGGCCGAGGCAGGCGAGCGGCTGCGGATCGACGGCTCGGCATTCGAGCTCGTTCGTCTCGCGGGCCCGCTCGAGCATCCTTGGGGCATGGCCTTCTTGCCGGACGGCAGGATGCTCGTGACCGAACGACCCGGCCGCCTGCGGCTGATCGACGAGGCCGGCCGGATCGACCCGCGGCCGATCGAGGGCGTCCCCCGGGTCTGGGCGCGCGGCCAGGGCGGGCTCCTCGACGTGGCGCTCGCACCCGATTTCGCCACGAGCCGGCTCGTCTACCTCGCCTACGCCGCGCCCCTGGGGAACGGTGCCGCGACGCGCGTGGCGCGTGGCCGGCTCGACGGCCATCACCTGGCCGACCTCGAGGTCGTCTTGACCGCCGACCCGCCCGGCAGCGGCGGCCGGCACTTCGGCTCGCGCCTGGTGTTCGGCCGCGACGGCAAGCTCTACGTGTCGACCGGCGATCGCGGCGAGATGGACCGCGCCCAGAAGCTCGACGATCTCGCCGGCACGATCCTCCGGATCGAACCCGACGGCAGGATCCCGGACGACAACCCGTTCGTCGGCCGGGCGGGCGTGCGGCCCGAGATCTGGGCCTACGGGATCCGCAACGCCCAGGGTCTGGCCGTCAACCCTTGGACCGGCGAGCTCTGGGAGCACGAGCACGGTGCGCGCGGCGGCGACGAGGTCAACGTCATCGAGAAAGGGGCCAATTACGGCTGGCCGCTCGTGACCCACGGGGTCGATTATTCGGGCCTGCCGATCGGCCGCGGCAAGACCATGCCCGGTGTGGTCGACCCGATCTGGGTGTGGACCCCCTCGATCGCGCCGTCGGGCATGGCGTTCTACGATTCCGATCGGATCCCGGGCTGGAAGGGCAGCCTGCTCGTGGGCGCGCTCGCCGCCCAGATGCTGGTCCGGCTCGAGCTCGACGGCCGCAAGGTGGTGAAAGAGCACCGTCTCCTGCAGTACGAGATCGGCCGCATCCGCGACGTGCGGATGGGCCCCGACGGGCTCGTCTACCTGCTGACCGACGCCGCCGACGGCGCGCTTTGGCGGCTCGGCCCCGCCACGGGATGAGAGATCTGCGTGCGCGCCGCTTGCCGGGCCGCCTCGCACCGTGATGCTCGACGGCGAAGAACTTCGGGGGAGGCTCGTATGCACCGTCGCGCCCTTCTCGCCGCGGCGGCGGCGACCGCGCTCGCCGCGCTGCCGGCTCTGGCCGCCTATCCGGAGCGCCCGATCCAGATCATCGTTCCCTGGGACGCCGGCGGTGGGACCGACATCTCGGCGCGGATCTTCGCCGCCGGCCTCGAGAAGGAGCTCGGCGTGCCGGTCAACGTCGTGAACCGCTCGGGCGGCAGCGGCGTGGTCGGCCACGCGGCGATCGCCAATGCCGAGCCCGACGGTTACACGCTCGGCGTCGCCTCGCCCGAACTCGCCTTCCTGAAGACGGTGGGCCTCGCCGACATCACGCCCGACAGCTTCACGCTGATCTCGCGGATCACCGTCATCCCGGCGGGGGTGACGGTCAAGGCCGACGCGCCCTGGAAGACCTTGGCCGAGCTCTTGGACGCGGTGCGCAAGGCGCCGCCGGGCACCTACACCGCCTCCGGCTCCGGCCAAGGTGGCTCCTGGCACATGGCGATCGCCGGCCTGCTGGCGAGCCAGGGGATGGAAACCGACCGGATCAAGTGGATCCCCTCGCGCGGCGGCGCGCCCGCGCTCAAGGACCTGGCGGCGGGCGGCATCACCATGTTCACGGGCTCGCCGATCGAGGGCAAGGCGCTGATCGAGGCGGGGCAGGTGCGGGCGCTCGCGGTGATGGGCCCGGTCCGCTCCCCGGTCTTCCCGGACGTGCCGACGGTGAAGGAGGCGGTGGGCTCGGACTGGACCTACGAGAACTGGTTCGCCTTCGTAGGCCCCAAGGGCCTGCCGCCCGCGATCGTCCAGCGGCTCGCCGAGGCGGGGGCCAAGGCGCACGCCTCGGCCGAGGTCCAAGAGGCCATGAAGGCGCGGGGCGTCCAGCCGCTCTGGGACGGCCCGGCCGCCTTGGCCACCTTCGCCGAGGAGTTCGAAGCGAAGGCCGCGCAGGTCCTCCGCCGGCTCGGCCTCGCCAAGAGCTGAGCCCCGGGCCCGGCTGCGCTCGGTTCGTCCGGCCCGTTCCGGCTCAGGCCGGCCGGTGCGCGGCCCAGCGCTCGATCAGCTCGAGGAGCTCGCGCTCCTTGGGCAGTTCGATGAGCACGCGGACGAGCTGGTCACCCTGCTGGCCCGTCCGCGGGTCTTTGATGCCCTTGCCCTTGAGCCGGAGCATCGTGCCGGAGCTGGTGCGTGCCGGCACGTTGAGTGCCACCTCCCCGTTGAGGGTCGGGACCCGGACCTTGCCGCCCTTGACCGCGGTGGCGAGCGGCACCGGCTGGTCGACCACGATGTCGAGGCCCTTGCGCTCGAACTGGGGGTGCGGTGCGACCTTGACCTCGACGAGCGCGTCACCGGGACCGGCCGGGCCGGGCTGGCCCTTGCCCTTGAGCCGCAGCACGGTCCCGTCGTTCGTGCCGGCCGGGATCGTGACGTCGACGGCGCTGCCGTCGGGCAGGATCACGCGGCGGGTGCCGCCGCGGGCGGCGGTCAGGAAGTCGACCTCGATCGTGACCTTGACGTCCTCGCCCGTGCCGCCGCCGAACCCGCCCGCGAAGCCCCCGCCGAACGGCCCGCCCGTCCGACCGCTCCGCCGCCGGCTGCCGAAGAGATCGCCCAGGATCTCCTCGATGTTGATCCCGCCCGGCCCGCCGAACTCGAAGCGGGTCCCACCGGCACCGGCCCCGGGGTGGAAGCCGCCACCGGCGAAGGCCCGCTCCCGACCCTGCTCGTCGATCTCGCCGCGGTCGTAACGCGCGCGCTTCGTTTTGTCGGAGAGGATCTCGTAGGCGGCCGAGATCCGCTTGAACTTCTCTTCGGCCTTCTTGTCGCCCGGGTGCAGGTCGGGATGGCAGGTCTTGGCGAGTTTGCGGAAGGCGCGGGTGATCTCCTCCTCGCTCGCACCCTTGGCGACGCCGAGCTCGTCGTAGAGCGAGCGGCTCATCGATGGGTCTCCCGACAGCCGAAGAGGCGGCGACCGAGGCCGCCGCCCCTCTGCCTCTCACGAGCCTCGGTTGCGATCAAGCGGCCTTGGCGAGCTCGCCCGCCTCGTCGCCCTTGGTCCGGATGGCGATGGTCCGCGGCTTCAAAGCCTCGGGGACCTCGCGGACCAGCTCGATCGCGAGCAGCCCGTTGTCGAGCCGGGCGCCCTTGACCTCGACATGCTCGGCCAGCGCGAACCGACGCTCGAAAGCCTGGCGCACGATGCCGCGCTGGATCACCCGCACGTCGCCCTTGGGCTCGGCCGGCTGACCCTTGACGGAAAGCACACCATTCTCGACCGAAATCGACAGCTCCTCGGGCTTCCAGCCGGGCAATGCGAGAATGATCGCGAAGCGGTCGTCGCCGGTCGCCAAGATGTCGTAGCTGGGACCCGTGTCGACCGCCGCCACGCTCGAGACGAGTCGGCTCGCCAAGCGGTCGAAGTCACGGACGGTGCGGTAGAAGGGACGAAGAACGATCGTCGTCATCTGATCCTCCATCGAGCGATCGCGACGGTTCGGCGCTCCACCATGGACACGCCCATTGTCCGAAGGCCGGACCCGACGGCGGCATCCGACCGCGCTTCGAGATGGGTACGGCTGCGTGGCGTTCAAGAGCCCTCCCGGCGGGCGCCACCTTGGTCTAAAGGCCTCGGGAGCCGGGACGGGAGGAGACGATGCCGCTCTTGTTGGGCGCGATCGCCGACGACTTCACGGGCGCCACCGACCTCTGCAACATGCTCGTGCGCCACGGGATGCGCACGGTCCAGCTGATCGGCGTGCCGCGCGGCACGCTCGAGGTCGGCGAGGTCGATGCGGTGACGATCGCACTCAAGTCGCGGACCGCGCCCGTCAAGGAGGCGGTCGCCGACAGCCTCGAGGCGCTCGACTGGCTGCGTCGCGCCGGCGCTCGGCAGATCTTCTTCAAATATTGCTCGACCTTCGACAGCACGAGCGAGGGCAACATCGGACCGGTCGGTGACGCGCTCGCCGACCGGCTGGACGCGCCGATCGCGGTCGCCTGCCCGGCTTTCCCGGAGACCGGCCGGACGATCTACATGGGCCATCTGTTCGTGGGTGACCGGCTCTTGTCCGAGACCCACATGGCGCACCACCCCTTGACGCCGATGACCGATCCGGATCTTGTCCGGGTGCTCGGCCGGCAGACCCCGCGCAAGGTCGGGCTCGTCGCCTGGCCGACGGTCCGCCGCGGTGCCTCCTTCATCCGCGACCGGCTCACCGAGCGGCGGCACGAGGGCTGCCGCTGGGCGATCGTCGACTGCCTCGAGGACGAAGACCTGTTGGCGATCGGCGAGGCCGTGGCCGACCATCCGCTGGTCACCGGCGGCTCCGGCGTGGCGATGGGCTTGCCCGCGAACTTCCGCCGGGCGGGCCTCTTGCCCGAACGGGGTGCGGAGGCCGCGGCCCTGCCGTCGGTTCCGGGGCCGGCGGTCGTCCTGGCCGGGTCCTGCTCGGCCGCCACGCTCGCCCAGATCGAGGCCTTCCGCGAGCATCGGCCGGCGCGGCGGCTCGATCCGCTCGCCTTGGCGCGCGGCGCGGAGCTCCACGAGGTGGTCGCCTGGGCGCGCGAGCATCTGCCGAGCGGCCCGGTGCTCGTCTACGCGAGCGCCCCGCCCGAGGAGGTTCGCCGCGTCCAGGCCGAGCTCGGCCGCGAGCGGGCGGGTGCGGTCGTGGAGGAGGCGATGGCGGTGATCGCCCGCGAGCTCGTGACGGCGGGCGTGCGCCGGCTCGTGGTCGCCGGTGGCGAGACGAGCGGTGCGGTCGTCAAGGCCCTCGGCATCGAGGGCCTGGCGATCGGGCCGCAGATCGACCCGGGCGTGCCGGCGACCGTCACGATCGGCCGGGGGCCACGCCTCGCCCTGGCCTTGAAGAGCGGCAATTTCGGTCGGCGCGATTTCTTCCTGCGCGCCTTCGAGGTGATGCCGTGAGCGAGGAGGCCCGGCTCGCCGAGCGGCTCTGCGCGCTCGGCCGCTCGCTGTTCGCCCGCGGCCTCACCTTCGGCAGTTCCGGTAATCTGTCGGTACGCCTGCCCGACGGCGGCTTCCTCGCCTCGCCCACAAACGTGGCACTCGGCGACCTCGATCCGGCCCGCCTCGCTCGGCTCGACGCCGCCGGCCGGGCGGTCGCGGGCGACCCGCCGACCAAGGAGGTGCCGATGCATCTCGGCATGTACCGGGCGCGACCCTCCGCCGGCGCGGTCGTCCATCTCCACTCGACCTGGTCGGTCGCGGTGAGCCTCTTGGACGGGCTCGACCCCGAGGAGCCGATCCCGCCCCTGACCGCCTACTACGTGATGCGCGTCGGCCGGCTGAAGCTCCTGCCCTACATCCCGCCGGGCGATCCGGCGCTCGGCAGTGCCGTCGAGGCGGTGGCCGACCGGCACCACGCCGTGCTCCTCGCCAATCACGGGCCGGTCGTCGCCGGCCCCTCGCTCGATGCCGCCGTGCACGCGATCGAGGAACTCGAGGAGACCGCCAAGCTCTTCGTCCATCTCCAGGGCCGGCCGATCCGGCCCTTGACGGCCGAACAGGTCGCGGAGCTGCGCCGCCGATTCCCCGGCTGAGCCGGCCATGCTAGGTTCGGGGCCATGGCCACGAACCCCGACGCGATCACGATGACCGTCGCGGAGTTCCTCCGCTTCGAGGGGGAACCCGACCGACGGTACGAGCTGGTCGACGGCCGGCTGCGGATGATGGCCGCGCCGTCGGGTGAGCACGGCACGGTCACCGTCAACGTCGCGGTCGAGCTCGACCGGCGCCTGGAGCGCCGTTCCGGTTGCCGTGCCCAAATCGAGGCCGGTATCCGGATCGACGATGCGACCTTTTCCATCGCCGACGTGGCCCTCACCTGCAATCCGGAACGCCGCAGCCAGATCACGCGGGATCCGCTCCTGATCGTCGAGGTGCTCTCGCCGTCCACCCGCACCGACGACAAGGGCCGCAAGCTCGACGATTACAAGAGCTTGGACAGCGTCGCCGAGATCTGGCTCGTGGATTCCGAGCGCCGCGCGGTACAGGTCTGGTGGCGCGAGCCGGACGGTTGGTCGGGCCGCGACTTCGTGTTTGCGGCGAGCTTCGAGAGCCGCGTGCTCGAGGACCGGATCGCCCTCGACCGACTCTACCGCAACACCGACCTCTGAGCCGGGCGTTCCTCCTCAGCGGCGCCGCCAGGGGGTGAACCAGCCGAGCCCGTCCTCGGTGCGGCCCTTCGGGCGATATTCGCAGCCCACCCAGCCGCCGTAGCCGACCTCGTCGAGGACCGCGAAGAGGTAGGGGTAGTGGACCTCGCCCAGGTCCGGCTCGTGCCGCTCCGGCACGCCCGCGATCTGCACGTGCGCCGTGATGTCGGCGAACTCACGGATGTGCCGGGCGAGGTCGCCCTCCATGATCTGGCAGTGGTAGAGGTCGAGCTGGAGCCTCAGGTTCGGCTCGCCCACCCGCTCCACGATCCGGCGGGCCTGGTGCTGGTAGTTGAGGAAATAGCCCGGGATGTCGCGCGTGTTGATCGGCTCGATCACGAGCGTGATGCCGGCCTCGGCGCAGCGCCGGGCGGCATGGCGCAAGTTCTCGACGTAGATCTCTTCGTGGCGGGCGCGGTCGGCGCCCTCGGGCAACAGCCCCGCCATGCAGTGGAGCGTCCGACAACGGGTCGCGGCCGCGTAGCGCAGCGCGGTTTCGACGCCGGCGCGGAACTCCGCCTCGCGGCCGGGCAGCGAGGCGATCCCACGCTCGCCCTTGGCGAAATCGCCCGGTGGCAGGTTGAAGAGCGCCTGGGTGAGCCCGTGCCGGCCGAGTTCCGCGGCGATCGCCTCGGCCGGGTGCTCGTAAGGGAAGAGGAACTCGACGGCCTCGAAGCCCGCCGCCGCGGCGCGACCGAACCGCTCGAGGAACGGCACCTCCGTGAACATCATCGAGAGATTGGCGGCGAAGCGCGGCATCTTCCGTCCCTCCCAGAGGCGAGCGCGCCCGCGCATACGACCAGGCCCGACGGCGCGCAACCGCCGGCCGGGCGGCTCAGCCGCGCTCGGGCAGCCCGCCCGCGCGGATCACGAACGCCACCACCTCCGCGACACCCTCGCCGGTCTTGAGGTTGGTCATGACGAACGGCCGCTCGCCGCGCATCCGCCTCGCGTCCGCCGCCATCACCTCGAGCCGCGCGCCCACATGGGGGGCGAGGTCGATCTTGTTGATCACGAGGAGGTCGGAGCGGGTGATGCCGGGCCCGCCCTTCCTCGGGATCTTCTCGCCCTCGGCCACGTCGATTACGTAGATCGTGAGGTCGGCGAGCTCGGGGCTGAAGGTCGCGGCCAGATTGTCGCCGCCCGATTCGATCAAGAGGAGCTCGAGGCCCGGGAAGCGGCGGCGCATCTCGGCCACGGCGGCGAGGTTGATCGAGGCGTCCTCGCGGATCGCGGTGTGCGGGCAGCCGCCCGTCTCGACGCCCAAGATCCGCTCCGCCGGCAGCGCCCCGGCCTCGGTCAGGATCCGCTGATCCTCCTTGGTGTAGATGTCGTTGGTGACGACCGCCATGTCGTAGCGGTCGCGCAGGGCCTTGCAGAGCGCCTCGCAGAGCGCGGTCTTGCCCGAGCCGACCGGGCCCCCGATCCCGACGCGCAAGGGTCCGTGCGGGCTCATGAGCGGAACAGCCTCGTGTATTGGGTTTCGTGCGAAAGCGAGCACCAGTCGAGCACCAGGCTCGCGGTGCCGAGCTCGTCGAGGTCGGCACGCTCGGCCCGCCGGGCCGCGGCGCGGACCGCGGGTTCGAGGGCGGCGAGCGCGCGCTGGCCCGCGGTCTGACCGAGCGGGATCAGCCGGACGGCGGCCGAGACGAGGTTGGCCGCGACCGACTGGAGGAACGCCAAGAGGGCCGGGGCCGGCGGGACTCCGTGGGCCGCGGCGACCGCACCGACCGCCAGCGGATAGGCCAGGGGTGGGGGTCCCTCCGGCTCGCCCGCGAGCCGCGCGAGACGACCATCGGGATCGCGCCAAGCGGCGAGGCAGGTCCGGGCGAAGGCCGTCCCTTGCGCCGTGGTCTCGAGCAACAGCTCGCCGGTCGCGGGAAGGGCCGCGGCGAGGGCACGCAGTTCGGCGAACCCCTCCTCGTCCTCGGCTTCGACCGCGGCGTGGGCGCGGGCCAAGAGGATCGCGTCCTGGCCGAGCGTGCCGTGGGCGAGCAGGTCCTCGAGCCAACCCACGAGATCCGGCTCGTCGCGCACGAGGCCCACCTCGACCGCCCGTTCGAGCCCGTGGCTGTAGGAAAAGGCGCCCACCGGAAAGCCCGGCGAGAGCCAGGTCACGAGCCGGTAGAGCGCCGCCTCATCCATGATCGTGGTGGTGCCCGCTGCTTGGTCCGTGCCCCGAGCCGTAGGCGCCGTGCTCCGGGTCGAACGGCGCCCGCTTGGGCTCGAGCCGGGCGCCCAGCCCTTCGAGCATCGCCTCGAGCACGTGGTCGGGTCGGATCCGCAGCCGGTCGGCCAGGATCTGCGCGGGCGTGTGGCGGTTGCCGAGGTGCCAGGCGAAGCGGGCGAGCGCACGCGGCTCGTCCGCGACGACCTCGACCACCGACTCCTCGGCGGCCCGCACCAGCAGCCGGCGGCCGTCCTCGAGGACGAGCCGGTCGCCGTCGTGCAGGTGGTGTGCCTGCGGCAGATCGAGCAGGATCGTCTCGCCCGCATCTGTGCGGATCGCCATCCGCCGCCGGTGGCGATCGTCGTAGGCGAGCGTGACGCTGCCCACCACCTCGCCTTCCCGTTCGACCGCGATCGCCCGGATCATGCCGTGCCCCGGCCTCAAAAAAGAAAATAACGCTGGGCCATGGGCAGCACCACCGCCGGCTCGCAGGTCAACAGCACCCCGTCGGCGCGCACCTCGTAGGTCTCGGGGTCGACCTCGATCACCGGCGTGGCATCGTTCAAGACCATCGAGCGCTTCGAGATGGTCCGTGTGTTGCGCACCGCCTCGAGCGGCCGGGTGAGGCCCCAGCGCCGACCGACTCCTCCGGCCAGGGCGGCAGCGCTCACGAAATGCACCGCCACCTGTTCGCAGGCCCGGCCGAAGGCGCCGAACATCGGTCGCATGTGGACCGGTTGCGGGGTCGGGATCGAGGCGTTCGGATCGCCCATCGGGGCCGCCACGATCACCCCCGCCTTGATGACCATCTCGGGCTTCACCCCGAAGAAGGCCGGCTGCCAGAGAACGAGATCGGCCATTTTGCCGACCTCGACCGAGCCCACGAGATGCGCGACACCCTGCGCGATCGCCGGGTTGATCGTGTATTTGGCGACGTAGCGGCGGCAACGCAGATTGTCGTTGTCGCCGGTCTCCTCGGGCAGCCTGCCGCGCTGGACCTTCATCTTGTGCGCGGTCTGCCAGGTCCGGACGATCACCTCGCCCACCCGGCCCATGGCCTGGCTGTCCGAGGACATCATCGAGATGGCGCCCAGATCGTGCAGGATGTCCTCCGCGGCGATCGTCTCCTTGCGGATCCGGCTCTCGGCGAAGGCCACGTCCTCGGGGATCGAGGGGTCGAGGTGATGGCAGACCATGAGCATGTCGAGATGCTCGTCCACCGTGTTGATCGTGTAGGGCCGGGTCGGGTTGGTCGAGGAGGGCAGGACGTTCGCGAGCCCGCAGACCTTGATGATGTCGGGCGCGTGGCCGCCGCCGGCGCCCTCGGTGTGGAAGGCGTGGATCGTGCGGCCCCCGAAGGCGGCGATCGTGTTCTCGACGAAGCCCGACTCGTTCAAGGTGTCGGTGTGGATCGCGACCTGCACGTCGAAGCGTTCGGCGACATCGAGGCAGCAGTCGATCGCCGCCGGGGTCGTGCCCCAATCCTCGTGCAGCTTGAAGCCGCAGGCTCCACCCTCGACCTGCTCGACGAGCCCGAGCGGCAGGCTCGCGTTGCCTTTGCCCAACAGGCCGAAATTCAGCGGGAACGCTTCGAGTGCCTGGAGCATTCTGCCGATGTGCCAGGGGCCGGGCGTGCAGGTGGTGGCGGTGGTACCGGCCGCCGGCCCGGTGCCGCCGCCGAAGAGCGTGG